>DASXCX010000042.1:0-18446 GCA_036490955.1 Allostellaceae bacterium | reverse complement strand
CCGCGCGCGCTGCGCCAGCTCTTGCTCTTTGGTGTCGGCGAAATGCGCGAAGTAGGAGCAGATCAGCCGGCCCGGCTTGTTGCCGGCGGCGAGGCAGGTCTCTTTATATAAGTCCGCTACCTGCTTGAGGCCGCCATAGCTCATGGCCGCGGCGAACGGTGCCACGACGAGACCGCAATTGAGGCGCGCGGCGAGCTCGATAGACGGCTTCGAGAACGACGCGACATAGGCCGGGATCGGCTTTTGCACCGGCTGCGGCGTGATCGTCATGTCCTCGAACGAATAATACTTGCCCTTATGGGTCACGGGCCCGGTACCGGCCCAAAGCTTTCGCACCACTTCCATGCCTTCGTTGAAGATCGCCTGATTCTCGGCGAAGGAAACGTTGAAAGGCGAGTATTCGCGCGAATCATAGCCGCGCCCGGCCGCCCAATCGACGCGGCCGCCCGAAAGCAGATCGAGGCTTGCCCATTGCTCGGCGACCCGGATCGGGTGGTGCAGCGGCAATACGGTGACCGCGGGGGCAAGACGTATCTTTTTGGTCCGCGCCGCGACATAGGCGAGGGTCAGATCCGGACAGGAGAGGACCCCGAGCGAGCTGAAATGATGCTCGCCGATCCAAGCGGAGTGGAAGCCAAGCGCGTCGGCGTACAGCGTCTCGTCGAGGATGTCCGAGACGAACTGATTCGCGCTGCGCGAATTGTCGAGATAATGATTGTCGCTCAGCGTGAAATAGCCGAATTCCATCGTTCCCTCCCAAATCCTCAATCGACTGTACCGCGCGCGCCGAGCGCCGCGAAGCGGTGGCGTGCGCGAAATCGCGGATCCATCCCGTGGACGACGTTAACCAAGTATTGAAGAGATCAATTCAGTATTAATTAACCATAATTCCTAAAATCCAAGCGATATTACCGCGTAATATACTGGAATATATGGTTATTTTTTATACGGCAGGGCTTTGTTACTTGGAAACTCCTTTGACATAGGATATAGCCTCGTTGTCAGTCGGGGGCCGGGCGTCGGTTTCTTGCACCTGCCAAAAGCAACGAATTCTTGGGCTCGTTTCGAGTAGCGGTTGAATGCTGCGAATTTTCGGACATTTCATTCCGGTTCCGGCGGTCTTGCTGGGTGCGGCTGAAGTCTTGCTGGTGGCCAGCGCGCTTTATTTCATCGCGTCGCCGGTCTTCCCGCAGGAACTTCTCCCGGCCGGGCTTCACCTCGCGCAGGCGCGCTTTTCGCTGGAACTCTCTGTTCTCGCCGGTTTGGCGATGACGGCGGTCGGCCTCTACAATTACGATGTCTTCCTCGATTCCCGCGTCATGGCCATCAAAATCCTTTTGGCGGTGACGCTGGTTGCCCCGGCGGCGGCGCTCGTCGCCCTGGCTTTCGACAAGACAATGGCGACGGCGCCGGGTTCGAACTGGTCGATCCTCTTTCTCAAGGGGACGTTCGTCTGGATGAGCTGCGTGCTGGCCACCCGGGTTGGCTTCCTCAAAGTCTCCGATTCAGATGTGTTTCGCCGCCGGGTCGTCGTCGTCGGCACGGGCGTGCGCGCCGCCCGCATCGCCGAGCTCGTCGATCATCGCCGCAATCGCTATTTCATCCCCAAAGCTTTCGTCCATGCCTGCGGCGATCTTCGCCTTGTGATGGGCGCGCCGCTCGATCTCGATCGGGCCGAGGACGATCGTGCGCTGGCGCGCTATGCGCACGAGATCGGCGCGCGCGAAATCGTGGTCGCGACCGACGAGCGTCGCGGTATGCCCGTTGGCCAGCTTCTCCACTGCAAGGTCCAAGGCATCAATGTCGTCGACTATCAGTCTTTCTGGGAACGTGAGAACGGCTGCATCGATATCGAGGCGCTGCAACCGAGCTGGCTGATCTATTCGGACGGCTTCCGGCTGAGTCCCATCGACAACGCGATGAAGCGTGTTTTCGACGTGCTCCTCTCGCTGGGTCTGCTGGTCTGCACGCTGCCCGTAATGGCGATCACGGCCATCGCCGTGCGGCTCGAAAGCCGCGGCCCGGTGCTTTATCGCCAAGAGCGTGTCGGCTTCGGCGGCAACAGCTTCGACATCCTGAAATTCCGCTCCATGCGCGACGATGCCGAGCGTGACGGCATCCGCTGGGCCGCGAATGGCGATCCGCGCGTCACGCGCGTCGGCTACTTCATCCGTAAATTCCGCATCGACGAGCTGCCGCAGCTCTTCAATGTGCTGCGCGGCGACATGAGCTTCGTCGGGCCGCGGCCGGAGCGTCCGTTCTTCGTCGCCCAGCTCGCCAAGGCGATCCCTTTCTACGGCGAACGCCATTCGGTGAAGCCAGGCATCACCGGCTGGGCGCAGGTCAATTACCCCTATGGAGCGTCGATCGAAGACGCCAAGCAGAAGCTGGCTTACGACCTCTACTACGTGAAGAACCGCACGCTCTTCCTCGATCTCGTGATCCTGATGCACACCGTGCGCGTGATCCTCTTCAGCGAAGGCGCTCGTTAAGCGAATGACTGCGGCGGGTGCTTCGGCCCTCTTCTGCGCCGTTCTTTACTCCGGACTGCTCGCGCTGACGCTGACCTGTCGGCCGTGGCGCCGCGAAACGGCGCTCGCATCGCTGGCTTGCGGGCTGACGGCGGTATGGGCCATCGCGGTCTTTGCCGGCGGCGCGATATTCATGGCGGCGCGGCCGGCGCTCGAAATCGCGCCCCTGTTGGTCTGGACGATTTTCCTTTCGCTGCTGATCGCGCCGACCGTCAATAGCCGTTTCGATCCGCAGCTGCGTCTGGTGATGCTGACCTTGCCGGCGGTAGTCGGCTGCGGCGTGCTTTGGAACGACATCCTTTTGGCACTGAAGGCCGGCGCGGGCACGCTCGCGGAGGCCCAGATCATAGGCCGCGAAGCGATCGCGATTTTCGGCCTGCTACTGGTCGAAAATCTCTTTCGCAACACGCCGGCGCGGCGCCAGTGGAGCGTGGTGCCGCTTTGTATCGCGCTCGGCGGCCTCTTTGCCTATCAGCTCTTCCTTTATTCCGACGCGCTGCTCTTCGGCTGGGTAAGCGACGTCTTCACTGCCGCACGGCCGGCTGTCGTCTGCCTGGTCGCTCCCTTCCTCGCGCTGACCTTGAGGCGCAACCGCGGCTGGAAGGTCGAACTGCATCTCTCGCAAAGCTTGGTGCTGCACAGTCTCACTCTCGTGGCCTCGGGTATATTCCTGCTCGCCATCGCCACCGTCGCCAGCTTGCTGCGCGATCCGGACGGCGGCGAATGGGGGCGGGTCACGCAGGTGGCGGCGCTCTTCGGCAGCATCCTTGTGCTTGCCTCGATTGTCTCCTCGGGCAGCATCAAGGCGCGGCTCAGATATCTCATCGCGCGCAATTTCTTCGCCCAGCGCTACGACTACCGTCTCGAATGGATGAATTTCATCGACATGCTCTCGGCCCGCGGCGCCGGCGAGGATTTGAAGCAGCGCGCGATCGAGGGTATCGCCAATGTCGTGGAGGCTCAGGGCGGGGCCCTCTGGCTGCGCGACGGCGCGGGGGGCCACGGCGATTTCGTGCCGGTCTCGATTTGGAATATGCGCCTTGCCAGCGATGCGCGCGAGTCGGCGGACAGCGCTTTCGTCAAAGGCTTCCGCGGCGGACGCTGGATCCAGGAGTTCCATCGCGGCCGCGCCTACGCGACTTTCGGCGAATGCTGGCTCGCCGTGCCGCTCGCGGCGCAAAATCAGCTCATCGGCTTCATCACGCTGTCGCCGTCGCGCGCGCCGTTCGAGCTCAATTGGGAAAGCTTCGAGTTGCTGCGTGCTCTCGGCCGGCAAGCGGCCAGCTATATCGCCGAAGAGCGCCTGGGCCAACAACTCCAGGATTCGCGCCGGCTGCAGGATTATGCCAAGCGCTTCGCCTTCGTCGCGCACGACATAAAGAATCTCGCGGCGCAACTGCGCATGGTTACGGTCAATGCCGCCCGTCACGGCGATGACCCGGCCTTCCGTGCCGATGCTTTTGCGACCATCCGCCATTCGGTCACGCGGATGAACGATCTTTTGGCGCAGCTCCGTGCCAACCATGTGCTCGATAACATGGCGAAAATTCCGGCGATGATCGACGCGGTGCCCGTCCTCCGGCGCATGCTCGAGACGCGCGGCGCCGGTTTGGCGCGCATCGCCTGTGGCTTCGAGACGAATAGCGCCCTTGTCGCGATGGAGGCCGAGCGCCTGACCTCGATCGTGGAGTTGCTGCTCGACAATGCGATCGAAGCCTCGCCGACCGGCGCCAGCATCTTGCTCGGCCTGCGCTGCCGCGACGCCAAGCTGATCATCGATATCGCCGACCAGGGCGCCGGCATGGATATCGATTTCATCCACGGCCAGTTGTTCCGGCCGTTCCACTCGACCAAGGCAGAAGGCTACGGCATCGGGGCTTACCAAACGCGCGAATTGCTGCGCACGGCGGGCGGCGATCTCGACGTGATCAGCGCCCCCGGCGCCGGCACGACGATGCGAATCATTCTTCCGCTTGCGAAAGAAGGGGCCGTCTCGACGGCGGCTTAGGATCATGAAAGACACGAAACTCAGCGTTCTTCTGGTCGAGGATGACGACGGGCTCATTCGCCAATATCGCTGGGCGCTCGCCGATTGCGATATCGCGGTCGCCAGCAACCGTGAGAATGCGATCGCCGAATTCCGCCGCGTGCGGCCGCCGGTGGTGATCCTCGATCTTGGCTTGCCGCCCGAGCCCGAGACGGTGCGCGAAGGCATGATCACGCTCGAGGCGATCCTCGCGACCGCGCCCGAGACCAAGGTTATCGTTGCGACGGGCCAGGAGAATCACGAGGCGGCGCTGCGCGCCATCGCGCTCGGCGCCTATGACTTCTATCAGAAGCCGGTCGATGTCGATCTGCTGCATCACATGGTCGAGCGCGCCGCGCGGCTCGCCAATCTCGAAGGCGAGAATCGCCGGCTGCTCGAACTCGCGCCGCGCTCGCCGATCGATGGCGTCGTCGGAGCGAGCCCGCAGATGTCGCGTACGCTGCGCACCGTCGAGAAGATCGCGCCGACCGACGTCGCCGTGCTTCTGCTCGGCGAAAGCGGCACCGGCAAGGAGGTGCTGGCGCAGGCGATCCATCGCCTGAGCCTGCGCGCCAAGAAACCGTTCGTCGCGATCAATTGCGCGGCGATACCCGAGACGCTGCTCGAAAGCGAACTCTTCGGCCACGAGAAAGGTGCCTTCACCGGCGCGGTGAAGCAGACGATCGGCAAGATCGAGACCGCTCATGGCGGCACGCTCTTCCTCGACGAAATCGGCGATGTCCCGCTGCCGATGCAGGTGAAGCTCTTGCGCTTCCTGCAAGATCAAGTGGTCGAGCGTATCGGCGGCCACCGCCCGATCCAGGTCGATGTGCGCATCATCTGCGCCACCAATCAGAATCTCGACGAATTCATGGCGAGCGGCAAATTCCGCGAGGATCTCTATTACCGCCTCAACGAGGTGCGGATGATGATCCCGCCGCTGCGCGAGCGCGAGGGCGACGCGCTTCTGCTCGCGACGTATTTCCTCAAGAAGTTCAATGGGCAGTTCAACCGCAAGCTCAAGGGCTTCGGCTCGGATGCGCTGGCGGCGATCGCGACTCACCCCTGGCGCGGCAATGTCCGCGAGTTGGAAAACCGCGTGAAGCGCGCGGTCGTGATGGCGGACGGCGTCACGATCTCCGAGACGGATCTCGAGCTCTCCGCCGCCGAATTGCCGAACGGCTCGCTCGATCTGCGTGAGGCACGGGCACGAGCCGAACGCGGCGTCGTGCAGATGGCGCTTGCCCAGACCAACGGCAATCTCTCGCGCGCCTCGAAGCTGCTCGGCATCAGTCGGCCGACGCTTTACGGCCTGCTCGAAGACCTCGGCCTCAAGGCCGCATCGTAATCGGCGCGGTGCCGGCTGCACCGACGAGAATGGTGATCATGATCGCTCGCAGCAAAATCGCGCCTCGCGCCTTGGTGCTTTCACTGGCCCTGGCGGCCGCGCCTGTCGCGCTCTCTGCCGCCTGGGCGGACGACCCCGCTTCCTACCTCACCAGCGCGCAGGCGCTCATGAGCAAAGGCGACATCCGCGGCGCCTCGATCCAACTGCGCAATGCGGCGCGCCTAGCACCGAACAACGCCGATATCCATCTCGAATTGGCGAAGATTTATCTGACGCTCGTCAATATGCCCTCGGCCGAGGCCGAGGCGCGCGCCGCGCTGCAAAGCGGCGGCGACGATGCAAAAGTGGCGCCGGTGCTGGCCGAAGTGCTGCTGCGCTCCGGAAAATACGATGTACTGCTGCGCGATGCGCCGGCCGGGTCGCGGCCGGCGCCGCAAGAGTCGCTGGTGCGCCTTTATCGTGGCCATGCCTATTTGAGCATGCATCGGATTGCCGAAGCCGAGCCGCTGATGCGCGACGCCATGCGTCTCGATCCGAATTCGGTCGACGCCAAGCTGGGCATGGCGCGGCTGCTCCTGTCGCAAGGAAAGGCGGCGGATGGCGAGCAGCAGGTCGACCAGGCGCTGCAGATCGCACCGCGCGACAACCATGCAGAGATGGCGAAAGCCGATCTGCTTCGCGCACGCGGTAATATCGACGGCTCGCTCGCTTACGTGAATGACGTCCTCGGCCGCGAGCCGCAGAGCACGACCGCGCGGCTCGATCGCGTGAATCTCCTCGTCGCAAAGAGTCAGCTCGATATCGCAGGTCAGGAAATCCGCGCCATCCTCGCCGATCTGCCCGACGAGTTCGAGCCGAATTACCTGCAAGCGCTGATCGACGCGCGCCAGGGCAGGCTCGACCCGGCGAATGCGCGGTTGCAGAAATTTACCGCGCGCTTCGTCAACTTCCCGGCCGGTTATCTCCTGCTCGGCGACATCCAATTCGCGCAAGGCCGCTTCTCGGAGGCAGAGGATAGCCTCGGCAAGTTCCTCGGCCGCGTGCCGAACGATGCGACGGCGACGCGAATGATGGCGCAGATCGCGTTGCGTGGAAAAGAGCCGGCGCGCGCCGCTCAGTATCTCGAGCCCTTGGTCGAGGCGGTGCCGAGCGACAGCGAGGCCTGGGTGCTGCTGGCGAATGCCTACCTTGCTCTCGGCAAGAACGACAAAGCATCCGCCGCGCTTGCCCAGGCGAGCGCGGAGCAATCGAGCGATCCGAATTTTGAGACCCAGCTCGCTTCGACGCGTTACGCCGCCGGTCAGACCGACCTCGCGATCCAACAGCTCGAGCAGGTCTTCGAGCAGACAGGCGGCGAACAAATCGCCGGCCCGTCGTTGATCATCGCTGATCTCCGCGCACAGCGCGTGAGCGAAGCGGCGACCGCGGCAGAAGCCTATGCGCGCGACAATCCCGATAACGTTGTCGCGCAAAATCTCCTCGGCCTCGCGCGCATCGCGCAGAGCAAATTCGCGGATGCGGAGCATATCTTCTACAGGATTTACCGCTCCCATCCTGATTTCGCGATCGCCGGCCGCAATCTCGCCGAGGTCTATCTTGCACAAGGCCGAACCGAAGACGCGGCCGCGATCTATCGCGATCTCATCCAGCGCAGTCCTGCCGATACGGTCAGCATGGTGGCGCTCTCCAATATCGCGCTTTCACGGCGCGACAGCGCGGGCGCCGTCGATTGGCTGAAAAAGGCGGTCGATGGGGAGCCGAAAGATCCACGGCCTTCGCTGCGCCTCGCCAATCTCTATGCCGAGCAAAAGGACTGGAACGACGCGCTGACGGTCATGCGCGGCCTGGTGGCGCAATTCCCGAATAATCTCGATGTGCTCGATCTGATGGCACGCATCCAGACCGCGACCGGCGACAGCGCGGGCGCGGCCGCCAACTATCGCCGCGCGACCGAGATCGGCGGCAACATCGCGGTCCTGTTCGAGCGCTATGCCGCGGCGCAGGTTGCTGCCCATGATATTCAAGGCGCCCGGCAAAGCTTGCGACGGGCGGTTGAGCTCGAGCCGGCCAATATCGGGCTGAAGAGCGAAGCGGTCGAAGTCGAATACAAGCTCGGCGGGTTGCCGGCGGCGCGAGCCGCGGCGAAAGCGATGCTCGCGCCGCATGACGATCCGAGCAACGCCGCGCTCTGGATTTCGGCTGCCCTGGCGCGCGAAGGCAAGCCGGCAGATGCCGTGGCCGTGCTGGCCGAGGCCGAAGAGGCGCATCCGACGTCCGCGCTTGTGACGCGGCATGCGATGCTCCTCGCCGCGAACGGCGACGCCACGCAGGGTGCTGCGCTGTTGAACGCGTGGCTCGCCGGTCATCCCACGGATTCAAATGCGCGTCGCGTGATTGCCGATCTCGACATGCGGGCGAAAGATTGGCCAGCGGCGCAAGCGGTTTTCGAGACTCTGATCGCGCAATCGCCAGACGATGTCGCGCTGCTCAACGACCTCGCTTGGGTCTATCTGCAACAGGGCAACGTGAAGGCCCGTGCGTTGGCCGATCGCGCGCACGCGCTGGCGCCCCTCTCCGCCGCGGTCGAGGATACGCTTGGCTGGGTCATGGTCGCGCAGGGCGATGCTAAGGGTGGATTGCCCTATCTGAAAGCCGCCGCTTATGCCATGCCGCAAGATTCAACCGTGCAGTTCCATCTCGCGGTCACGCTCTCGCGCACAGGCGCTATGGGCCCGGCACGCGAGATGCTGGCGAAGCTGGCGAATGACGGCACCAGCGGCGACACCGAGGCGCAGGCGAGCCAGTATCTTCAGGGCCTCGGCCGCTAAATCGGCGGGCTTAGGGCGCGCGGCAGCCAAGCTTTTCAAGGCCGCGTGCGATATAACGCTCCAGCCGAACGCCCATGAGGTAGCCGGTTTGCGCCGGCGGCGGGATGCGCCTTGTGCGCCGCATCGCGGCGGCAAAATCGAGGCTCGGCCGCTGCGCCAGCCATACCAGCGCGAGCAACTCACGCCGCGCCTCGGACGATAGCGCCTCGATCGCCCATTCGAGACGGCGCCGTTCGTCGCTCTCGAAAGCGGCGAGATCGATCGTGTCCGGAATCACCAAGGAAGCGGGAGCCGGGGTCTTGAGCGCGCTTCGATCTTTGCCGCCGATGCCGAGATAATCGACCATGGCGCGCTCGTCGCGACTGCGGCGGCGCGAGGCTTCGGCGATGGCAAGAGCGTCAGCGATCGGGAGCGCCTGGAGCATCGCGCATCATAGGCGTGCGTCGGCCGGCGTGAGAAGGCTCAGCGTGCCTCGAGCAGGCGCTTGATCTCCATCGGCGTCGTGAAGCATCCGCCGAGCTCGCCGGCAAACCAGACGAGATAGGCTTCGAGCCGCTCGAGGAATTGCGCGAGGTCTCCCTCGTTGCGGACGTAAGGTGTCGAGCCGGGCCATAGCGATGGGCTGTGATACGAGAGATTGAACAGCCGCTGGCCTTGCACGAAGAGCTGCCGGGTCAGTCGTTTCTGCTCGGCAAGGGTGAAGCCTTCCGGGGAGAGGCAGATGCGATCGAAGAGGCCGAAGCGCGACGCCGCGGCCTTCAGCCGTGCTGCCCCGACGAGCGGATGATTGACGAGCGGATCGAGCACGCGGTGATGGCGAGCCAGAGCGCCCGTGAAACCTACCGAAAGCGAAATGCCGAGGCGCTTGCGGCCGGTGCCGAACCAGAAAGGCTCCGGTCCGAGCGCGGTGAAATCGGGTCCGTGCTTGCCGCTCAGATCGATGCGCGGCAACACGCTGGCATCGATCTCATAACCAAGCGCGTCGAGCATTCCGAACGTCGCCGGGCCAAGGCCATAACGGCCGGCGCGATAGACGGCCGGCCGGATGCCGAGATTGTCTTCGATCGCCTCAGTCAGCACGCGCAGCTTTGCATGCTCGAGCTCGGCCGGCAAATTGCCGGGGAAGGAACTCCGGACGCGATCGCTTTCTTCGACGGCGTCGTCAAAAGGCGGATTGACCCAAGGCTGAAGATGCGCGCCGATATCCGCGGCGTCGCGTGCCACGATCGACCGCAGCGGCGCGAAGCCATGCCTCTGACTGGCGACGGCATAGTCGATGACATAGGTCGGGCGCACGCCATGCCGTTCGAAGATGCGCTGCGCCTTTTCCTGATGTGCGAGATTCTCGACCCCGATGTTGCGCCGATCGAAAGCCTGCGACCAGTCGAACTCCTCTTCCGTGTCGATGATCACCTGCAACATCGGCGGCGTGTCGCGGCCGAGCGCGATCGGGTGCACGCTTTGACCGAGGAAGCCGACCGGCTCGAGCAGCACGGGTTTACTCGCTTGCGGCCGCAGCGGCGCGACGGCGTTTTGCGCGATAGGCTCGCGCATCAGGATGCCTTTATGCCGAGCGTCGGGATGACCGCCGGTGCTGCGCCGGGGTGACCGGAAAGGATCTCTTCGAAAAGCTGGATCTGGCCGGCAGTGGTCTCGTCCCAGCTATAGCGCTCGGCGAAGCGGCGGGTTGCGTCGCGGCTCGGCAGCGCGGCGAAAAGGGTGTTGACGCCGGCGACGACGCCCGCGGTGCTGAGCTCGGGCATCAGCACGCCCGCGGCGGGATCGCAAATCAGCTCGGGCGCGCCCCAGACATTTGAAGCAACGACCGGCGCGCCGCACGCCATCGCTTCGAGCAAAACATTGGGCCAGCCTTCACGGCTCGAGGCCAGCACGAGCGCATCGGCGGCAGCATAGATCCGCGCGAGCGCGTGGTGTGGTACGCCGCCGAGAAAGCGCACGCGGTCGGCAACACCGTGAGACCAAGCGAGGTTCTCGAGCGCGGCGCGCTCTGGTCCGTCGCCGGCGATGAGCAGCGAATACAATGGTAACTTGGCAAGCGCGGCGATAACGCGGTCATGGCCTTTGCGCCCGATCAAATGCCCAACCGAAAGCAAGGTCGGCCCGTCGAGGCCGAGCGCGGCGCGAGCCTCGTCGCGCGCAATCGGCTTGAACATCGCAAGGTCGACACCGTTGCGCAGCGTGCGGATGCGATCCCCGGGCAGGCCCAGCGCGATCATCTCGCGGCGCAGTGCTTCGCTCACCGCGATCATGCCGGCGGCTTTCGCTCCGGCCCAGCGGATCATCCGCCGCGGCAGCGCAAGCCGCGGAATCAAGTTAATGTCGGTGCCGCGCGCTGTAATCGTGACCGGCTTGCCGAGCGCGCGGCCGAGCAGTATCGCGGCGACGCCATCGGGATAGAAATAATGCGCGTCGATGAGATCGAAATCCTGCTCGGCTTGCAGCCGGCGCAGCATCGGCAGAGCGGCGAGGAACAAGAGCAGCGGTGCGGCGCTCATGCCAAATTTCGGCAGTACCGGATAGCGCGGATGCTCGATGGCGAGACCGAAGCGTTCTTCGCGGCGTGGCACTTTGGCGAAGCCGGCGTAGCGACCGAAGATCGGCGCGCTGCTCGGGAACCACGGCACGGGGGCAACCACGCGCGCGGAGACGCGACCGCTCGCCGCGAGGTGGCGCAGCCGGTTCTCGACGAACACGCCATGCGTCGGCGCGGCCTCGTTGGGGAAAAGAGTGGTGAAGGTGAGAAGGCGCGGGAGGCCAGCCCGAGCACGGACAGCGCCGGCCGATTGACGAGACGCGATCATGCCGTCGAGCATGCCCAGAGCTTCCCCGAAACCCGCTAACGAAGCTTTAACGACACTGGTTTTGCCCGGTAAATCTTGGGGTTAGAGAAAGTCGCCCGGGCTTATCCGAATGCGTGAGTTGATCCGCTTGCGCAGTCTTTGTCCGATACGGGAAACTGACGCGGCTAAATCGTGCGTAAACGATCGTCCCTTGGGGGGAGAGATGGCGGACCCAGCGAACGCGGACCTCATCCAGAGTGTCGGCAATATCATTGCCGCCGTCGCGGCACTCGGCACAACATCGATGGGCTTTGTCGATGCGCTGAAAGCCTTCGGCGGTGGGCCGTCAAATTTCGGCTTTCCGGGCATCAAGCGGACGCTCAGCCCCTTCCTGCCGAAATCCGCCAACGGCGCTTTCACCGAGGCGACGCTTCTGGAGACGCTCCGCGCGAATTGGGTCAATGGCGTCGCCAAGGCGGATCAAAAAGCCAAGGCGAAAGCGCTCATCCATCTCGGCTTGACGGCCGGCAATGCCGTCGAGCTCGCCAGAGCGGCGGGCGTCGATGAAAAGACGCTGGCATCGGTTGCGGACAAAGTCGCCGGGCGGGCTCAGGGCAACACGGCGCTCACGCCGGCAGAGACCAATACGCTCGGCCAATTCGACGCGATCTTGAGCGCGGTTCTGGATGAAGCCTATGAACGCGGCGATCAGCAATATCGCAATGGCACAAAAATCCTGGCCATGATCTTTGCCGTCATTTTCGGTATTGCCGGCAGTTGCTTGATCAAAGGCGGCAATTGGAATGATGTCGGCCTGGGGCTGCTCGTCGGCCTCGCCGCGGTGCCGCTCGCGCCGGTTGCCAAGGACCTCGCCTCATCGCTTCAAGCCGCGGCCACGGCGCTTCAGACGACGCAGCGCGGCATTCGACGGTGACCTATTTCCTCAATTTCCGCTCGGCCGGCGTCGGCGGTGCCGTGATCGATCCCTATCTGCTCGAAGGCGACGGTACAACCGATCCGCCATCGCTCAGCGTTGTTCCCTGGGCGCAAGCGCCAGCGATCTTTGCCGGACGCAACATTCTCTTTGCGACGCACGGCTTCAACGTCAATTACGCCAGCGGCGCAAAGGCGCTGGGGCGGCTTGGCGACTATCTCGCTCTGCCATCGCCCAATCTCTTCATCGGCATGTTGTGGCCGGGCGATGCGTGGCTGCCGGTGGTCGACTATCCCTTCGAGGGCGATGTCGCGATCGATTGCGGCCAGCGTCTCGCGCAGTTCTGCAACACCTGGGCAGCCGGAGCGCAGAGCGTCTCTTTTGCATCGCACAGTCTTGGGGCGCGTTTCGTGCTGCAAGCGATCATGTCGATCACCGGGCGCATCGATACCGCTTGCATCGCTGCCGGCGCCATCAATTGCGATTGCTTCACGGCCGAGTATGCCGCCGCTTTGGGCCGCGTCGCGACCGTATCGTTGCTGGCGTCCCATAGCGACGACGTGCTGAAGATCGCTTTCACGATCGGCGATCCCTTCGCCGATCTGCTGCATGACGACCATACGCCGTTCCGCCCCGCGCTGGGTTATAGCGGGCCGGCGGTGCCCGCTTCCGCCCAAATCCTCGCGCCGTGGCAGATCGCCGACAGCCTGGATTACGGCCACGGCAATTACCTGCCGTCGGACGGCGACGACAAATGGAAGAAGGTCGCGGACTTCATGCGCCTGACCTTCCTGCGCATGCCATCGCCCTGGCCCGGCGCTGTCTAGTCCGTCTCCTGGCCATCCGGCGGATGGTGTGGCGATCGCCATGCTGCCATATCGAGGTCATGCAGCCGCGGAGAGCCTCATGACCGATACCACCGATATCCTCAGCCAATTTTCCGATCGTCTCGCTGATCTCACCGAACGTGCCGGAGCCGGTGTCGTCGCCGTTGCCAGCGGCGGTCGCTGGCCGGTAAGCGGCATCCATTGGCGCCCTGGCGTCATCGTCACCGCCGAGGAAGCACTGGAACGCGATGAGAGCATCGAGATCGTCGCGGCTGACGGCACCAAGCACATTGCGACGCTCGTCGGCCGGGATCCGAGCACGGATATCGCGGTCCTGCGCGTCGACGCGCCCAGTTTCCCAGTTGCAACGCTGGGCGATGCCAGCGCCGTGCGCGCCGGTCATCTTGTTTTGGCTGTTGGCCGGCATCCGCTTGGCGCGATTGCCGCGTCAGGCGTAGTGGCGGTCGCGGCTGGTCCGTGGCACAGCCGTCGCGGCGGCACGATCGATCACTTCATCCGCCTCGATTTGCGGTTCTCGCCTTGTGCCGAAGGTGGCGCGCTGTTGAGCACAAAAGGCGAAGTGCTCGGCATGACGGTGACCGGCCCGCGGCGCAGGGCGCTGGCGATCCCGCGCTCGACCATCGATCGCGTTGTCGACCAACTGCTTGCCAAAGGCCGTATCGCACGCGGCTATCTCGGCGCCGGTCTCCGGCCGGTGCCGCAGCCCGCCGGCGTGCTGGCGATCAGCCTCGATCCCGAAGGCCCCGCCGTCAAAGCCGGGCTGCTCGTGGGCGACATCATCACCGGCTGGAACGGCACGCCCGTGACCCGCGTGCGCGAAGTGATGCATCTGCTGACGCCGGAAACGGTCGGCACGGCGGTGGCCCTCGACGTCATCCGTGGCGGCGCGGCAACGAAGCTCAGCCTCACCATCGGCGAGCGCCCCGTTCCCAATCAGGCGGCACGCTAGCCCGCTCTTGGGCGGGCGCCGCAGCGCTCCCACATAGAGGCGATGCCGAACATTGCGATCTTCGCGGCCGAGAGCGCCCGCCGTGGCGCTCTCGAAGCCGTCGCGCGTGCCAACGGCGTCCTCGTCGATGGCACCGGTGACGTCGTGGCATTGCAGCGCCTGCTCGATCGGCAGCCGATCGACATCGTCTTGGCCGAAGGGCTGAATTCCGATGATCTTGCTGCGTTCACTGAGCAAGCGGCGCGGTTTATCGTCTTGGCCGATGAAGCCGAGGCCGCCGATCTTGCTCTTGCCGGCGCCGCTGCGGTGCTGCCGTGCAAAACGGACGCGGCGACCGTCGGTGCGGCGATCGCGCTGGCCAGGAAGGGTTTCCGGCTCCTGCCCGATCTCGCGCTGCGGATGCTCGCCGGTATCGAGGCCTCGCCTCATGCCGATGAGACACCAGTGTTGACGCCGCGCGAGCGCGAGGTGTTGGCGGCGATGGCCGACGGCGCCTCGAACAAGGTGATCGCGCGTCGGCTCGGCATCTCTTTCCACACGGCGAAATTCCACGTCGCCTCGATACTGGCCAAGCTCGACGCCGACACGCGGACCGAAGCGCTGGCCCGCGCCGCGCGCATGGGGCTGGTGATGCTCTAGCCTTGTCGAGGCCGTAACCCGTTCCCATTTGAGGTGCCCAGAGGTGCCCATGAGCAACATCAACACACTCGACCAACTCCGACCCGAGCCCGAGACGTCCGTCAGTTCGGGCGCCAGCGACCTCGCCGCCTTCGACGCCTATTCGCGTGCGGTGATGGGTGCCGTCGACAAGGTCGGTCCGGCCGTGCTGCATCTCCAGATCGAGGCGCAGAAGGGTCCGGGCGGCAGCGGCTCCGGCGTCGTCTTTACGCCCGACGGCTATGTCCTGACCAACAGCCACGTGATCGCGGGCGCCAAGCGCATCCTTGCAACCTTCGCCGACGGCCATTCGCTGACCGCCAGCATCGTCGGCGACGATCCTGATACCGATCTCGCCGTGCTCCGCCTCAACGGCGAGACGCCGGCCTGGGCGCGGCTCGGCTCGTCGCGCGATCTGCGCGTCGGTCAACTTGTCGTTGCGATCGGCAATCCCTTCGGTTTCCAGGCGACGGTGACCGCCGGCGTGGTCAGCGCGCTCGGCCGCAGCCTCCGCTCGCGCTCCGGCCGCTTGATCGACAGCGTCATCCAGACCGACGCCGCGCTCAATCCCGGCAATTCCGGCGGACCATTGGTCAATTCGGCCGGCGACATCATCGGCATCAACACCGCGATCATCGCGATGGCACAGGGCATCTGCTTCTCGATCTCGGTCGATACGGTCGAGTTCGTCGCCGCGCGGTTGATCCGCGAGGGCCGGGTGCGCCGCTGCTATATCGGCGTCGCCGGGCAGAACGTGCCGATTGCGCGTAAAGTCATGCGCTTTCATGATCTCACGCGCGAAAGCGGCGTTCAGGCACAGAGCGTCTCGCAAGACGGTGCGGCGGCTGCGGCCGGATTGCTGAGTGGCGATATCATCGTCGAACTCGACGGCCATCCGACCGGGAACATCGACGAGCTGCATCGTTTGCTGGTCGAGGACCGACTCGGCGTCTCGGTGCCGATGGTGGTATTGCGGCGCGAGCTGAAGCTCACTCTGCCGGTGGTGCCGCGGGAAATCCCGCCGGCAGCATGAGCTTTAGTTAGGTCTTCGCCTTCTCGGCGAGATCGGGCCAGATTTTCTGCGCCAGCTCGCCGGTCTCGGCAAAAGCGTGACAGGTGTTGAGCAGGCGCATGCGGCGATTGGTCTGCGTCGGCGCACCGGTCTGAGCGCTCATGCGGTTGCGATAGGGGAAGACCGTCTGGAAGGCGACCGTCGCCAGCCGGCCGATCAGCTCGACGTGATGGGTGCAGCCGCGCACCCCGCCGAACAGCTCGAACACCTTGGCGTTGAAGCCCTTGGCGATCTTCAGCCCTTTGAGCTGCTGGAAATCCGGCAGGATCGCCGGGCAGATTGCAAAGGGGCTGTTGTCGGTCGCGGCTTCGACCGCAACGATGGTCAGCGCGTCGTCGACAGTGAGGCGCAGCCACATCTCGTGAATGAAATCGCCGACCTTCACCTCGCCGCGATGCTCGTTCTTGAAGGAATAACTTTTGCCGTCGGTGAGGCGGCCTTCGATATCCCAAAGCCCGTCCTGGCGCAGGTAGCCGTGGCACTCGATTCGTCTCGTATGGATCGGTTCGCGCGGGGCGGCGGCGGGTAACGGCATGTCGCGGCTCTCTTAAGAAATTAGGGCGGAAATGATGGATTAAGCGGTCACCGCGGCGGCGGTCTCGGTGGCGAGAAAGCTTTCGAGCGTCGCGCGCTCGACCTCGCGCGATATGAAAGCATCGCCGATGTCACGCGCGAGGATCAAGGTGATACGGCCATCGCGCACTTTCTTGTCCTTGCCCATGTGCTGCAGCAGCGCCGCCGGCGTGAAACGGCGGGCATTGGCGATCTGGCTGATCGCGCTCGGCAGGCCGATAACCTGGTAATGGCGGCGCACGCGTTCGACCGATCCGCGCGGGCAAATGCCGAGCGCGGCCGAGAGATCGAAAGCCAGCCGCATGCCTAGCGCCACCGCCTCGCCATGCAGCAACGCGTCGCCAAAGCCGGTCTCGGCTTCGAGCGCGTGACCGAAAGTGTGGCCGAAATTCAATAGCTGGCGCTCGCCGGTTTCGCGTTCATCGATCGCGACGATTGCGGCTTTCGCAGCACAGCTCCTGAGCACCGCGTTGCGCCGCGCATCGGTATCGCCCGCGACGAGTTTCGGTCCCGCTTGCTCCAGCCACTCGAAGAAGGCGCGATCGCGGATGAAGCCGTATTTCACGACTTCGGCATAGCCGGCAAGCAACTCGCGCGGCGGCAAGGTGGCGAGCGTGTCGATGTCGGCGAGCACTAGCACCGGCTGATGAAACGCGCCGATCAGATTCTTGCCGTGCTTGCTGTCGATCGCGGTCTTGCCGCCGACCGAGCTGTCGACCTGCGACAGCAGGGTCGTCGGCACCTGCACGTAATCGAGGCCGCGCAGCAAGGTCGCGGCGGCAAAGCCGGTCAGATCGCCGATGACGCCGCCGCCAAGGGCGATCAGCGGCGTGCCGCGCTCGATGCCCAACGCCAGCACATCTTCACAAAGTTTCGAGAAATGCGCGAAGTCCTTGGTCGTCTCTCCGGGCGGCAGGACGATCGCGTGATGCGCGATTTTTGCGTCATCGAGCCCCGCCTCCAAGGCTTTGAGATGCAGCTTGGCGACGTTCGCGTCGGTGACGATGATCGCACGTTTCTGGCGCACCACCGGCCCGATCAGCGCGCCGGCGGCGCTCAAGAGGCCGGTGCCGACCACGATATCGTAGCTGCGGGTACCGAGTTCGACCTGCAGCGTGTCGCGACGGCTCACGGGCTGACCCCAAGCTGCGCCGGCGCCAGGAAACGATCGAGCGAATCGACCACTTTGGCGAGGGTTGCTTCCGGCGGCCCGTCGACAGTGTCGATGGTGATATCGGCCTCGGCATAGATCGGATAGCGCTCGTCGATGAGGCGGGTCAGCACCGCGCGTGGATCCCCCTGTTTGAGCAGCGGCCGGTTGTTGCGCCGGGCGACGCGAACCAGCAGCGTGTCGAGATCGGCGCGCAGCCAGATCGAGATCGCGCGTTCGCGGATCAGGCCGCGCGTTGTCGGGTCCATGAACGCGCCGCCGCCCGTGGCGAGGATCTGCGCCGGGCCGTCGAGCAGCCTGGCGATGACCCGGCGCTCGCCATTGCGGAATACCGCCTCGCCGTCGCGCGCGAAAATCTCCTCGATGCTGGCGCCGGCGGCAGCCTCGATCTCGGCATCGGCGTCGATGAAGGGCAGGGCGAGCGTCTGCGCGAGTCGCCGGCCGATGCTCGACTTGCCGGCGCCCATGAGCCCGACCAGTGCAATCGTCTTCGGCATGTGCCAAGGTAGGGCATGCGTCATTGTTGCATCGCTCCGCGACGCCTCTTAGACCGGGGCATCGTTGAAACGCGCACCATGCATCGATAGACTGCGGCCAAGTCGTTCACGGCCGCAGCCTAGCATACCGCCAGGACGCTTCGCCAATCGCGCTTCCCCGTCACCAGTCTCGGGCATAATAAAAATGGGTCGTTTTCTCCTGGTCATCGTG
>DASXCX010000041.1:0-4910 GCA_036490955.1 Allostellaceae bacterium | reverse complement strand
GCTTGAGGGTACGCGCGAGGCGCATCGCCGCGACGGCGCGGCGCTCAGCTCGTTCCTCGCCTGGCTCGCGCGTGAAGCCGGCACGGGAAAGCTGCGCGAGATCGACGTTTCGGACCGGCTCGAGGAATTCCGCCGCCCGGGTACGAATTTCCGTGATCTCAGTTTTCCGACGATCTCGGGCGCTGGGCCGAACGGTGCGATCGTCCATTATCATGCCAGCAAAGCGACCGAGCGCGTGCTCGAACCGGGCAGCTTCTATCTCGTCGATTCCGGGGCGCAATATCTCGACGGCACGACCGATGTGACGCGCACCGTCGCGATCGGCAAGCCGAGCGCCGAGATGAAGGATCGCTTTACCCGCGTGCTCAAAGGCCATATCGCTTTGGCGACATGCGTTTTTCCCAAAGGGACGAGTGGGTCGCAGCTCGATGCGCTGGCGCGCAATGCGCTCTGGCAGGCCGGGCTCGATTACGATCACGGCACCGGTCATGGCGTCGGCTCTTATCTCGGCGTGCATGAAGGGCCGCAGCGCATCTCGAAACTGCCGAACAGCCAGGCGCTGATGCCGGGCATGATCGTCTCGAACGAGCCGGGCTACTACAAGACCGGGGCTTACGGCATACGCATCGAAAACCTCGTCGTCGTCGAAAAGCGCGACGGACTCGGGGAGGCGGGTCGCGAGATTTACGGCTTCGAGACGATCACCCTCGCGCCGATCGATCGCGAAGCGATCGAGCCGTCGCTGCTCGGGCCGCAAGAAATTGCCTGGCTCGACCGATATCATGCGCGGGTGCGCGCGACGCTGACGCCCCTACTCGATGCCGCGACGGCGTCGTGGCTCGCGCAAGTAACCCGTCCTTTGCTGTAAAGGTGAAACGATGAGTGAGAAACGCCGGCTCCGGCTTGCCGCTTTCATGCGGCCGGTCAGTCTTCACACCGCCGCCTGGCGCTACCCCGGGGCCTTTCCGGATGCGAATTTCAACTTCGCCCATATCACGCGCTTTGCGCAGACGTTGGAGCGCGGCTGCGTCGATGCCTTCTTCATGGCCGACCACCTCGCGGTGCTCAATCAGCCGATGGATGCGTTGATCCGTGGCCAAACGACGACCTCTTTCGAGCCGATGACCTTGCTGCCGGCGCTGGCGATGAAGACCAAACATCTGGGCCTTATCGCCACCGGCTCGACCACCTATGACGAGCCTTATCACGTCGCGCGCCGCTTCGCCTCGCTCGACTATTTGAGCGAGGGCCGCGCCGGGTGGAACATCGTCACCACCTCCAATCCCGACGCGTCGAAGAATTTCGGCCGTGACGACCACATGGAGCATGACGAGCGCTATGACCGCGCGCGCGAATTCTTCGATGTCGTGACGGGACTTTGGGATAGCTGGGCCGACGACGCGTTCATTCGCGACGTCGAGCGTGGCGTGTTCTTCGATCCCGCCAAGCTTCATGTCCTCGATCATCGCGGCAAATATTTCAACGTGCGCGGACCGCTCAACATCGCGCGGCCCGTGCAAGGCTGGCCAGCGATCGTGCAGGCCGGCGCTTCGGATGCCGGCCGCCAGCTTTGCGCCGAAGTCGCCGATGCGGTTTTTACCGCTCTCTCCAATATCAATGCCGGCCGCGAATTTTGTGCCGACGTGAAGGGCCGCGCGGAGAAAATCGGTCGCAGCCCCGAGCACATCAAGATCCTGCCCGGCGTGATGCTTTATGTCGGCGATTCGCTTGACGAGGCGGAAGCCAAGCGCGCCAAGCTCGACAGCCTAGTCTATTACGAAAGCGCCATCGCCTCGTTGTCGATCGCGCTCGGCACCGATGCGTCGAAATTCGATCCCGACGGGCCGTTGCCAGAGATCCCGGAATCGAATGCCAGCAAGAGCGGGCGCGAGCGGACGATCGAGCGTGCCAAGCGCGAGAACCTCACGGTGCGCCAATTGGCACAGCGCATGGGCGGCCATGGCGGGCTCGCCTTCCTCGGCACGCCCAAGATGATCGCCGATCACATGGAGGAATGGCTCGAGGCGCGCGCCAGCGACGGCTTTACGCTGCAATTCCCCTATTTGCCCGAAGGGCTCGACGACGTCGTCGAGCGCGTCATCCCCGAGCTGCAGCGCCGCGGCCTCTTCCGTCGCGCCTATGAAGGCGCGACGTTGCGCGAGAATCTCGGTGTGCCGCGCCCGGAAAACCAATTCTTTAAGTAGAACCGTTTCAAGAACTCGTTTATGCGACACGCGTGTCGCTCAATACGCAAATGTCGGTCGATGACAGGCTCGTTAACCTTAGTCCGGGCGTGGCTGTAACAGTCGAAATCAAGACTGGCAAAGGTCAAGTCATCGAATACCTTCTCTCTCCTCTGCTACGATACGAGCAGGAAGCTTGAGAGAGAGAGAAACATGAATTGGAATTTTTTCGCTCTCAGGAATTTCAGCAAAATCCGAAAGCCGGCAAGGACGGCTACAGCGTTATTGGGTGCGTCTTTGTTATCGGTTAACATCGTGCCAAGTAGCGCCGCGGAGGTTCATTACGATCCGGCCTTATGCAAGGCAGACGCCGGAGAAAAGTTTTTTATTGCTCTAGATCGCAATGTCCTTGCGGTCGGGCGTCCGAATTCAGGGGCGGTGATAGGCAATATCGATCCTAGCATGCACATCAAGCGTTTGGCTCCCCCCGATCCTTTGGGGCAGGAGGGTTGTCCAAACAATCCAATGCAATTGCTCAATTACACCTACTTCGCGTACGGGATACCCTCGCCAAACAAAGGGAAACTTTGGATGGCAGAACGGCTTAAGCTGATTAGCGACGATCCGCAAACTAGCACGCCTTGGGCCTGGGAGCTGTCAGAAGAGGTCCGAGCAAAAAGCACATGTGCTCGTGCGGCTATTCATGAGCGCATCGCTAACGGTATGGACGCCTGTCGTATCAGGCCAAAGCAAGATGCCGCCGTTGAAGATTGGGCCGCCGATTATGTGGCTCCGCTGGATCTTTATATGACGCCGACAGGTCGACAATTTGTCGTCGAATGCGATCCGGCCATACGCAGAACCGGTGTCGCTTGGTGCAACGTAGGTTATCGCCTGCGACCCGGCTTAAATATTACTTACGCCTTCGAGCCGTACCACGGTCTCGGGCCAATTCCCATTGATGCGATTATCGCATTCGATCATGCCTTGCGGAACGAGATCGAAGGACTGGCAATCAAACAGTATCCGTGGCCGGACCAAAGCCCTTAGTGCCAAACCAAGCTGGCTGGAAGCGATATGACGGACTACCAACGTGGATCGGGTGGAATTTACGCTCACTGTTGTCCAACGCAACTTGCTACAAAAAACTCTTCGACAGCGCCCTCAGTGCATTTGAAGACGATGCCGGAACAGTCCGTCTTGATGTGCCTCTTTATAACGCCATTCTGTCTGATATTAGCGATACGATAACGGGGCTGATGGAACGCCAATCCTAGTCCCGGCCGAAGGTTTGCTCGAATAAAGCCCTATCAGGCTTCGACGAGAACGCGTTTCACCGGCCGCGCGACGAAGCTGCTCGCATCGGCCAATGCCCAGTTGCCGGCATAGAAGCCTTCCGCACTGCCGTTGATCAACGAGCCCGGCTCGAGCCGAGGATAGATCTCGGCAAAGCTGCTGACCTCCGCTTGTGATACGCGGCGCAAGATGTGCTGTGGCGCGATCTCGTTGGGATGTTCAAGCCCGGCAGCTCCGATCAGCTCGGCGAGCGCGGCAAGCGTGTTGTCGTGGAAGCGGCGCACGCGCTCGGCTTTGTCCGGGACGATGAGTGCCTTTTGGCGCAACGGGTCCTGCGTCGCGACGCCGCTCGGGCAGTGATCGGTGTGGCAGGATTGAGATTGGATGCAGCCGAGCGCGAACATGAAGCCGCGTGCCGCATTACACCAATCGGCGCCCAGCGCGAGGGTGCGCGCGATGTCGAAGCCGGTGATGATGCGGCCTGCTGCACCGATCTGGATGTGCTCGCGCAGACCCGCCCCGATCAGGCAATTGTGGGCGAAGCTCAAGCCCTCGCGCAGCGGCGTTCCGACGTGGTCGGTGAACTCCAGAGGTGCCGCGCCGGTGCCGCCTTCCTTGCCGTCGATGACGACGAAATCGGCCCGGATCCCGGTTTCCAGCATCGCCTTGCAGATTGCCATGAACTCCCAAGGGTGGCCGATGCAGAGCTTGAAGCCGACCGGCTTGCCGCCGGAAAGCTCGCGCAGCTGAGCGATGAAATGCACCATCTCGATCGGCGTCGAGAAAGCGGGATGGCGCGCGGGCGAGATGCAATCGACGCCTTGCGGCACGCCGCGTGCCGCGGCGATCTCGGCGGAGACTTTGGGGCCGGGGAGCACGCCGCCGTGGCCGGGCTTGGCGCCTTGCGACAGCTTGATCTCGATCATCTTGATTTGCGGCACGGTGGCGCATTCGGCGAAACGCTCGGGCGAGAAGCTGCCGTCGGGATTGCGGCAGCCGAAATAGCCGCTGGCAATTTCCCAAATGATGTCGCCGCCGAACTCGCGGTGATAGCGGCTGAAGCCGCCTTCGCCGGTGTCATGAGCGAAATTGCCCAGCTTGGCGCCTTTGTTGAGCGCGCGGATCGCGTTGGCGCTGAGCGAGCCGAAACTCATGGCCGAGATATTGTAGATCGAGGCGGAATAGGGTTGGCGGCATTGCGGGCCGCCGATGGTGACGCGGAAATCGCTGCCGATCGGCGGACGCGGCGCCAGCGAATGATTGATCCACTCGAAATCACCGCCATAGACATCCTGCTGCGTGCCGAAGGGCCGCTTGTCGAGCTGGCTCTTGGCGCGCTGATAGACGACGGCTCGTTTCGAGCGGTTGAAGGGCGTGCCGTCGAGATCGCTTTCGAGGAAATATTGCCGGATCTCGGGCCGTACGGCCTCA
>DASXCX010000040.1:0-2321 GCA_036490955.1 Allostellaceae bacterium | reverse complement strand
CATGAGATCAAGGATATCATTCTGCCGATGCCGGGCCAGCACAATGCGTCGAATGCGACGGCGGCGATCGCGGTCGCGCATGAGCTTGGCGTGCCCGACGACACCATCCGTAAGGCGCTCGCGGGCTTCGGCGGTGTGAAGCGGCGCTTCACCCGTACCGGCGAGGTCAACGGCGTCACCGTGATCGACGATTACGGCCACCATCCCGTCGAGATATCGGCGGTGCTGAAGGCTGCGCGAGAATCCTCTAACGGCAAGATCATCGCGGTGGTGCAGCCGCATCGCTATACCCGCCTGCAATCGCTGTTCGAGGAATTCTGCACTTGCTTTGACGACGCCGACGCGGTGGTGGTCGCAGACGTCTATCCGGCCGGCGAGGCGCCGATTTCAGGGCTCGACCGCGATCACTTCGTCGCTGGTTTGCGCGCGCATGGCCATCGCGAGGTGATCCCGTTGGCGAAATCGTCCGATCTTGCCGGCATCGTCAAAGGCCTCGCGCACAAGGGCGACCTCGTGGTCTGCCTCGGCGCCGGCAGCATCACGCAATGGGCCTATGCGCTGCCCGGCGAATTGAAGGCGCTGGGGTGAGCGTGGCCTTTCCCGACATCACGCCGGAGCTGAAAGCCGCGATGCCGCAGCTGCGCGGCCGGTTGCTCGCCAACCAGTCGCTGGCGGAATTGACCTGGTTTCGCGTCGGCGGTCCGGCGCAGGTGCTGTTCACACCGGCAGATGAAAGCGATCTCGCTTATTTCCTGAAACAACTTCCTCGCGACGTTCCCGTCTATGTCGTCGGCGTCGGTTCGAATCTGATCGTGCGCGATGGCGGCATCGCGGGCGTTGTGACCCGTCTCAGCCCGCGCGCCTTCGGCGAAACCATCGTCGACGGCGATATCGTCACGGCCGGCGCGGCGGCGCTCGACAAGCGCGTGGCGGAAACCGCGGCGGCCGCCGATGTCGCCGGGCTCGAATTCTATTTTGGCATTCCCGGTACCATCGGCGGCGCGCTGCGCATGAATGCCGGCGCCAACGGCACCGAGACAAAGGACGTGCTGCTCGACGCCACCGGCATCGATCGCAACGGCCACGCCCACACTTTCTCCAACGCCGGCATGAAATTCGTCTACCGCAATTCCGGCGTCGATCCCTCCGTCATCTTTACCTCCGCGCGCTTCCGGGGCCAGCCTGCAACGCCGGAGGCGATCCGCGCGCGCATGAACGAGGTGCAGACCCATCGCGAGACCGCGCAGCCAATCCGGGAGAAGACGGGTGGCTCGACTTTCCAGAATCCGCCCGGCAACAGTGCCTGGAAGCTGATCGATGCAGCCGGCTGCCGCGGCCTGCGCCTCGGCGGCGCGCAGGTCTCGGACATGCATTGCAATTTCCTGATCAATACTGGCAACGCCTCCGCCCATGACATCGAAACGCTGGGCGAAACCGTGCGCGAACGGGTCAAACAAAAATCGGGAATCGAGCTACATTGGGAAATCAAGCGGATTGGCATCGAGAAGAAATAATGCGGGTCACAATCTTATTCGGCGGGACTAACAAGGAGCGGCTGGTGTCGGTCGCGAGCGCGCAGGCGTTGGCTGAGGCGCTGCCGGAAGCCGAACTCTGGTTCTGGGCCGCCGACGACAGCGTCCACGAAACCGATGCCAAGACCCTGACCGGGCATGCGCGTCCGTTCGAGCAAGAGTTCACGCCCGGCGGCCGCAAGGTCGGCGCCAGCATCGAGCAGGCGCTGGATCGCGCCCGGGGCGACGGTCGGCTGCTGGTGCTGGGCCTGCATGGCGGCCGCGCCGAGAATGGAGAGCTGCAGGCCGCCTGCGAGCTGCGTGGCGTTCCCTACACCGGATCGGGTTCGACGTCGTCGCATCTTGCCTTCGACAAGGTTGCCGCAAAGCGCTTTGCCGCCATTGCCGGCGTCAAAGTGCCCTCGAATATTCCGCTCGAGGAGATCGACGCGGCGTTCGCCGAATATGGCAAGCTGATTGCCAAGCCCATCTATGACGGCTCGAGCTATGGCCTGATCTTCGTCAATGCAAAGCAGGATCTGGTCGCAGTGCGCAATGCCGCAAAGACCGAGCACTATCTGATCGAGCCGCGGATTGCCGGCGTGGAAGGGACCTGCGGTGTGCTCGAGCAGTCGAACGGCGAAATCATCGCGCTGCCGCCGGTCGAGATCGTGCCGGGCGAGGGCACCTTCGACTACACCGCAAAATATCTGTTGAAGTCGACCCAGGAGATTTGCCCGGGCCGCTTCTCGCCCGAGGTGACAGTCGCGATCAAGGACAACGCGATGCACGCGCACAAGGCGCTGTCCT
>DASXCX010000039.1:0-17835 GCA_036490955.1 Allostellaceae bacterium | reverse complement strand
ACGCTGACGCGATCGACGAGGATCGCGAGCACCAGCCCGATCATCACGAAAGCGCGGCGCGACGACACCGTCGCGCCCGAAAGCAGCATGTAAACGAAGACCACGCCGAGCGCGCCGGCCGCGGCCCATTTCTTGGTTGGACGATTGAGCGCGATCGCCGGGATCAGGGCGAAGATCGCACGCAACGCAAAGAACGCCGCGCCCGCCGCCATGCCCATATGCAAGCCGACGATAACGAGGATATGCGCGAGGCCGGCGTCGCGGAACGCACCGGCGTCATCGGGCGCGATATCGTGCGTCTGGCCGGCGATGATTGCCGCGGCGATCGCGCCCGAACGCTCGGGTAGCGCCGCGCGGATGCGCTGCGTCACGGTGGTCCGCAATGCTTCGACCGCATGGCGCCACCAGCTCACGCCCTCCCCCGGCGGCGGATCGATCGCCTTCGGCGCGCCAAGCGCATAGCCGACTGCGCCCAAGCGCTGAAACCACGCGGCGCGCTGGAAATCGAAGGCGCCGGGGGTCGAGGGCGCCGGCGGCGGCATCAACATCGCGCGCAGGCTCAGCCAATCGCCAGGCACGACCCCGCCATCGCCTTTGCGCAGCCGGATGCGAACCCGCACCGGCATGCGATCGGCGCCAAGATCGCCCACGCCTGTCGGCGCGATCAACAGCCGCGCGCCTTCCGGTAGCGGATCGACGGCAACGAGCCGACCGGTGATCTCGACGGGACCGAGCCGCCGCTCGAGCACCGGCGCCGCGACCCACCATGCCTCGAATTGCCCGGCGGCGAAGCCAAGCGCGAGCGCGAAGATTGCGCTCCATGGAACGAGCGGCCACTCCAAGCGCCAGGCGAGCAACAATGCAACGCTCGCCAACGCCAAGGCCGCGCTACCAATCCAGCGCGCCGGCTCCTGATCGAGCATGAAATAGATCGCGATGCCGCCGCCCATGAGCACCGGCAGCCAGAGCGGCCAACGCTCGCGCTCGGCCAATAGGCGCTCGCCCAGCGCGGCAATCAAGGTGCGGCGCGGTTCGAGGGCGAGATCGCCGACGGAGGCCATGGGGGGAGTGTAGCCAAGCCCGCGAAATCTGCCTAACGCGATGAACTCTTCGCCTGGCGCGGGATTAAGAGAGCAGTAATGGAGGAAACCCGATGACGCGTGTTCTCGCTCTGCCCATGCTGCTGCTGCTCGCCGCCTGCAGCGGGCTCGCGCCCGCGAAAACCGAGGCGACGACATTCCAGAACCAGCAAACCGGCCAGATGGCCACCGGCTGCGGCCCAATGCAGGGCTTCAAGGGCGCGATCGATGAAGCGCAGAAAGGTTGCGACCAGGCGTGGCAGGCCAAGGGCTGGGTACCGCTCGACGGGCCGGTTGCCAGCCTGCCGGAATGACCGCCCGGAATTGATGTGCTAAACCGCGGACGATGAGTGTCATCGTCCGCTTCGCCCCCTCGCCCACCGGCTTCCTGCATATCGGCGGTGCGCGCACGGCGCTGTTCAACTGGCTTTTCGCCAAGCATCACGGCGGCATTTTCCGCCTGCGCATCGAGGATACGGATCGCGCGCGCTCGACCCAGCAAGCGGTCGACGCGATCATCGACGGCATGCGCTGGCTCGAGTTCGACTGGAACGGCGAGATCGTCTTCCAATCGAAGCAGCTCACGCGCCATGCCGACATCGCGCGCCAGCTTCTTGCAGAGGATAAGGCCTACTATTGCTTCTGCACACCGCGAGAGCTCGAGAGCATGCGCGAGAAGGCGCGCGCCGAGGGACGCTCCGTCCGCTACGACGGCACGTGGCGCGATCGCGATCCGAAGACGGCGCCGGCGGGCGTCCCGCCTGTCATTCGCCTGAAAGCGCCGCAAACCGGCGAGACGGTGATCGAGGATCGCGTGCAAGGGCGCGTCACCGTTGCCAACGAGCAGCTCGACGATCTCATCATCCTCCGCGCCGACGGCACGCCGACCTACAATCTCTCTGTCGTCGTGGACGATCACGACATGCAGATCAGTCACGTCATCCGCGGAGACGATCATTTCAACAACGCGTTCCGCCAGACGCAGATTTATCGCGCGCTCGGCTGGGACGTCCCCGTCTTCGCTCATGTACCGCTGATCCACGGCCCGGATGGCGCGAAGCTCTCGAAGCGTCACGGCGCGCTCGGCGTCGATGCCTATCGCGATATGGGCTATTTGCCGGCGGCGTTGCGCAATTACCTGCTTCGCCTCGGCTGGAGCCATGGCGATGCCGAAATCATCTCGCCCGCGCAGGCGATCGAATGGTTCGATCTCGATGCGGTCGGCCGCGCGCCGGCACGTTTCGATTTCGCCAAACTCGCCAATCTCAACGGCCATTACATCATCCGCGAAACCGACGATGAGAGCCTTGTCGCCCTCACCGCGCCCTTCGTCGAGCGTGCGCTGGCGAGGCCGCTGAATGATAGCGAACGCCAGCGGCTTGCGGCGGCGATGCCAGGGCTGAAGCCGCGCGCCAAGACGCTCGTCGAACTCGCCGAGATCGCGCATTTCTACGTCGCGCCGCGACCGATTCCGATCGACGAGAAGGCGAAGGCGCAACTCGCGCCCGCGACGTCGCTGATCAATGCATTGGCGGAGGCGCTGGACAAGACGGACTGGGATTCGGCATCGCTCGAGACCGCCGTGCGCGCCTTCGCTGAAAACCAAGGGCTGAAACTCGGTCAAGCGGCGCAACCATTGCGCGCGGCGCTCACGGGCAGCACGGCCTCGCCTCCGATTTTCGAGGTCATGGCCGTACTCGGCCGTGCGGAAAGCCTCGCGCGTCTCGCAGATGCGGCAGGCGCCTAAGCGCCGAATTGCCAAATCGCGGGCGGCCCTCTATTCTGCCGATTAATCGGGGTTTTGCGCCGCACCATGCGGTTTTCAAGGAGGCCGGGGAATGGATAAGAAAACGACCAATCGCAAGACGGTCACCATCACCGATAACGTCACCGGCAAATCGACCGATATGCCTCTGCTCGACGGCACCATCGGCCCGCAAGTCATCGATATCCGCAAACTCTACAACGATCTTGGACACTTCACTTTCGATCCGGGCTTTACCGCGACCGGCAGTTGCGAATCAAAAATCACCTATATCGACGGCGATAAAGGCGAGTTGCTTTACCGCGGTTATCCGATCGAGCAACTGGCCGACAAGAGCGACTTCATGGAGGTCTGCTACCTCCTGCTCTACGGCGAGTTGCCAACCAGCGACCAGAAGAACAATTTTCTCCGCACGGTCACGCATCACACCATGGTGCATGAGCAGCTGACGCGGTTCTTCTCGGGCTTCCGCCGCGATGCGCATCCGATGGCCGTGATGTGCGGCGTCGTCGGTGCACTCTCCGCTTTCTATCACGACTCAACCGACATCTCCGATCCGCATCAGCGGATGATCGCGTCGCACCGTCTCATCGCGAAGATGCCGACGATCGCGGCGATGACCTACAAATACGCGCTCGGCCAGCCGTTCATGTATCCGAAGAACTCGCTCGATTACGCCGAGAACTTCCTCCACATGACCTTCGCCGTGCCGTGCGAGGAGCTCAAGATCAGCCCGACGCTGGCGAAGGCGATGGACAAGATCTTCATCCTCCATGCCGACCACGAACAGAACGCATCGACCTCGACCGTGCGCCTCGCCGGCTCGTCTGGCGCCAATCCTTTTGCCTGCATCGCCGCGGGCATCGCCTCGCTCTGGGGCCCGGCACATGGCGGCGCCAACGAAGCCGTGCTGAAGATGCTGATGGAGATCGGCCACAAGGACCGTATTCCCGAATTCGTCAAACGCGCGAAAGACAAGAACGACAATTTCATGCTGATGGGCTTCGGCCATCGCGTCTACAAGAACTACGATCCGCGCGCGAAGGTGCTGCGCGAATCCTGCCACGAAGTGCTCGACGAGCTCGGTGTGAAGGACGAGCCGCTGCTTGATCTCGCGATGGAGCTCGAGAAGATCGCGCTGACGGACGATTATTTCATCGAGAAGAAACTCTACCCGAATGTCGATTTCTATTCGGGCATCATCTTGAAGGCGATGGGCTTCCCCACCTCGATGTTCACCGTGCTGTTCGCCATCGCGCGGACCGTGGGCTGGGTCGCCCAATGGAACGAGATGATCGAAGACCCCACGCAAAAGATCGGGAGGCCGCGCCAGCTCTATACGGGGCCGACGCAAAGGAAATACGTCCCGATCAATCAGCGTGGCTGATCCCAGCCGCCAACCCGGCAGAGCGGCGCCGCCCCAAACGGGCGGTGCTGCCGTTGGGCCGCGCGTCGGCCGCCTCCCGCGGCCGGCCAACGACAACCGTTTCCCCTGGATGAAACAGGCCTCGCGGATCGTGCCGCCGCTCGTGGCCGTCGCCCTGCTCGCCTGGGCGCTCGTCCACGCATTCGGCGTCCTCTAGGCGGGTTTACGCCCCGTTAACCATAATCGCCTAGCGTTCGGGCATGACCGTCCCGAGCAATCCTTTTCCGGCACTGTCGCATGCGGTCGATCCAACGGTCCTGCGCAGCATCCGCCAGGCAAGCCAGGCGACATCGACGGATTTCGGTCTGCTGATGGCGCAGGCGCAGCGCGAAAGCGGCTTCCGCGCCGACGCGAAATCATCGACCAGCAGCGCGGCCGGCCTGTTTCAATTCGTCGATTCCACCTGGCTCGATATGGTGCATCGCTTCGGCGATAAATACGGCGTCGGTGATCTCGCGCAGCAGATTTCGGAAAGCGGCAACGGCAAGCTCGTCGTCGCCAACGCGAATACCAAGCAGAAAATCCTCGATCTGCGTCAGAACCCGGCGATCTCGGCCTGCCTCGCGGCGGAATACGTCAAGCAGAACCAAAACGAGATGGAGCAGTCCCTCGGCCGACCGCTGTCGCGCGGCGATCTCTATATGGCGCATTTCCTCGGCGCCGGCGGGGCGACACAATTTCTCAAAGCACTCGACAGCAAAGGCGACACGCCGGCCGCGAAGCTGTTGCCCGACGCAGCGGCGGCCAACCCCGGCATTTTTTACGACGGTGCGGGCCAAGCCAAGACGGTGCGCGATATCTATCAGTCGGTTGCTTCCAAGATCGAACAGGACGCCAGCACTTTTGCCGGCAGCGACGTGCCAAACACGTCGCCGTCCCCATCGTCGACCCAATCCTTTGCGATTGCCTCGATGACCGAAACGCTCGGCCTCGATCCGACCTCGGCGAGCGGCGCCGCAAGCGGGGGAATAGCCTCGCTCGGCCACGTCGTCGATTTCTCGGGCGTGAAGCTGTCGGCGCCGATGCTGCAAATGCTCAACGTCGTCGCGCTGGCGGCACTGAAGATGACCGAGGACACGAGCGAGACGCAAGCCGTGCCGCAAGCGCCGCACCGCGCGCCGACGCCGCGCGTCGAGCGTTCCGCATAAGGGCTTTCCCTTCGCTTTTGCGCCGTAAAACCGGGCTCAGATTGACCCGCGATGAGGCCGCTTCTATTGTCCGCCCTTCGCAAGAGCCCGTAGCTCAGCCGGTAGAGCACCTGACTTTTAATCAGGGGGTCCCGGGTTCGAATCCCGGCGGGCTCACCAATTAAATCAAGCCGAAATCGCTACCAATCAAAAACGCTCTGTCCGCAGCGTGTGTGGGGAGGTGATCGTTTCTGGACGAGGCGGCGAAGAGAGAAAGGCGCGGAAGTGGCTGAAGGACGCGGGCTTCCGTGAAAAACCGGCCGCGGAGCTATTTTAGACATTTCGAGCAAAAGCGAGCGCGGGATGCGAAAATTCGCGCGCGATTTTAGAACTAGCGGTCACATTATGATCAAAAAGAAAGCCGCGCGGCTCAAGGACTTAAGGCGAAAAGCACTTTCGAGTTTCGCGGGGCGAAGCATTGGTGAAGTCGGAAGTTAGGAATGAACGACGCACCCGGCTTCCGACTTCGCCCTAACTATATGAAATCATGAACTGATCGATCAAATCCAGAGAGCGCAGACAAAGCGCGAACTCGGAAGGAAGTCGGAAGCGGCCCGAAGTCAAGAACGGGAAACGGTAATGGCCTTGCGGACAGCGTCGATATCCGCGCGTCGGAGCGACGCGGCGAGCTTGTGCTCAATGAACCAAGCGCGCAGGGCGTAACTGACAGAGCCGAAGATAATCAGCCACGCGATCGCATCCCAAACTAGATGCCCCAACCGCCAATCGTGGTCGTAAAGGAGTGCGCAGGCCAAGACGGAAGTGGAGACGACGAATCCAGCGAGAGATGCGCGCTTCTCGGCACGTTTGAGTTCGCGCGCAGCGAGGAAGAAGGAAGCGTCGTCAACGGAGTTACTCACATCACACCTCCATGCCAGATGATGCGCCCGACTACATGCAGATCGCGGATGGAGTCCGCGCCAAGCTCATCCGGCGCATACTTGGCATTGTCGCTGATAATGCGCAATCCACCGGTCGGACGCAACTGAACACGTTTAACCGAGAGCGCGTCGCCGAAGCGAAGGGCATAGATTGCATTATCGAGCACGCGATCGATCGAGAGATCGATGATGAGAATGTCGCCGTCGGCGATCGTCGGATACATCGAATCGCCCACCGCTGTGATTACGCCGGCGCGTTTTGGGTCAACACCGATTGTCTGCCGCAGCCAGGTTGTGTTGAAAGCGACAAAATCCACGATCTGCTCCGAATGTACTACCGCGCCGGAGCCTGCAGAAGCCTGCACGTCATAGCGCGGAAGAAAAGTCATGTGGCCAAGGAGAGCCGGAGCGGGATCGTCCAATTCATCGAGCATCGCGCGCCATGGTTCATTCTCTATCGACCGTTTGGGGCCTTCGCCGGTCGCGAGCCAAGCAATTGTAAAGCCGGTGGCGTGAGCGATTCCGAGTAAGGGATCGATAGTTGGACGACTGCCCTTTTGAGACATAAGCGTCGAAAGATAAGACTCACTCATCTTCGCGCGCTCAGCCACGCGACGCCTCCCTCCACCGGCCTCAACCGCTTCCGCAATCCTAGATCCGATGTTACCGGCCCAGAGCCGGCGCCGGACGCCTGGATCTTCAGGCGGCATATAAGCTCGCTCTAACGATATGTAGTCTATTTTTCTCTTGACTGTCTTTGATATCGTGATTAAGCATTATATATCGTACATATGTCTTATAAATCGGACAGAGCGCCCTCATTGTCGATACCCACCTCTGCGATCCGTGAAAATTGGGATAGGCCAAGGATCAAGGCCGAGCTGGAACGCCGCGGCCTTTCTCTTCGCCAACTCTCGCTTCGGCATGGCTACGTAAGCGGAGCGGCGAGTCAAGCGCTTTTCCGAAAATGGATATCACTTCAGGAGATCATCGCTGCGGCGCTTGAAGTCCATCCGCGTGAGATCTGGCCCGATCGATATGACGAAAAGGGTCGTGCGATCCGCGTCAAGCCCGGGCGGCCTGCACGGCAGAGGCGCCGCGCATGACGCTCGGCTCAGGGGAATGGCTCACTGCGTTTGAGCTCGCGCCCTTCATGGGGATGACAGAGCGCGCGGTCCGCAATAATGCCCTGCGCGAGCAATGGACGAAGCGCCGCCGCGCAGGTCGCGGCGGTGGCTATGAATTCCACATCTCGTCTCTTCCCGCTGCCGCGCGCGAAGCGATCAAGCATAAGCGCGTCGAAGAAGCGCGCTTGGCGCTCGTCTTGCCTGCCACGGGTGAGGAGATCGCGGTCGCGTCGCAAAGCCGCGGTGAGATCGTGCCGTTGCGGCCTGCCGATGAAGCGCCGCTCGCCGCGCAGAAGCTCAGCGAGGCGCAGCGCGCGACGATGGATGCGCGCCTAGTGTTGCTGCGCGAGATCGATGTCATCGCCGCAAAGGAGAACCGCACGACGGCAGTCCGCCTTCTGATTGCCGCCGCTGCCGACAAGTCCCTCCGTCCCGAGCTGCTGGAGCTGGTGCCCATCGCCAATGCTCGCGCCGGCGACGGAGGGCGTGTTGTGCCGCGCCACGATTTACAACTGGCTGAAGCTCCGCGCTGAAGGCGGTGTTGCTTTAGCACCGAGGGGCCGCACCAAAGAGCCCGAGCCTGCATGGGCGCCGTATTTCCTCGCGCTCTACCGGCGTCCGCAAAAGCCGAAGATCAATGCTATCTACGAGCGATTTAAGGCATCGCTTCCCGTCGAGATCGAGCTGCCTAGCATCCATCAGCTCTATCGCTATGCCGAAGCGCTCTCGGCGATCGAGCGCAACAAAGGACGGCTTGGGCCGAAAGAGCAGAAGGCGCTGAAGCCGTATGTGAAGCGCACGACCGATCTGCAAAACCCGCTCAGCGTCGTCACCGCGGACGGCCACACCGCCGATTTCAAGGTGCGCGGGCCCGACGGCAAAACACTTCGCCCGGAACTCACGACGATCCTATCGACCTCGACACGCAAGGTCATCGGCTGGAGCGCATCGCTCAAGGAAAATCAACTCACCGTGCTCGACGCGTTGCGCAATGCGATCGAGCGCGCCGGCGTGCCTGCGATCTTCTACACCGACAACGGTCCGGGTTACTGCAACGAGCTGCTGGACCGCCCTGCGCTTGGCATGTTCGCCCGCCTTGGTATCACGCACAAGACGTCGATCCCTTACAACTCGCAGGCACGCGGCAAGATCGAGCGGCTGCATCAGACGCTTTGGATCACAGCGGCGCGCGAGCTCACGGCCTATGTCGGCCGCGACATGGATCGCGAGGCCGGCAAAGCGATCGAGAAGCGTATCGCCGGCGAGATCAAAGAGCGCGGCGCATCGCGGCTTTTGATGCAGTGGCGCGAATTCATCGCCTGGGGAGAAGCGACGATCGCGGCCTACAACGCGCGTCCGCATCGTAGCCTCGCGAAGCTGACGGATGCCAACGGGCGGCGCCGCCATATGAGCCCCGATGAAGCTTGGGCGCTCGAAGAGGCGAAGGGCTGGCAGCCGCTGCGCTTGGATGCGATCGAGGCTGAGCTCCTCTGGCGTCCCGAAGAAGAACGCAAATGCCTCCGCGGCCTCGTGCAGCTCTGGAGCGGCAAATATTTCCATCGCGAACTGGAGCATTACCAGGATCGGATGCTGCGCGTCGGCTACGACACCCATGATGCGAGCCGCGTGTGGGTAAGCGACGAAGACGGCCGCTTCATCTGCATCGCGCTACTCGACGGTCACGCGCGTCCGGAATTCTCGCCGGAGCGCATCCGCGCCGCCGAAAGCCGCCGCGACCAAATCAACCGCGAACGCAGGCAGCGGCGCATCGGCCTCAAGCAGAAACAGATCCGCGAGATCGAAAGCGAGGGGCACCTCCCTCTCGAGCTACCCGCGACGACAGAGGTCACGCCGGCGATCGAGGAAGAGGCGCAGCGTCAACTCGCAACAATGCCGCAAGCGGAAGAGCGCGCGAAAACGCCGGAGGAGCTCGATGATGAGATAGTCGCCGAGCTGCGCGCGGATTGGGACGGAACGCCCGAATGGAAGCGCCAGCATTTCTTTAGGGAAGCCAGAAAGTGGGAATGGCGCCAATCGCACAATGTCAGCGACGATGAAGCAAAACTCGGTTTTGGAAAGGACATGCAGAGATGATCGCCAACTCGGAACGCGCCCAGATCAAGACCGCGCGTGCATTCGTCGCGTCGGTTTTTTCGAACTTTGGCGGCTCGACCGATGGAGAAATCCTAACGGCTTTGGATCTTGTTGATCAGCTCGGACCCGATGTGGGGAGCGGCCTTCACGAAGAATTCGGCTCTATCCAGCAGTTAGCCTGGTCATGGAATCAGGCGTTGAGCACCGGCGACGGCTTCATCGAGCCCGAGCCGATGCGGTTGTGGGATACGCGTGACTGGGACGCCTTTCGTGTGATCTGCGGCATCGCGCCCCGTCAAGACAAAGGGCCGCGTACGCTCCGCCGGTATTACCTGATGACCCTTCAATAACGAAACAGGCGCCGTTGGAGCGGCGCCTGCTGAAGAAACCATCACTTAGAACTCAACGGGGAAAAGATGTATCCGAAATTCGCTCAGACTTCAAACGTCAAACGCTATCTCGACGGTATCGGCCAGCTTGAGCGCCGCGGCGCGGCCGAAGCCTGCTGGATGCTTGCCAAAGGCGAGCCGGGCCTCGGCAAGACGCGCACGCTCCAATGGTGGGCGGCGCAGAAGAACGCGATCTACATCCGCGCCAAGACGAACTGGCGTCCGAGCTGGATGCTCGGCCAGATCGTCGAGGAATTCGGCCAGCAGCCCGAGCGCCGGCTTCCCGATCTCTTCGACCAGGCGATGGGGCTGCTCGGCAAGAGCAAGCGCGCGCTCGTCATCGACGAAGCGCGCAACATGCTGCACGACATGCGGCTGCTCGAAACCATCCGCGATCTGACGGACGCGGTCGAGCCCCTCTTCATCCTCGGCGGCGAGGAATTCGTCTCAAAGCGTCTCGAAGCGCGCTTCCCGCAAATCAGTTCGCGCATCTCGGCCGACGTGATCTTCGAGCGCGCCACGCAAGGCGATGTGCGCACGTGTTGCGACGATCTCTCCGAGGTGGCGATCGCCGACGACGTGATCCCGCGCATCCACGAAGAGAGCCGCGGCTATTACCGCGAGGTGAAGAACGCGATCGCGACCGCCGAGGCGATCGGCAAGCGCAAGGGCGGAAAGGTCAAGGCTGAGGATCTCAAGGGCATCCAGCTCTGCCACACCCGGGGCGATCGCCGCGGCGCGGAGGGCCGATGATGAGCTACCGAGTAGTCTTCGGCGAAACGATGCCAATGTGGGAGAGGGTATTCCCCACGATGCGCAAGGCGCGGGCGTTCGCGAAGAAGCACGAGAGCTTCGGCGACGTAATTTTCAGCATCAGGAAAGTTGTCCCGGGCGAAGCGCCTCAATCGATCACGGCGTCTCTCGCCGAGCGGGAGGCCCGTTAGATGGCATGGCCTGGTGAGAGGGTTCTAACGGCCATGCCGGCGAAGGGCGAATGCATCCGCATCGCCGAGCTCTCCAAGAAGACGGGCATCGAGAAGCACAGCCTCGCCAAGCTCGTGGCGACGCTGACGCGCCGCGGCCTCGCGACGGCGCCGAAGATCGGCTGCTATCGCCGCACGCCGCGGGGCGACAAGGTAATCGCCGAGACGACGCCGCTGCGCAGCGGCCCGACGAAGGCGACAGGACCGCGAGCGCCGAGCGACGGACTACGCGCCCGCGCCTGGCGCGCGCTCCGCATGCGCGGGAAAGCGACGGTCCCGGAGATCCTGGAGATTGCGGACGCCGGCGATGGCAAATCGCCGACAACGAACCTCTATCGCTATTTCGGAGCGCTTTGCCGAGCCGGCATCCTGATGAAGCTCGACACGCGCGAGCCCGGCGCCGCCTTGACCTCGAACGGCTTCATCCGTTGGGCGCTCATCCGTGATCTCGGCCCCGTCGCGCCACTCATGCGCAATGACGGCGTCTACGATCCGAACAGCAAGGCGATGATCGTGCCACAGGCGACGCCATGAGCGAGAAGAATTGGCTCGATTTGCTCCGCGCCTCCGTTTCAGAGACCGGCTCGATCGCCGCGGCGGCGCGCTTCATTGGCGTGAGCTCGGCGGCCGTCTCGACGGCCCTTGCCGGAAAGTACCCAGCCAGCACGCGAAAGCTCGAAGTGAAGGTGCTTGAGAAGCTTCTCAACGCGGTCGACTGCCCGCACCTCGCCGCGCGCATCGCGCATGACGAATGCGCCTCTATGCGGACGCGCCGCTCGCCGGGCACGCGCGAGAAGCTCGATCACTGGCTCGCCTGTCAGGACTGCCCAGTCGGCGACGCGAAGGGACTGCCGCGCAGCCGCTTCGCCCCGCCTTCCGAGATCAAAGGACCCGTCACATGAACATCAGCGATGAACTCGAAGCGACCGCGGGCGATGTGATCAAGCTCCTCGGTACGACGCTCGTGGCCAGCGCGCTCGTGCGCAAGCTCCGGCGTCTCGCTGGCGACGTGCGGAAGCTGGAGCAGCATACGCACGTCGTCCTTTATGACGAGCAAGCTGAAGCGCCGGCGGCCGACAACGTCGCGAGCCTCGATCACGCGCGGCGCCAGAAGAAAATCACGCAATTGGCGGAACGGGGGAGCAAGTGAACAACGGAATAGACGAGCGCCGGCATTTCCGCGCCGGCGATCGGGTCGAGTTCAGCCACGAGAAGAAGCTCTTGACCGGCGAGGTGCAAACCTACCGCTTCCAGATCATCGAAGGCCGCGAAGAGCAGCTCCTCAATGTGATGACGGCCGACGGTACCGGCGTGGCGAATGTCGCTTCGTCCGGCTGCCGCCTTATCGGCCGCGCCGAGCCGGCGGCATCGGAGCCCGCAGCGGGCGGCAAATCGATCGATGTCCTCGCGGTCGCGATGAGGGCGCTCAGCTACCGCGGCGCGACCTTGGTCGCAGTCGGCGAGATCAAGGCGCTCGCCGCCGACTATTTCGCCCTCCGCAACGCCATCGCCAACGCGGCGGCGTCCGATCGCACCGCTCGCTATCGCGAAGGCGAGCCACGCGCCGGCGACGGCAAAGTGCCGCCGCAATTCTCGCGTTGGCTCACACCGCGCGAGCTCGGGCAAGCCATCACCGAAGGGAAGCTGCCGACATGACGGTGCTCGATATCTTCCGCGCCTGCTTTTGTCGACGCGCTTACCTCTGGGAGCAATGGGCTGCTGCGACGCCGCTCCAGCGCTTCCTCGCCATCCACATCGCCATCACAACGCGGAGCGCTCGCCATGGCTAAGGCAAAAGCAAAAACGGCTGCTGCGACCGTGCCGGTGCCGCAGAGCATGGACGAAGCGCGCGACGTCATTCTTGAGATCGGCAAGCTACAGCGCGTCCGCACGCTCCTCGAGACCGAGATGAACAATCAGCTCGAAGAGCTGCGCCGGCCCTTCGAGCATGACGCCCATTTCTATTCGGCGAAGATCAAGCAGCTCAGCGAAGGGCTCGCGATCTGGGCCGCGGCAAACCGCGCTCTTCTCACCAAGGACGGCAAGACGAAGACGGCCGTCCTCGCCACCGGCGAGCTGCGATGGCGCATGACGCCGCCGGCGGTGAGCCTCAAGAACGTCAAGGATGTGCTCGCCGCGCTGGCGAAGGCGAGGCTCGGCCGCTTCATCCGCACGAAGGAAGAAGTCGATAAGGAGGCCGTTCTCCGAGAGCCCGACGCCGTCGCCGGCATTCCCGGCATCAAGGTCGGGCAGCACGAAGAATTCGTCATCGTGCCGAACGAGACGAAGCTCGAAGAGGTGGCGTGATGACGAGCAATATCGGCGCGCCGCGCTATCGCGCCTTCCGGCACAAGCTCGGGCAGCGCAACGCGGATTTCGACAAGGCGCTCAACAGCGCCGCGATGCTCTTCGTCGCGGGCGCCGGCGAGCGCGATCAGCTTTCGTTCAACGTCGAGCTCGGCGACGGCATCAACGTCGCAGTGACGATGGAGCGCCGCTGATGCGTCATCGCTCGCCCGAGCTGACGCCGCGCATGCTTGTCTGCATGCAAGCCGTGCAGCGCCTGGCGGCAGAGCTCGGGCGAATGCCCTACGGCCGCGAGATCGGCGACGCAATCGGCATCAAAGGCCGTGGCGAGATTGACCGCCTCCTTACGGGGCTCGCGGACCGCGGCTTCATCACGCGCGCCAAGTTCCGCAAGGGCGGCATCACCATCCTGAAGAGGATGAAAGCGTGAGCGCTGGTCTCACAACGCTGGCGCCCGGACTGCGCTGCTTCATCTGCGGCTTTGGCCTCGCCACGATCGAGCGGCATCACGACCTCGGCTGGTGGGACGTCAAGCTCGATATCCCATCCATCGAATACCGGCCGACGCTGCGCGTCCATGACAAATTTGGCGGGCTCTTCTTCTTCGAAGGAATTAACGCGGCGGCTCCCTGCCATTGCTCGCTCGATGTGGGGAACGTGTGATGGCGAAGCGCGCGCCCTCGCGCTCTCGCGCGCGCCCGCTGGAGCGGCGCTGGGAGCCCTATCTCGCCGCCGAAGGGAATCTCGCTGCGCTCGATAGGCAGCAGCTCGCCGATGGCTATAGGCGCGCGCCGAAGGTGCGCGCGTCGCTTCGCCGTGGCCGCATCCTCACCTTGCGTTTCACGTGGAGCAAATTCCTCAACGGCATTCGGCTCGACGAAACGCACATCATCCAGCTCGACCTTGCCGTCCCGAAGGAGGCGATACCATGAGCGTGAGCAACGATGCACTGCTGGAGCTGCATTGCGCCGCGCGGCCGTTCATCGATCGGCGATCTCTGAAAGACCTCGAAGCCCGCGCCCGGCTGCGACGAGCGATCATCGCGGTGCTGCGGCAGCGCGGCGCCGTGGTGCCACCGGCACTCATCAACACGGCCGAGGAAGCGCTCGATAGTCTGCGCGCGCTTCTGCGCCGCTGCGACGAGCTCAAGGTCAACTGGACTGACATCGTCGCGATCGTCAATCGCGAAGAGAAGGAGCTCGCATGACGGAGCTCTTCGCGTCGCAGCCCTGGCGGTTCGGCGATCGCACGGCCGAGGCGGTCGAGGCGGAGGCTTTCGAGACGCCGCAATGGGCAGCCGAAGCGATCCTCGACGTCGAGCTGCTAACGCCGCGCGTCCTCGATCCCTGCTGCGGCCACGGCACCCTCGCCAAGGTCGCGCTCGGCCGCGGCTATTTCTGCGACGCCTTCGATCTCCACGATTGGGGCTACGGCGAGACCGGCGTCAATTTCCTCCTACCCCCGACGCGCGTCGATCGCCCGCGCGAGATAACCGTCTTCATGAACCCGCCTTTCTCGCTCGCGGTGGAATTCGTCAAGCGCGCGCTCCATCTCGACGTGCGCAAGATCGTGTGCTTCCAGCGCTTCGCGTGGTGGGAATCGCGCGAGCGCGATCCGTTCTGGCGTAGCCATCCGCCGAACCGCATCCACATCTGCGCCAGCCGCGCCAATTGCTGGCGCTTCGATATTCCCCCGGAGAAGCGCAAGAGCGGGACGCCTACAGCGCACGCCTGGTTCGTGTGGGAGCGCGGCCATCCGCCGGGGCCTGTGCTCGGACGCATCTTGAAGGGGAGCTGAGATGACGCGTGACGAATTGTTCAAGGTGTTCCCGCGGCCGTGGCGGATCGACCAAGACGTGGCGGGACAGATCCTCGCCGCCGACGGGCGTCCTGTCTACGAGATCGATGCAGCGAGCATGCTCTTCGATGACGAGCGCGCCGCTGTCGCGCAGCTCTGCGTCGAATTCGCCAACGAGGCGAAGCCATGACGGCGACGATCCGCGACCAAATCCGTTGCGTCGAGCGCGAGATCGTCATGCGCCGCCGGGTCTATCCGAAATGGGTCGCGGCCAAGCGGATGTCTCAGGCCATTGCCGATGCCCGAGATCGCGACGATGGAGGAAGTGCTGGCGACGCTGAAGCGCGTCGCCGAGCGCGAAGGGATGATGCGATGAAGAAGCAGCATCCTATTTGTGTCGTCACGATTGGCATAGAGCACTTCGTGCTTCCGATGGATGACGGCCTCAAGTTGGTCGGCATCGTGTCCCGCGCGATTCCTGTCAAACCGAGTTACCAGACATACGAACACGGCCTGCGATGGAAGCTCTGCGACGCTGACATGCATCGCGCCCAACTTGCAGCCATTCGACCCAGCGACATCGAAACGCCCGAGCAAGTTCAAGGATCAGCGTCACCGTGCGACCGACAACAGGGGTCGCTCCCCCGATCGAGAGTGCTTGCATTGCCCAAGCCAAATGGCCGCAAGTCGTGAGCGCCGCCGACGCGCAGCGCCGCAGCGAGCTCGGCGCCATCCATATCGCGCAGAAGCAGCTCGCGCTCGCCGAGGACAGCTACCGCGCGCTCGTGTGGCGCTTCAGCGGCGAGACGAGCGATAGCGCCGCCGCTCTCTCGACGACGCAGCGCCGCGCTCTGCTGGACCATTTCCGGAGCCTTGGCTTCGAACGCAAGAAGGCACCTGCGCGCGCCGGAAGCCGCCCTTTGGCGAACAACCCGCTCGCGTCAAAAATCCGGGCGCTCTGGCTCTCGCTCTTCCATCTTGGCGAGGTCGATAGCCCCAAAGAGGAATCGATCGCGGCCTTCGTGCAGCGGCAGACGGGCGTCGAGGCCCTGCAATGGATCGACACCGTGCAAGCCGACATCGTGATCCGCGCGTTGCGCCATTGGTGCGAGCGCGTCGGCTTCCATCAGCCCGATGCCGAGCGCGTTAAAGCCGTGAACCACTGGCGCGAGGTTAACGGCCTCAGCCAGGAGCCCTACGGCTACGTCGCGAAGCTCGACCTCATCGACGCCCAATGGCGCGAGCTCGTGAAGCTCGGCGCCTTCTAGACGAAGTACGCGCGGCTCGATAGCTGGCTCATCCGCGAAGCCGGCGTCAGCGCCGATTTTTTCCTTCCGCCGGCGGACGCCGATCGCTGCGTCGAGCGCCTCGGCGCCTGGATACGGAAGATCAAGCCGAAGCGCGAGGCGCACGGCTAATGGTGGCTTATTCCTTCCAGAAGCAATTCGCTATGCCGATCCTCGATGAGATCAAGGGCGGCACGATCCGCGGCGCCCGCAAGCGCCATGGGCGGCCGGGCGAGGAGCTGCAGCTCTACACCGGCATGCGCACTCGGCATTGCAAGCTCATTACGCGAAAGCAATGCCTCGCCTGTGCGCCGATTTGGCTCGGGCTGCGCGCCGACATCATCAACGTCGCGCTCGATGACGATAGCAAAGGCGGCATCGTCATCGCGCAGTCGCGGGCTTTAGACGTCTTCGCTCGCTTTGACGGTTTCGGCGATTGGGGCGAGATGAAATTCTTCTGGCTCAAGGATGAGGATTTTGCCGAGCCTGCATCGTTCGCGGGCTGGAACATCCGCTGGCTTCCTTTGCCGAAAGCGCTCTTCTGATATGACGCAATCGAGCCGCAGCGGATGGCCGGAGAGCCTAGCGCGGATCGCCGACATCGTCGGCGAGGCCGCGGCGCTGCGTCTCATCGCCGATTTCGGCGGCACGCGGTTCTACGTGCCATCGCAGCCGCACCCGGAATCGCCGATCGCACGCTCGATCGGCATCAAGGCGGCGCGGAGCCTGGCGCGTGTCTACGGCGGCACGGAGATCGACCTGCCAAATGGCGCGATGCTCAATTCCAAGAAATTGATGATCCTCAAGAGCGCGAAGAGCGGCCGGCTCACGGCGCGCGACGCGCGCTCGACGGATCGCTATGTTCGCATGGTGCGCAACGCCGGCGCCCGCGTCGACAAGCGGCAGGGCAAGCTCTTCTAGGCTGCAAAGCGCGCCCCGGAAATCCTTCCGGGTAATCGCTCACACCTTATCGGCGCACTGTCCTTTCGCGCGCGACCCGCGCGAGGGGAAATCCGTGAGCGGCATCGATCCTACCCAGCTTCGCCAGCGCATCATCGTGCCGACGCTTCTGATGCTCGGTAACGCGCTCGGGGGCACGGCGGCCGAGGAAATCCTTCTCGGCATCGCGCTCCAGGAATCGAGCGGCGGCCATTGGCTCGCGCAGATCAACGGCCCCGCGCGCGGCATCTGGGAGATGGAGAAAGCGACCCACGATGACATCTGGGTGAACTTCCTCAAGTTCAACTCTTCTCTCGCAGTGCGCGTTAGCGAGCTCTCCGTCCCCGTCATCGATCGCGTTGAGCAGCTCGCCGGCAATCTCTATTACGCCTGCGCGATGGCGCGCATCGATCTGCTGCGCGCGCCCGAGCCGTTGCCGCCGGCGGGCGATATCGCGGCGCAAGCCGATTACTACAAGCGCCATTACAACAGCGCCCGCGGCAAGGCGACGGTTGACGAATATCTCGCCAACTGGCGCGCCGCATTCCCCAACTCTTTTCCTCCAGCGGGAGCTT
>DASXCX010000038.1:0-17415 GCA_036490955.1 Allostellaceae bacterium | reverse complement strand
CAGTCGAGGCGCTGGTCGCGCAGCGCAATGCGCAGCGCCTCGCCGAGCAAGCCAAGAGCCTCAACGCGCGTTTTGCGGTGATCGCCGATGAGAGCCAGTATGGCGCGTTGAAAGAAGCGCTCGCGGGCACCGGCATCGAGGCGGCTTGCGGCATCGATGCCGTCGTCGAAGCGGCGAAGCGGCCAGCCGATTGGGTCATGGCGGCGATCGTCGGCGCGGCAGGCTTGGCGCCGACTTTGGCTGCGGTGCGCCGCGGCGCTTTTGTCGCACTCGCCAATAAGGAGGTGCTGGTTTGCGCTGGCGATCTCGTCACCGCCGAGGCAAGGCGGCACAACGCCACCCTGCTGCCGGTGGATAGCGAGCACAACGCGATCTTCCAATGCTTCGACGTGAAACAGCGCGGCGCGATCGAGAAGATCGTGCTGACGGCCAGCGGAGGACCGTTCCGTACCGCTTCGGTCGAGGCGATGGCTTCGGCGACGCCGGCGCAGGCGGTGAAGCATCCCAATTGGAGCATGGGCGCGAAAATCTCGGTCGACAGTGCGACGATGATGAACAAGGGTCTCGAGGTGATCGAGGCGCATCATCTCTTTGACCTCGATAGCGACAAGCTCGAAATTGTCGTCCATCCGCAATCCGTGGTGCACGGTCTCGTCTATTACGCGGATGGCTCGGTGCTGGCGCAACTCGGCTCGCCCGATATGCGCACGCCGATCGCCAATGCGCTCGGCTGGCCGAACCGTATTCCGGCACCTAGTCCACGGTTGGACCTCGCGAAGCTCGCGAAGCTCACCTTTGAAGAGCCCGAACCCAATCGTTTCCCGGCGTTGCGTCTGGCGCGCGAAGCGCTAATTGCCGGCGGTGGTGCGCCGACCGTACTCAACGCCGCAAATGAGATCGCGGTCGCGGCATTCCTCGAAGGGCGCGTCGGCTTTCTCGACATTGCGGCGACGGTCGAGCGTGCGCTCGATCGCCTTGCCGGGCGGCGTATCGGCTCGCTCGATGATGTTTACGCGCTCGATCACGAGACCCGCGCCACGGCACGAGCGTTGATCGGGGAAGATACGCGGCGCGTCGCCAGCGCTTGAATCCGGATTTCACGAAGCCAGTCCTTGTGACCGGCGCGTCGGGCTTCGTCGGCGCGGCGGTGACACGCGCGCTGCTGGCGCGCGGCCGCAAGTTGCGCGTGCTGATGAGACCGCAAAGCGATCGCCGCAATATCGCCGGTCTCGATGTCGAGACGCACATCGGCTCGCTCGAGGATGGCGCCTCACTCGCCGCTGCCCTCGAAGGCTGCGGCGCGCTCTATCACGTCGCCGCGGATTACCGGCTCTGGGTCAGGGACGAGCGCGCCATGTATCGTGCCAATGTCGATGGCACGCGGCTGCTGATGGAAGCGGCGCTGGCCCAGGGCGTTGCCAGCATCGTCTATACCAGCAGCGTCGCGGTGCTCGGCATCCTCGGTGACGGCACGCCGTCGGATGAGAATACGCCGAGCACCTTCGTCGATATGATCGGCCCCTATAAAGGCTCGAAATTCCTGGCCGAGGAGACGGTGCGTGAACTCGTCAAAACGCGCGGCCTGCCGGCGGTGATCGTCAATCCGTCGACGCCGATCGGGCCGGGCGATGTGAAGCCGACGCCGACCGGCCGCATCATCGTCGATGCCGCTTCGGGGAAGATGCCGGCTTTCGTCGATACCGGCCTCAATATCGTGCATGTCGATGATGTCGCGGCGGGCCATTTGCTTGCCGAGGAACGTGGCACGGCCGGAGAGCGCTATATCCTCGGTGGAGAGGATTTGACCTTGGCCGAAATTCTGAAGCGCATCGCGCTGTTGACCGACCGCAAGCCGCCGGCGATCCGACTGCCGATCTCGGCGATTTGGCCGATCGCCATGGGGGCCGAGGCTTGGGCGTGGCTCACCGATAAATCGCCACTGGTCACGCGCGACGAGCTGCGCATGGCGAAAAAGAAGATGTTCTTCTCCTCGGCGAAGGCCGAGCGCGCACTCGGCTATCGCGCGCGGCCGGCGCAGGAAGCACTTGTCGATGCCGTCGCCTATTTTCGTCAGATGGAAATGTGTCCGTGATCGCCATTGCGTTTGGCGGCCTGGTCGCCGTGATCTGGGCCTATCTGCTCCTCGTCCGCGGCTTCTTCTGGAGCACGCGCCTCGCTGCATCAGCACCTGCGCCGGCGCGGTACCCCCAAGTCGTCGCGGTGATCCCGGCGCGGAACGAGGCCGAAGGCATTGGCCGCGCCGTCGCATCGCTGCTCGACCAGGACTATCCGGGCGAGCTCTCGATCGTTCTGGTCGACGATCACAGCGATGACGGCACGGCCGAGATCGCGCGCGAAGCGGCGCGGGGGCGTGGGGAGCGGCTCACCATTGTCGCGGCGCGCTCGTTGCCCGGCGGCTGGACCGGGAAGCTCTGGGCGCTCAGCGAGGGCGTACGCCAGATCACGTCGCCGCCCGATCTCTACCTTTTCACCGATGCCGATATCGCCCATCACCGCAGCAATCTGCGCGAGCTCGTCGCCCGCCTCGAAGCCGAGCGGCGCGATATGGCCTCCCTGATGGTGAAGCTCCATTGCGAAAGCTTGGCCGAGAAATTTCTCATCCCGCCTTTCGTCTTCTTTTTCGCGCTGCTCTATCCGTTTTCGTGGTCGAACAATCCGCGCAAAGCGACCGCTGCGGCGGCGGGCGGTTGCGTGCTGCTGCGGCGCAGCGCCTATGAACGGATTGGCGGCTATGCAGCGATCAAAGGCGAGTTGATCGACGATTGCGCGCTCGCTGCGGCCGTGAAAAAAAGCGGCGGCTCGATCTGGCTCGGCTTGACGCAAGTCACCGAGAGCCTGCGACACTATCCGGATATCGCCGATATCTGGAACATGGTGGCGCGCACCGCCTATACGCAACTCGCCTATTCGCCACTGCTGCTGGCAGGCACGGTTCTCGCACTTGTCATAACATACATAGCGCCGGTGCTGTTGCTTTTCGCTGGCGGCATTGCGGCGCTTCTGGGTCTGGCCGCCTGGTTCATCATGGCGACGATTTACGCGCCGATGCTGCGCTTTTATAACCGCTCGCTGCTCTGGGCACCGTTGCTTCCGGCGGCTGCTTCGGTATATCTCGGCGCGACGATTGCGTCGGCTTGGCGGCATTGGCGGGGTCGCGGCGGTGAATGGAAAGGGCGGATGCAATGGCAGAGTCGCTGACGGTCGAGACGCCGTCGGGCAAGGGCAGGAGCGACGAGAATTTTCCCGTCGGCTCTTTCCTCATTCGTCGCGATCTGCGCGTGCATGTTCATGCCTTCTATCGCTTCGCGCGCAACGCCGACGACATTGCCGACAATCCCGCGCTCTCCGCCGAGGAGAAAGTCCGGCGGCTCGACCGCATGGAGGCGGTGCTCGATGGTGCACCGGGCGATGATTCGACGGCCACGGTCGCCACGCGCGCCAGCCTTCTTGCGACCGGCACGACCTTCCAGCATTGTCGCGACATCCTCCACGCGTTCCGCATGGATGCGACCAAGCTGCGCTACGAAGATTGGCCTGATCTCATGCATTACTGCCGCTATTCGGCCTCACCGGTCGGACGGCAGCTGCTCGATCTCCATGGCGAGAGCCAGGAAACCTGGCCGTCGGGCGACGCGCTCTGCAATGCATTGCAGGTGCTGAACCACCTGCAGGATTGCGCCGACGATCATCGCAATCTCGATCGCGTCTACCTGCCGCGGCAGGATATCGAGGCTTGCGGCGCAAGCATTCCAGAGCTGCAAGCCGGCAAGCTCTCGCCGGGCTTGCGTTGCGTCGTCGACCGGCTGCTTGACAACACGGATCGTCTCATCGCCGAGGCACGTAACTTGCCGCCGCGCGTCAAAAGCCCGGGGCTACGTCGCGAATGCGCGGTTATCGTCAACCTGGCCGAGCGGCTGTCGGGCCATTTGCGCCGCGGCGATCCCCTCGCGACGCGGGTTAAGCTAAAGCCCGTTGACTTTGCAGCGTCGCTATTGATCGGCGTGTGGCGCGGTCGATGAGCACGACAGACGAGACCGCGCTGCGCACGGCGATCCGCGAGAAAGTAGCGGCGGCCGGCACCTCGTTTTATCTGGCGATGCGGCTGCTGCCCGAGCCGCGCCGCGAAGCGATGTACGCGATCTATGCCTTCTGCCGCGAAGTCGACGATATCGCGGATGAGGAAAATCCGCTCGCGGTGAAACAGGCGGCGCTCGACGAATGGCGGCGCGAGATCGATCGCGTCTATGCCGGCACCAGCACCTTGGCGCTCGCCCGCATTCTCGCCGCGGATGCGAAGGCATTCGACCTCCGGCGCGAGGATTTCCTCGCCATCATCGACGGCATGGCGATGGACGCCGAGCGCGACATTCGCGCGCCGAGTCTCGCCGAGCTCGATCTTTATTGCGACCGCGTCGCCAGCGCCGTCGGCCGGCTGTCGGTGCGCGCGTTCGGCGATAGTACCGCGGCGGCGGATCGCGTCGCGCATCATTTGGGCCGCGCGCTGCAGCTCACCAACATCCTGCGCGACCTCGCCGAGGATGCCGCGCGCGGCCGCCTCTATCTGCCGCGCGATCTCCTGGTCGACGTCGGCATCATTGCGACCGCGCCGAATGTCGTGCTGCAGCATCCGAGCCTCGGCAACGCCTGCAATGCGCTGGCCGAGATCGCCGAGGATCATTTCGACAAGGCGCGCGTCGCTATGAAAGAGTGCTCGCGCCGCGCGATGCGGCCGGCGCGGGCGATGGGTGCGGTCTATCACGCGCAACTCGTGCGGCTGCGGGCTCGCGGTTGGCAACGTTTCGCCGAGCCGGTCAAGCTGTCGAAGCCGGAAAAGCTCTGGATCGCCTTGCGCTACGGGCTGATATGAGCGCTCCGAAACGCGTGCATGTCATCGGCGCCGGCCTGGCCGGTCTCGCCGCCGCGGTATCGCTCGCCGAGGCGGGCTCGCACGTCTTTTTGTACGAGGCTGCGCCGCAAGCCGGCGGCCGCTGCCGTTCCTATCTCGATGCGACCCTTGGCTGCCGCATCGACAACGGCAATCATCTGCTGCTCGCGGGCAATCGCGCCGCGATGCGCTATATCGACATGATCGGCGCGCGCGGCACGCTGACAGGGCCGGAGCGTGCGATCTATCCGTTCGTTGACCGGCAGACCGGTGAACGGTGGGCGCTGCAGCCCAACGCCGGAAAAATACCATGGTGGATCTTCATCGCCGAGCGGCGTGTCGCAGGCACTTTCGCTTTCTCTTATCTCGCGGCATGCCGCCTGCTTAAGGGCGGGCGCCGCTCGGTCGTGACCGATTGCGTCGATCCGCGGACCAAGCTCTATCGCCGCTTGTGGCAGCCGCTCGCCGTCGCGGCCCTCAATACCGAGCCCGAAGCCGGCTCGGCTGAGCTCTTCGCGACCGTCGTGCGCGAGACATTGGGTGCGGGGGGCAAGGCCTGCCTGCCTCTATTGCCGCGCGAAGGGCTGTCGGAAACGCTGGTCGACCCGGCGCTCGCGAAGCTGCGCGAACATGGTGCCGATATCCGCATCGGTGCGCGGCTGCGCGCGCTCGGCTTCACACAGGACCACGTCACCTCGCTCGATTTCGATGGTGGCAGCGAGAGGGTCGGCGCCGAAGATGCGGTCGTGCTCGCCGTGCCGGCGCCCATCGCAGCGCGGCTGATGCCCGATCTTACGGCGCCCGACGAATTCCGCGCCATTGTCAACGCGCATTACCGCACCGCCATGCGCGGCGATGCGCCGTGGTTCGTCGGCGTCATCGGCGGCACCGTCGAATGGGTGTTCCGCAAGCGCGAGGTGCTCTCGGTCACGATCAGTGCCGCCGACCGCTTTGTCGATACGCCGGCCGAGGAACTGGCGTCTCTGCTGTGGCGCGATGTCGCGGCTGCGTATAACTTGCCGAGCGAGCCGATGCCGCCATGTCAGATCGTCAAAGAGAAGCGCGCAACCTTTGCGGCGACTCCGACGCAAGATTCCCGCCGGCCGGGCGCAGCGACTCGCTGGACCAATCTCTTCCTCGCCGGAGACTGGACGCAGACCGGCCTGCCGGCGACCATTGAAGGCGCGATTCGCTCTGGCTTTACCGTCGCGGATAGGCTTCAGGGGCACGGCGAAATCCGCTAACTTGCGATGATGCCCGATAGTTACAACGCATCGCTCGATGTCAGAGGCGCCGTCGAGCGCGCCGCCGCGGCGCTCATGGCGCTGCAGAATCCGAGCGGCGAATGGTGCTTCGAGCTCGAGGCCGACGCGACCATTCCGGCCGAATACATCCTGCTGCAGCAGTATCTCGGCGAGATCGACGACGCGCTCAATGCCGAGATTGCGAAATTCATCCGAGGCCTGCAGGGCGAGCATGGCGGCTGGCCGCTCTTTTACGGCGGCGATCTCGACCTCTCCTGCAGCGTCAAAGCCTATTTCGCGCTGAAAGCGGTCGGCGACAGTCCCGACGCGACCCATATGGCGCGGGCGCGGCAGGCGATCCTCGCCGCTGGCGGTGCGGCGCATGCGAATGTCTTCACCCGCATCCAGCTCGCGCTCTTCGGCGAGCTGCCGTGGACGGCGGTACCGGTGATGCCGGTCGAGATCATGCGCTTGCCGCGCTGGTTCCCGTTCCATCTGACCAAAGTTTCATATTGGTCGCGGACCGTGATCGCACCGCTGTTGGTACTGATGGCGAAGAAGCCGCGCGCACGCAATCCGCGCGGCATCACGGTGCACGAGCTCTTTGTCCCAGGCACACAGGCGAAGCCGCCACGCGCCAAAGGATCGATCTGGGCGGCGGTGTTCAATCGCGTCGACGATTTGCTGCGCGCGGTCGAGCCGCTGATGCCGAAACGCGCGCGCCAGCGCGCGATCGATGCCGCAGTCGCTTTCGTCAGCGACCGCCTCAATGGCGACGACGGGCTCGGCGGCATTTATCCGGCGATGGCGAATGCTGTGATGATGTTCGATTGTCTTGGCGTCTCACCGAGCGACCCGCGCGTTGTTATCGCGCGCCAAGCCGTCGAAAAGCTCGTTGTCCGCAAGCCGGGCCGCGTCTATGTCCAGCCTTGCCTTTCGCCGATTTGGGATACGGGACTTGCCGCGCATGCGCTGATGGAAGCCGGTGGCGCGGCGGCTATGACATCCGCGCGGCGCGGCCTCGATTGGATGATCCCGCTCCAGGAGCTCAATCTCGCCGGCGATTGGGCGGTGCAGCGTCCGGGCGTACGGCCGGGCGGTTGGGCGTTCCAATACGCGAACCCGTACTATCCCGATCTTGACGACACGGCGATGGTCGGCCTGGCGCTGCACCGCTGCGATGCCGAGTGCTATGGCGAGCCGATCGCACGTGCCGCCGAATGGCTGCAAGGCCTGCAGAGTCGCAATTACGGCTGGGCAGCGTTCGATGCCGACAACACTCACTACTATCTGAATTACATTCCCTTTGCTGATCACGGCGCGTTGCTCGATCCGCCGACCGAGGACGTCTCGGCGCGTTGTGTCGGATTCTTCGGCCAGCTCGGTGGGCATGAGGAGGTGGTCGCCGCCGGCATCGACTATCTGCGCCGGGCACAGGAAGGCGACGGCTCGTGGTTCGGCCGCTGGGGCACCAATTATATCTATGGCACCTGGTCGGTGCTCGTCGCTCTCAACGCCGCCGGTGTCGCGAAGACCGATCCGATGATCCGCAACGCGGTGGCGTGGCTGCTCTCCAAGCAACGCGCCGATGGCGGCTGGGGAGAGGACGGACGCTCGTATTGGTCCAATCAACCGCGCGGCGAAAGCACCACCAGCACCGCGTCGCAAACCGCCTGGGCGCTGCTCGCGCTCATGGCGGCAGGCGAGGTGAAGCATCCCGTCATAGGGCGTGGGATCGCCTTCCTGCTCGCCCATCAGAAGCAACACGGCCTTTGGGACGAAGAGGAGTTCACCGCCGTCGGCTTCCCGCGTGTCTTTTATCTCCGCTATCACGGCTATCGCGCCTATTTTCCGCTTTGGGCGTTGGCGCGCTATCGCAATGTCACCAGCAGCAGCAACGCGGCCTACCCCTACGGCATGTAGATGAAGTCCCTCGCATGAAGGTGGGGGCGGTCACTGGCCTCGCAGCGGAAGCTAGGGTTGCGCGCCGCGCCGGCCTCACCGCGCAGCCGAGTGGCGGGATCGCTGCACAAACCGCGGCAATCGCCGAAAGCCTGTTGCGCGAAGGGGCCGAGGCTCTGATCAGCTTTGGCATCGCAGGCGCGCTGGCGCCCGTGCTGACACCCGGCTCTCTACTCGTGCCGCGCGCGGTGATCGATGAAACCGGCGGCCGCTATGCGGTCGATCGGGAATGGCGGACGCAAATCATCGATGCCCTTCGTCGCGCGGGGCTACACATCGATGAAGGCGATCTGCTCGGCGCGCACGAAGCTGCTGCTTCGCCCTCACGCAAAGCCGAGCTTCATCGCATCACCGGCGCGGTGGCAATCGATCTCGAAAGCCATCTCGTGGCGCAAGCCGCGGCACGTGCGGCGAAGCCCTTTCTTGTGCTGCGCGCGGTCGCGGATAGCGCGGCCCAGGCGCTGCCCGACGCCGCGGTGCATGGTCTCGCGCCGGACGGCAAGCCGGCGCTCGGCCGCGTGCTGCTTTCCGTCGCGCGCAGTCCGCGCCAGATTCCAGCGCTGATCAGGCTGGCGGGCGATACGCGGCGCGCGCTCGACGCGCTAGGCTCCGCGTTGCGCGCGGTACCGCTTTAGGGAGGCAGTGCGATGAAGATCGTCCAGTTCAAGACGCCTGGTCCGCCGTCGGTGCTCGACTATGTGGATGTGCCCACACCGGAGCCGAAAGAAGGCGAAGTGCTGGTGCGTGCTGAGGCGATCGGTGTCGGCATGCCCGATGTGATGATCCGCCGCGGCGTTTACAATTGGATGCCGCCGCTGCCGGCTGCGCCCGGCACGGAGATGAGCGGCATCATCGAAGAACTCGGACCGGGCGTTACGCGCTTCAAGCTCGGCCAACGCGTTATCGTCTCGGCGCGCGACCGGCCGCATCGTGGCGGCTGCTATGCCGAATACAACGCGACGCCGGAAAATTCGGTCTATGCGCTGCCCGACGGCGCCGATATGGATCAGGCAGCCGCGCTGGCCAATTATCAGGTCGCCTACCACCTGCTTTATGACTGTATCGCCTTCAAGCCGAGCCAATCGGTGCTAGTGCAGGGCGCGGCCGGCGGCACCGGCAGTGCCCTCGTCGATCTTGCGCGCGATGCCGGGCTCAACGTCATCGGCACTTGCTCGGGCGCGGCGAAGATCGGTTTCGTTAAAAGCTTCGGCGTCGAACATGTGATCGATCGCCGGCGCGACGATATCGCCGAAGAGGTCAAAGCGGCGACGGGCGGGCGGGGTGTTGATTTCATCATGGACTTTGCCGGCGGTCCGGACTTCGCCAAGAATTTCGCGATGCTCGCGCCTTATGGCGTCGTCGTCAGCTATGGCCAGCTCGCGGGCAAGCCGCCGGGGGATATCTATGGAGCGCTGCGCGCGCAAGCGGCCAAGAATCTCGCCCTGCGTGTCTTCTCGATTCACATCTACGACCACTGGCGTGAACCGATGCAAGCCGGTATGCGGTGGCTGATCGAGAAGCTCGGCCGTGGCGAGATTCGGCCCCGCATCCACGACCGCTTGCCGCTGGCCGAGGCGCGCCATGCCCATGAGCTCTTCGAGAGCGGCCAGGTAATGGGCAAGCTGCTGTTGCGGCCCTAGATTGGTGCGCCTTTTCGATTCGATCATGTCGGGGATATCGCTTCCCAATCCGGCCTAAATGCCCCGTTGAAAGGGTAGCCATGCGCCTCGCGCCCGCTCTGAGTGGATTTCTCATCGTCATGACGCTGGCCCTCGGCTTCGGAAGCGCCGAGGCTGCCGACACCGATTGGCTGGTCGGGTATTGGCAAGGCCACAACGCGCGCAAACCGAGCGATACGAGGCATTTCGTGCTCGATATCGCGGCGGTCAATGCCGACCGCAGTTTTACAGCGGGATGGGGCATCGACGGCAAGCAAGGCGTCGGTCGCGGCAAGATCGACGACAACGCTATCACCATTGAGTTTCCCAACGGAAATTCGGTCAGTCTGTTCCGCGCCAGCGACGGAACTCTCGCGGGAAGCATTGAAAATAAAGACGGCTCGCCCGGCGCGACGCTTGTGTTTGCGAAGGATGGGACGACGCCTGCCATTGCCGCACCGCCGTCCGACAGCGGACGCGGATGCCAATACCGTTCACCGTCGCCGGGCGGTGGCGGCGCGGCTACGTTGCAGGCGAAAGATGGCGAGGAAGTCGTAGCGCGGCTCGGTCGGTTCCGATGCGTTGACGGCAAGCTGCAGCGGCTGGATTGATGACGCGGCGTGGCTCCGTTCTGTGGCGTAAAGCCGGAGGCGGGTTCGTCGCCGCCTTAATCGCCGTCACACCTCTGCCGGTGCAGGCGCAGTCGCCTGCCACGCCGAATTTCGTTCCGCCGCCCCGCTCGATCGCCGACATCACGGCGATCCTCGACCAGGAAAAGCCCGATCCGGCAAAGATCGCTAAAACGACCGCCGCCGCTGACGCGCAATCACCGGCTGGAATCGACGACAGGGGGGTGATCGATTTCCTGGTGAAGCGCGGCGATGCTGCGGCGGCGCTCGGCCGCAGCCAACAAGCGCTGACCGATCTACGCAAAGCCGTGGAGGTGAGCCGGGCTTATCCCGGCGATGCGGGCGCTTTGATTGGCGCGCTCAGCGAATTGTCCCGCGCTGAGCGGCGTGCCGGTAATGTCAACAATATGCTTCAAGACCTGCAAGAAGCATCCGCCGATGCGCTTGCCAGCCGTCAGCGTTTGGGCACTTTGTTTCCAACCTATCGCGATCTCGCGGTGCAAGCGGTCCAGCTTGGCAAGGCGAATGACGCCGTCGCATGGTTGAAAAAGCTCGATCAGACCTTGCAGGATTCCGCGTCCTGGCGCGGTCCCAACATTCCCCGTTTTCGCACTTGGTACAAATCTTTTGTCGATGAGGGCCATGCGGCGGTGCTGAACGCCGCGGGCAATTTCGCTCAGGCCGAGGTTCTTTACCGCAGCGCGATTGCCGAAGCTCATCAAGCGGAAAAAGACACGGCGGGCCTCGCGGGAACGGACAACACGCCGCCGCCGGGAGTCTATACGACGGCAGGCGATCTCTACGAGGTGCAGTTCGCGGGCGCGCTGGCCGCGAATGGTCGCTTGATGGAGGCCGAGGTCGAAGCACGGGAGGCATTGCTTAGCCAATTGCAGATGCGGGGACGTTACGCGCCGGAAACGACGGTCGCCGTCGTGGCGCTTGGTCGCGTCGTCGGCATGCAGGGGCGCTATGCGGATGCGGAAAAGTTGCTCAGCGCCGCGGTGTCGACGTATCAGACGTTGGGCGTCGCCGCGAATTCCACGGTATTGATCGAGGCGCGAAGCGTTCTCGCAAGCAATCTGCTTGCCGAGAACAATCCCAAGGCGGCGATGGATCAGTATCGCGCGATCGAGGTAGCGGTGGCTGGTGATTCGAGACTGCGGGCGCGGTATCTCGACGCTAATCCGGATTACGCGATTACGCAGATCGATAACGGTCATGCGACGAATGCGATTGCCGTCGCACAAACGGCAATCGTGTCGCGTACGGCGATCTCTGGGCCGGCCAGCTATGCGACGGCGGAAGCTACCGGCATCTATGCTGCGGCGCTCGCCGCCGCTCGCTCGGGTGCGGCGCTGGACGGCTTTTCCAAAGCCATTCCCGTGTTGCTCGCCGGGGCACGGCACAACGACATTGAGGAAGACGACGCGTCCGCCGGCTACCAAATCGTGCGGCTGCAGTTCATTCTCGAATCTTATCTCGATCTTCTCGCAAGCGATCACAGCGCCATCGGAGCGGCCGAAGCATTCCGCATCGCCGATGCGGCGCGCGGCCAATCGGTGCAGCATGCGGTTACGGACGCGGCGGCGCGTGCTCGTGTCACCGATCCCGCTCTTGCCGATGTCGTGCGGCAAGACCAAGACGCACAGCGCCAAGTAACGGCGCTCGATGCGGTGCTCGCCGGCATGTTGGCGATCCCGTCGGATCAGCGCGATGCTGCTGCCGTCGCGCAGACGCGTGCATCGATCGAAAAACTCCTGGTGCAACGCACCACGACGCGTGAGGACGTCCGAAAACGCTTCCCGGGTTACGCACGGCTTATCGATCCGCTGCCTGCCACTGTTGCCGATGCGCAAAGGGCGTTGGCTCCGGCCGAGGCGCTCGTCTCGATCTATGTGGGCGAGAAACGCGCTTATGTCTGGGCGATGCCTAAGCAGGGAGCCATCGCATTCGCGGCCTCGCCGCTATCGCCAGGCGACATCGACAAGGCAGTCGCCTCACTGCGCAAATCGGTCGATCCTGACGCTGCGACCGCGGGTCAGATCCCGGCTTTCGACGTGGCCAACGCGTATAAGCTTTATGCGGGCCTGCTCGAGCCGGTCAAAGCCGGTTGGCAAGGCGCGAGTGATCTTCTCGTCGTCGCCAACGGCACGCTCGGAGAGGTTCCCTTTGGGATGCTGGCGACGCAGAACGTCAAGCCGGCACCCGATCAGAGCGGTCAGCCGCTCTTCACCGGCTACAAGACCGTGCCGTGGCTCATTCGCCAGGTCGCGATCACCCAGCTTCCGTCGGTTACGTCGTGGACGACATTGCGCGCGACGCCGGCGCCCAAGATCGCACGCAAGCCGTTCATCGGCTTCGGGGATCCATGGTTCAACCAAAAGGAAGAGGCGCAGGCGATCGCCCAGCAGGGTATGGCGCTCGCGATGCAAGTCGCGAGTGGCGGCTTGGTGGCGATGCGAAAAGCGCCGGTGCATTTGCGCAGCGCGCCGAGAACCGAGGACACGGACGACGCGAAGATCGGCGAATTGCCGCGCTTGCCGGATACCGCCGATGAGGTCAAGGAAGTTGCTGCCGCTCTGAAGGCCGATTTCGCCAAGGACGTCTATCTCGGCGCGCAAGCGAATGAGCAGGTGGTGCGTACCGTGGATCTCGACGATCGCCGTGTGGTGATGTTCGCGACGCACGGTCTCGTACCCGGGGATCTCGACGGGCTGACGGAGCCGGCACTGGCACTCAGCGCACCTGATGTCGCGAAAGTGCCGGGCGACGGCTTGCTGACCGTAAGCAAGATCCTAGGGTTGCGCCTCAATGCTGATTGGGTCGTGCTCTCGGCCTGCAACACTGCCGCGGCGGGCGGCGCGGGCGCCGAAGCGGTCTCGGGGCTCGGCCTCGCGTTCTTTTACGCTGGCTCGCGTACGCTCCTCGTCTCGAACTGGCCGGTCGAAACGGTTTCGGCGCGCATTCTTACGACCGAACTCTTTAAGCGCGAGGCGGCATCGCCCGGCATTGCGCGTGAGGCGCTCCGCCAGGCGATGTTGTCCTTGATCGATGGCCCCGGGATGATCGAACCCGCGACGCAGAAGTCCCTCTATTCGTATGCGCATCCGCTATTCTGGGCGCCGTTCTCGCTCGTCGGCGATGGCGGCCCCGGGTGAGCGGCGGCTACTTCGATTTCTTATTGAGCTGGGGATCCTCGCCATGGCTGTGGCGCTTGCCTAGCTCTTCGGCGCGGCGTAACTCTTCTCCTTCCTTGCCTTCGAGAGCCTTCTCGGCCTCGTGCGCTTTCTTCTCGACCTGACCGCTCTCGACGGTCCGGCGCACGTGCTCATCGTAGCTTCGCGCCGAGCGATAATCGCCTTCGCCTTGATTGGCGCCCCGATCATGCGCGTGTTCGCCCGTCTTGTTGTCGTGCGATTTCACTTTGTCGTCCATACAATCCTCGCTTATCAGATCGCGTTATTGACCCGTGACGGCGTGACCGAGCAAGCCACCCGCCACCGCACCGCCGGCGGTCGCCGCGGCTTTGCCCGAACCGCTGCCGAATTGATTCCCCGCGTAAGCGCCGGCGCCGGCGCCTACCACGGTGCCGCATGCGCTGAGTATCGCCATCAAGGCAACTGCCATGATGATTCGCATTTGCTTCCCTCCGCGAAATGCTGTGTCTCTAAAGAACAACGGTTGGGCCACACGGTTCCGACGCAGCTTGAGGTCGGCGCGAATCAAAAAGACGCGGGGTGGACCCGCGCCTTTGTCGTGTACCCGACGCTAAAAGCGTCAGTGTCCCGCTTTGACGTTGGCGAGTTCTTCTTTGAACTTCGCGAGCACCGTATCCGCGCCAGTCGCGGTCTTGGTCCAGGCGGCGATCGACGGCTCGACTTTCGTTTTCCACGTCGCGAGCTCCGCCACGCTCGGTGTCACGAAGGTCTGCTTGGGCATTTTCTGGACAGACTCACGCTGGACCTTGTCTTCATCCGCCATCACCTGGCCGAAGTGGCGGCTCTGCGCTTCGCCGGAATTCTCGTCGATAATCTTCTTCGCCGCCGGCGGCAGCGCGTTGTATTTCGTCCGCGACATGAAGATCATGCCGGCGGCTCCGCCGAAAGCCACGTCGACGTGATAGGTGGTCACCTCGTACAGCTTCCACGGATTGAACGCGACCCAAGCGATCATCGTGCCGTCGGCGGTGCCGCGCTGGATCGCTGGATACATATCGGTGAGCGGCAGCGAAAGCGGCGAGCCGCCGAGTGCCTGCAAAGCGTCGCCCGCGACCTTGTTCGGGACGATCAGCTTCTGCCCGGCCATGGTGTCGAGGTTTTTCAGCGGCTTGTTGAAGTGGAATGCTGCTGGCGGCAGCGTCACCAGCATGATCGGCACAACCTGATCATACTCGGCGTTGAGCAGGCCTTGCTGGTAAAGCCGCCAGAACGCAACCGTGGAAGCAACCGAATCATCCGTGACAAGGGGCAAGGCGACGACGTTTGAGCGCGGAAATTTCCCGCCGACCGCCGCCTGAATCTCCCAGCCGATCTGCGCAACATCGGTAAGCACGCGGTCATAGACATTCTCGAAGGTCGCCATGGTCGGGCCAGGTCGAACATCGATCGAGAGCACGCCCTTGCCCTCTTCGTTGATCTTCTGGGCCCAAGGCTGCACCACCTTGGCATCGATGATCGAGCCCGGCGGCACGACATCGGCGAAGAGGAGCCTCAACTCGTCGGCCGATGCCGGTACGCTGTTGCCAAGAGCGCATAGCAGCGCGCCGGCGAAAATCGCGGTAACCAACCGTCTCATCGTATCCCCCCGTTTCGCGAACGCGGCTGGTTACTCGGCCGCTTCGGTCGTGATTTTCTGGTTCTTGATCTGCTCGAGCGCGTTCTCGACATGGCGCGAGAAGACGTAGTCGGCCGGGCGCTGTTTATCGAGCGAGATTTCCGGCACCATCTCTCCCTCGGTCTTTACACCGCGCAGCGCGACGCCGAGCGCTTTGAGCGGATGCTTGGTCGCATCCATCACCGCCGTCGCCTCGTAGCCGCTGTGGACCATGCAGTCGGCACATTTTTCGTAATTGCCGGTGCCGTATTTGTCCCAGTCGGTGGTCTCCATCAGTTCCTTGAAGGTCTTGGTGTAGCCTTCGCCGACGAGGTAGCAGGGACGTTGCCAGCCGAAATAGGTCCGCGTCGGGTTGCCCCAAGGCGTGCAGTGGTAATTCTGATTGCCGGCGAGGAAGTCGAGGAACAGGCCCGATTGCGAGAACGACCATTTGGTGCCGTTCTTTGCGCGGAAGATGCCGCGGAACAGTTCCTTGGTCTTCTTCCGGTTGAGGAAATGCGCCTGATCGGGCGCGCGCTCATAGGCATAGCCCGGCGAGACGGTGATGCCGTCGAGGCCCATCTCCATGACCGTGTCGAAGAAGCGCGCGACGCGCTCCGGCTCGGCGCCGTCGAAGAGGGTGCAGTTGATATTGCAGCGGAAGCCCTTGGACTTCGCTAGCTTGATCGCCGCGACGGCGCGGTCATAGACGCCGTCCTGGCAGACCGACTTGTCGTGCATCACCTCATCGCCGTCGAGATGGATCGACCAGACGAAATAGGGATTCGGCTTGAAGCGATCGATCTTCTTCTCGAGCAGCAGCGCGTTGGTGCACAGATAGACGAACTTCTTGCGCTCGATAATGCCTTCGACGATCTCCTCGATCTCGCGATGGAGCAGGGGCTCGCCGCCGGCGATCGAGACGACGGGCGCGCCGCATTCATCGACCGCTTCGAGACATTGCTGGACGCTGAGGCGCTGATTGAGGATCGGATCGGGATAATCGATCTTGCCGCAGCCGGCGCAAGCAAGGTTGCAGCGGAACAACGGCTCGAGCATCAGCACAAGCGGATAGCGTTCGATGCGCTTGAGGCGCTGTGCTGCCACATAAGCGCCGACGCGGATCATTTGGTGCAGCGGAACGGCCACAGTTTTCTTCCTCTTCTAGTCCGCGGACAATTACTCGACCGGATCGGCGAGCTTCGTCGGCATCCGAAAACGCACGTTCTCGGTAATACCGGGCAAAATCTCGAGTTCGATCGGCTCGATGGTCGCGAGGCGATCGATCACCGCCTGAACCAGGTCTTCAGGCGCCGACGCACCGGCTGTGATACCAACGGCTTTCGCGTCTTTGAGCCAAGCCGGATCGAGGGCGCTGCCGTCGGCGATGAGATAGGCCGGCACGCCTTGCTCGACGGCGATTTCCTTGAGGCGATTGGAGTTGGAACTGTTCGCCGCACCGACCACGAGCACGACGTCCACCCGCATCGCCAATTCGCGGGCGGCGCGCTGGCGGTTCTGCGTCGCGTAGCAAATGTCTTTCGTATCGGGCCCGACGATCGTCGGGAAGCGCGCGCGCAGCGCGTCTATGACAGCCTTGGTGTCGTCGACCGAGAGCGTCGTTTGAGTGATGTAAGCAAGCTTTTGGGGATCGCTGACCTTCAGGTCGGGGACTTCCTCGGCCTTGGAGATCAGATAAACTTTGCCGTTAATGCGACCCATGGTGCCTTCGATCTCGGGATGGCCGGCGTGGCCGATCAGCACGATCTCACGTCCCTGATTCGCGTAGCGCTGACCTTCGCTATGAACCTTGGAAACCAGTGGGCAAGTGGCGTCGATCACTGGCAGATCGCGTGATTCAGCCTCGTCCTCGACGGCGCTGGCCACGCCATGGGCGCTGAAAATCGTCACGCTCCCCGGCGGGATTTCGGCAAGCTCGTCGACGAAATGTGCGCCTTTGGCGCGCAGTCGCTCGACTACATGCCGGTTGTGGACGATCTCGTGACGGACATAAATCGGGGGGCCGTATTTCTCCAGCGCGCGCTCGACGATCTCGATCGCGCGTTCGACGCCGGCGCAAAACCCTCGCGGTTGGGCCAAAACGACCCGCATTCCAAACCTCTCGATCGGGCAGGGCGGCCCCCGCCGCCATACGGTTCCGTGTTGCGACGCATTATACCGACAAGCGCTCGCGCGGCCAGGGT
>DASXCX010000037.1:0-32458 GCA_036490955.1 Allostellaceae bacterium | reverse complement strand
GATCTCGCGCTTGACCTCTTTGCCGGCGGCATCGTGGATCGCGGCACCCGAAGCGCGCACGACGGCCCAATCGCCTTCCTCGAGATAAACGATGCGCCGCGTGAGCGGCGCCAGCGCCAGCGCGTCGGAGCCGACATACATCTCGCCCTCGCCATAGCCGATCGCGAGCGGCGAGCCGCGGCGCGCGCAAATGAGGAGATCGTGATGGCCGGCAAAAAGCATCACGAGCGCGAAGGCGCCTTCCAAGCGCGAGAGCGTCTTCTCGACGGCTTGTTCGGGCGTCATGCCGTCGCGCAGATAGCGCGTCACCATCAGGGCGACGACTTCGGTATCGGTCTGGCTCTCGAAGGTGAAGCCAAGGTTGGTGAGCTCGGTCTTCAGCGCCTGGAAATTCTCGATGATGCCGTTATGGACGACGGCGACTTCGCGCGTCGCGATCGGATGCGCGTTGCGCTCCGACGGTACGCCATGCGTCGCCCAGCGCGTATGGCCGATGCCGATATGGCCCTGCACCGGCTGGCGATCGATCAGCGTCGCCAGCGCGGACAGCTTGCCCTCGGCCCGGCGGCGCTCGATCGTGCCGTCGACCAGGGTCGCGACGCCCGCGGAATCGTAGCCGCGATATTCCAGGCGGCGCAGCCCGTTGATGAGCAGCGGTGCCACGTCCTGTCGTCCGATGATGCCGACGATGCCGCACATGGCCGGTCTACTCCGTCATTCGTCATGGCCGGACTTGGTCCGGCCATCCACGAGTTTGTTGCAAGACGTGGATGCCCGGGACGAGCCCGGGCATGACGCGAAGGGAAAACATGTCGACACTTTTAATGCGCCATGCGCAAGCTTGTTCCTGGCTGCAACGTCGCAGGCCATCGCGCTCATTTCTTCTTCGCGGCCTTGGTCGAGCGTTTTTGCGCTTTCCACGCGCGGGCGCGGCCTTCTTTCACGACTTGGCGGCCGCGGCCGAGTGCCAGCGCATCCGCTGGCACATTCTCGGTGATCACCGATCCGGCCGCGATCATAGCGCCGTCGCCGATTTTGACCGGCGCGACCAGCGAGGAATTCGTGCCGACGAAAACGTCCTTGCCGATCTCGGTGCGGTGCTTGTCAACGCCGTCGTAATTGCAGGTGATGGTGCCGGCACCGATATTCGTGCCCTCGCCGATCGACGCATCGCCGAGATAAGCGAGATGATTGGCTTTGACGCCGGCCGCGAGCTTGGCGTTCTTCACTTCGACGAAATTGCCGATATGCACGTCGTCCGCGAGCTGCGCGCCCGGCCGCAGCCGGGCAAACGGCCCGAGGATCGCGCGATCGCCGACCTTGGCGCCGGCGAGATGACAGAAAGCCGGAATCTCGACGCCGTCGCCGATCGACACGTCCGGGCCGAAGACGACGAACGGCCCGACCACGCAATCGCGGCCGAGCTTGGTATCGGCAGAGAGGAACACTGTCTCGGGCGCGGTGAAGGTGACGCCCTCGGCCATGTGATGCGCGCGCAAGCGACGTTGCATAAGCGCTTCGGCCTCGGCAAGCTCGGCGCGCGAATTGACGCCCATCATCTCCGCAACCGGCGCCTCGATCGCGGCGCAGGCAAGCCCGCGCGAACGCGCGATGCCGACGATGTCGGTGAGATAGTATTCGTGCTTGGCGTTGCTGTTGCCGACGGCGTCGAGCAACGGCCAGAGATGCTGGCCGTCGATCGCCATGACGCCGGAATTGCACAGCGTGATCTGGCGCTGCGCGTCGCTGGCGTCCTTCGCCTCGACGATCGCATCGAGCGCGCCGTCTTTGCCGAGCAGCAATCGGCCATAGGCGCCGGGCTCATCCGGCCGCATGCCGATCACCGCGACCGCCGCGTCCGCGCGCCGCCGCTCGGCGAGCAGCTTGCCGAGCGTCTCGGGGCTGGTCAGCGGCGTGTCGCCATAAAGCACCAGCACATCGCCGGCAAAGCTGTTGAGCGCACCGCGTGCCGCCATCACCGCGTCCCCGGTGCCGCGCTGCAGCGCCTGGACCACCGCCGGAACGGGCGCGACAGAGTCGGCGACCGACTCCATTCCCGGTCCGATCACCGCGATCATGCGCTCCGGCTTCAGCGCCTCGGCCGCAGCCAAGGCATGGCTGATCATCGGCCGGTTGGCGACCTTGTGCAGGACTTTGGGAAGCGCCGATTTCATGCGTGTTCCCTGTCCGGCGGCAAGGATCAGGACAGCGAGCGGCCTCGTCATCGGGTCGAGGATCTTTCGGCGGGCTGGAATGGGCGGCGTACCATGGCGCTATGCGTTAGCATAGCATCGTGCCGCCAGTCGGTAAAAATTGATTAAAAATCATGAAGATATTTGGGCTTTTATGCGACCGGCGCAAGGCGATCAGCAGCCCGAAAACCGGATAACGCGCTATGCGACCGAAGCGCGGTGAGCAAACCCACCGCGCCTCGGTCGCGCGATCGCTATTGCAGGAAGCGGTTCCAGTCGAGCTTGTAAACGAACGACGTCGTGATCGTCTGGACCGACGGCTGCACTTTATCGACAAGCCCGGGCGGGATAACAAGGCCACCGCTCGCGCCGGTCAGAGGCACGTTCATCCCGAAGTAGTACGCGTAACGATATTCGTTGCGCCAGAACGCGCCTGGTAGAAAATCGAGCGCCATTTCGAAGCCTGCCCCGCCGAAGACACCATTGGCGACATAGGCGCCGAAGTGAATCCCCGTCGGAGGAGCGGGCGGCACGGCAAGGTTGGCATCCGTCAGTTGGAAGCGCGCTTGCGTGAAGCCGGTATCGATATAGGCCAGCGTCTGCGGCCACAGCAGATAGCCGCCGCGTACGCCGGCAGACCAGGCCCATTGCTCAGTTTCACGCGACGTGAAGCCGGGCTCGGCGAACGTGCCGGACAGATTCCCGAGATCGAGATCGCCGAACGCACCGAGGACGATACGCGGCGCGACCTGATAATCGCAGCCGGCGCCGAAGCGGCCCAGAAGACCGCTGCCGCCGCTCGTGCTGCTGGTCACGATCGGCGCGTGCGCCGTGAGGCTTTCGATATGGTGCTCGTCGTTGAACATGCCGGCGCCGACGCCCGCTGCGGCGTAGCAACCGTTCCAGTCATACGCCGGCGCGGCAGACGCCGGCACCATCGCCACGGCCGGCGCGGCCGCGACGCTGCCTGCCTGCGCGACACTCGATGACCTTGCCGGCGCGGTTCCGGCAGCGGGATTGATCGTGACTGGGTGGGCGGAGACGGCCGTATCGCCGAGCAGAGAATGCGCCAGCGCGGCGCGTTGGGCCGGCGACAATTTCTGGATTTCCGCCTGCGCCGCCGGCGATAGCGCGGCGATACCCGATTGGGCCTGAGCCGACGCGGCAAGCCCTGTCGCCACCGCGGCCACGGCCAAAGACACCACCCATTGCTTGAGCATTACCCCTCCCCGAAATCTCACCAAAACCGAGCGAATAATCTACGTAGGCGTGCGGGCAATTGCCAACATTTAAAGGCCAAGCCTTTGAATTTCCAAGCCTGTGATTATTTTACAACAACGCTGTGTACGTTCTCCGCCGGCGGCCGGGATGATCCGAGTTCAGGCGATGGATCGGACTTCCCGATCGCCGTGCCGGATGCGGCGCGGGGCAACTCAATGCGCCAACGATCGCTCATCAGCGGAACGGAAAACCCATGGCAGCATTTCTCGCATGAGCGCTCGCGCCCGCCCGCACAGAGAGGATTTTCAAATCATGGCCCAAACCGCCCAAACTGCCCCGATCCAAACCGCCCCGGCCGGCCAGACCGAAGGCGCGTTTCTGACCGACGTAAAAACGCTGCGCGAGCGCGCGCGCCAAAACCTCAAGGACGGCGCCGTAACATCGACCTATCAGGGCGACGTCAAGAAGACGATCGAGCTCCTGCAAGACGTGGTCGCGACCGAGCTGGTCTGCGTCCTGCGCTATACCTTTCACGCCGTCACCGCAACCGGCATTTCCAGCGAAGCGGTGAAAGCCGAATTCGCGACCCATGCGGCCGAAGAGCAACAGCACATGATGCAGGCGGCCGAGCGCATCAATCAGCTCGGCGGCAAGCCGAATTTCAACCCGGAAGGCCTGTTGTCGCGCTCGGCCTCGCAATATGTCGAGGGCAAGGACCTCGTCGACATGATCAAAGAGAATCTGATCGCCGAGCGTATCGCGGTCGATCATTACCGCGAACTGATCCGCTATTTCGGCGACAGGGATCCGGCGACGCGCTTGATGCTCCAGGGCATCCTGGCGAAAGAGGAAGAGCATGCCAATGACATGCACGATCTCCTCGTCGCGCATGAAGGCAAGGCGATGCTCTGAGCGTGCTGCGGCCCCATGGGCGCCGCACTCAGATCTGAAGGCGAGAGGCTTTAAGCCGGCCGGTGGATGCGGCCTTTGAGCTGCGGGAAGAGATCGAGCGCGTTATCGGTGTTGATACGCGCGTAATCATGCGCGCTGAGCTTGGCATGGTCGAGTGGGCCCAGCGTGTAGTCCATCTCGACATAGGGCAGATCGGTCCCCACGACGATGCGCTCGATCGAGGTAAAATGCCTGAGTCCGTCGAAATTGATCGGATTGACCGAGCTCGCCACGTCGAAATAGAGCTTGCTCAACACCGCGTGCGGATCGCCGCCGGGCAGCCGCGCCGCGATCTTCTTGTTGCCCGCGGCTGAACCCGTCACGCGCGCGGCGATATCCGGAAACGCTCCGCCGGCATGCGAGAAGATGAAACGCAGATCGGGATAACGCGTCAGCGTGCCGCTGAACATCAGGCTGGTGATCGCCCGCGCCGTGTCGAAAAGATATTCTTGCGTCGCGTTGGCGACGTCGGGAATGAGATTGACGCAGCAATTCGGCACGGTCGGGTGGACGTGGATGACCGCCTTGCGGCGATTGAGCTCCTGCCAAACCGGATCGAATTTCTCGTCGCCCGGCCATAGCGACCCATAGCTGGTGATGAGGCCGATACCGTCGGCATGCAGCGTGTCATAGACGTAGGCGATCTCCTTCAGCGTCTCATCGACATGCGGCAGCGGGATGGTCGCGAACATGCCGAAGCGGCCGGGATGCCGCCGCTGCATATCGGCAACATACTCGTTGCAATAACGCGCGAGCGACGCCGCCTGGTCGGGCGGCGCCCACCACACGCCCGGCAGGCCGAGCTCGGTCACGGCATAGGCGATGCGGTGCTTGTCCATCTGCTCGATGGAAATTTCCGGCGTCCAGCCGACGATCTGGGGTCCCCACGTGTTGTCAGGCTTGTGCGCGCGCGCCGCGTCGACCCATTTCGGCGGGATGACGTGATGGTGGAGATCGATGCGGAAAGGCGGTTGCGCCGGCTGCGCGACCGCGCTCCGCTGGGCCAGTGTCGCGAGCCCGGCGGCAATACCGAGCACGACGTCGCGCCGCTGCAGTGTTGTCCCATTGGCTTCGTCTTTCGTCTTCATTCGGACCTCCCTTCTTGCTTTTCTGCCTAAGCATTCACGCGATGCATCGCGCTTTCCTGGTAGCGCGTGCCGGACGCGGCACCGGGCGGCACGACGCGGTCGATCTCGGCGAGATCCTCGTCGGTCAGCGCCAGCGCGGCAGCGCCGACGTTCTCTTCAAGATGGGCGCGCGATTTCGCGCCGGGGATCGGCACCACGAAAGCGCCGGCGCGCTTGCCCATCGCCATCGTCCAGGCGATGGCAAGCTGCGCGAGGCGCGCGCCTTTGCGCCGCGCCAGCGCCTCGAGCGACGCGCGCAGTGCGAGATTCTTCGCGAAATGGCTTTGCTCGAAACGCGGCAGATGCGCACGCACGTCGCCAGCGCCGAGGGCATCCGGTTGCGGCGGCGCGCCGCTGATCAGGCCGCGGCCGAGCACGGCGTAAGCCATCATCGCCGCGACCAAATCCTTGCAAGCGGCGATCTGGCCCTGCGCTTCGGCGTCGCGCGATAACAGCGAATATTCCATCTGCAGCGAGACCAGCGGATGGACGGCATTGCCGCGGCGTAACGATTCCGCCGAGCACTCCGAGAGCGCGATGAAGCGCGTCTTGCCTTCCTTCACCAGCGCCGCCATCGCCGCAACGCTGTCCTCGACCGTGACCTTCGGGTCGATGCGCGACATGCAGAACACATCGAGGGTTTCGATGTCGAGATTCTTAAGGCTCGTCTCGCAAGTCTCGCGCAGATAGGACGCATCGCCACCGCCCCCGCTGGCGCCGCGCGGGCTGCCGCTTTTCGAATGGATCACCACCTCGTGCCGCCGGCCCTTGATCGCCTCGCCGATCAGCCGGTGATTGTGGCCGTTGCCATAACTCGCCGAGGTATCGAGAAAATTGACGCCGAGATCGAGCGCGCGGCGGATCGTGGCGATCGATTCTTTGTCGTCAGCGGGGCCGTAGACGCCCGACATGCCGTAGCAGCCGAGACCGATCGCCGAGACCATGAGATCGGAATTGCCGAAGCGGTGACGCTCCATCGCGACCCTCCCTTCCTTGCCGCCACGCGCGGCCCGGACGCGCAATCCTGGCACGAAGCCGACAAGCTCACAAATACGGCGTTCAACGCGATGAAAGCACTGCGCGAGCAACTGGCGGCGATCCGGCCAGCGGGGCTACACTCGGAGCGATGAGCGAAAGCGCTTTCGAGACGGCTTTGGCCGACCGCGTCGCGGAGATGGCCGATGCTTGTACACGCTGCGGCAAATGCGTCGCCGCCTGCCCGAGCATCGAGCCCGCCGGGCTCGGCGCGGCCGACCCGGTCGAGACCATCACCGGCATCATCGATATTCTGCGCCACGGCGACGGCAGCGAGGAAGCCCGGCGCTGGGCGAGCTCTTGCGTGCTGAGCGGCGCCTGCATCACGGCCTGCGATTATGGCGTCAATCCGCGCTTTCTCTTGGCGATGGCGCGCGTCGCCATCGCCAAGAGCGCGAAAGATCCGGCCGAAAGGCGCGGCGACAGCATCGCCGCTTTCCGCAACCACCAGCGCAGCTTCAACATGCTGACGCGCCTGCAGCTCGATGCCGAGCAGCTCGCGCGCCTCGGCCAGAACGCGCGCGGCGCGGCCAAACCGGCCGACGATCGCGAGCCGGATTTCATCTTCTATACCGGCTGCAACGTATTGAAGACCGCGCATATCCCGCTGCTGGCGCTCGACATCATGGATGCGATCGGCATCTCCTATCGCGTGCTCGGCGGGCCGAGCCATTGCTGTGGCAGCGTCCACCTCCATTCCGCCGACCCCGAGGCAATGGGCCGCGTCGCGAGCTATGCGACCGAGGACATGGCGAAGTCGAAATCGAAGCAGGTCATCACTTGGTGCCCGAGCTGCTTTGTCCACTTCACCGAGGAGACTTTACCGGCGGTCGAAAAACAGACCGGCGCGACACCGTTCGAGATGACGCCGTACATGCGCTTCCTCCTCGGGCGGCTCGACGACATTAAACCGCGCCTCAACACGCCCGTCCCGATGCGTGTCGCGCTGCACAAACATCCCGGTGTCGCCGGCGCGATGGAAGCGGCCGAAGCGTTGCTGCGCGCGGTGCCCGGCATCGAGATCGTCGATCTCGCACAGCCGGCGATCGGGCTCCAAAGCGTGCTGGTCGGCGCCTTGCCGAAATACAAACGCGAGCTGCAGCAGCGCGAGCTCGAAGCCGCTGCGGCGGCCGGCGTCGATGCGCTGGTCACCGTCTATCATTCCGATCATCGCGAGCTCTGCGCGCATGAGCGCGATTGGCCGTTCCGCATCCTCAACATCCTCGAGATCATCGGCGCCGGCATGGGCCTCCACGAAGAGGACAAGTACAAGCGCCTGAAGCTGATGCAGGATGCGGACGCCATCGTCGCCGATTGCGGCGACCTGATCGCGCAGCACAAGCTCAATCGCGAGGAAGCGCGCATCGCCGTCGCCAAAGGCATGCTGGCGGATCAGCCGCTGCCGCTGCGCGGCGCGCCGTCGCGCGCGTCACGGCAACCATCGTGAGCGCGATCGTGCCGGTGCCGTCGGCCAGCGGTGCCGCTCGGTTTCGAGACGGATATGCGATCGGTCCGGCGCGAGAGGCCGCCACCGGCTAACGGCAGATCGCCCGCCCGCACAATGTCCAGGTCAGTTGGGGGAACCATGGATCAAGACCAAACGCTGCATATGGTGGTCGAATTGTTGATCGGGGGCACCTTGGCCGTTGCCTTGGCGTCGATTTACTGGCGTCTCGTTCCCTATTTCAGTGGTGCCATGGGTATTGCCGCCGGCTTCGCCGCCGCGATCAGTAGCGGGCGCGAGCTCTCGGTTGGCGGGCTCGCCACGATCATCGGCTACGGCATCCTGGGCGCGGTTACCGCCTGCAGCCTCCGGGTGATTTTCGTCGGTTTCGGCGACGGCCGGCTGCGGGATCTCGAGAAGGAACCGATCGGATTCTTTGCCGATCTCGCTTGGCCGGTGCGGCGGCGGATCGTGCCGAGCCTCTGGAGCGGCGTCGAGGTTTCATCGAACGATCTCGCGCGCCGTGCTTTCGTCGCGATCACCGCCGCGACCGGCGGCATCGTCGGACGCCTTGTCGCCCTCGACCAATTCGTCGATGCGCTGCGGTCGGCATTCTCGGCAGGCGGCATCTTCATCGCCCTCGTCATGACACTCGTCTCCGCCGTGCTGATACGTCCGCTGCACGAATACGTGTTACAGCGGGGCGTGTCCGCCGGCACGGGTCCGCAAGGGGAAAGCGCCGAGCAGGAATTCCGCATCGAGCATGTGACCTGGCGCAGCGGCCTGCGTCTGGGGCTCGTATTCATTTTATTGCTTGAACTCGACGTGCTCTACGGCGCAGTCGAAGAGACGATGCGTGCCGGCGCCGTCAATGCGATGTTCCAGACGCTGGTCGGCGGCATCGTTCCCGGTGTCGTCAGTTATTATTGGAGCGCGGGGATTCAGCTGCAGTTGCCGCCAAAACACAAAGCCGTCGTCATGCCGTCATTCCTCGACCAGACGACCCGCTCCAGCATCGCCATGCTGGCGGTCATCATCTTTCCGACGGTGTGGTTCGAGACTCGCGGCGCGCTCTCCGTGCTCGTCAGCGCGCCGCTCGCGTTATTGCAGGCTGCCCTCATCTGCGGCGCCTACGCCGTGCTCGGCGGCTACGTGATCGAGCGCTATCAGAGTGCGCAGGTCATGCGCAACCTGAGCATCGCGATCATCGTCGGCGCCATCGTGCCGCAGATCGTCTCCATCATCTATGAAGGGATTATCGGCGAACCGCCGAATTACTACTTCCACTTCACGCAGGCGATCGGCTGGGTCCTCGGCCTCTGGGCAAGCGGCTTCCCCCGGCTGCTACGGACACGCACGCCCTCCTCCGAGGCGCCCCCGACATTGCAAACGGCCTAAGTTCCGCGGATGGGAGGTTCGCATCGCTATACCGCGATGACACGTTCCCGCCCTACTCTGCCCTGGCACTACCGCCTGCCGGCGCCGCTGCCCGATCCGAACATCCGCCGGCTCGACAAGCTCGGTTTCAACCATGTGTGCTTTGCCGTCGATGACCTCGACGCCGAAATCGCGAAGCTCGCTGCGGCCGGTGTCGACCTGCGCAACAGCGTGATGGATTTTCACGACCGCAAGCTGGTCTTCCTGCGCGGTCCCGAAGACATCACGGTGGAATTGGCGGAGTGGCACTAACGACGTGCCGGGACGGACCCGCGTCCCGCGACTAACGGCGTCGCTTCGCTTTCGAATAGTCTTTTTGTCGAGCTTGGGCCACCAAGGCTTGCTCGAGAAACGCTTGGATAAGGCGAAGGCGCAGCGACGCCCTAGGCCAAATGAGCCCGATCCGCCTGGAAAATGAGCGGTCAGGCAAAGCGATACGAGCAAGCGCCAAGCTATCGGAGGCTGGCCGCGCCCAATCCGGCAGAAGGGACACCCCTAGCCCGCGATCGACCATCACAGCGATCGCATCGATCGAATCGATTTCGAAGCGTTCCCGCGGTCGTATTCCGGCCTTGCGGAGATAACCGTCGATAAGCCGGCCCTCCCAGCTGCCGCGACTGCCGCGCGTCAAGCGGATGAACGGTTCGGACGCAAGGATGGCGTGTGGTTTCCGAGACGGTGCGGGCGCTCTCGTCAGCACAATCAGCGGCTCTTCCCGAAGCAGACGCCAGTCGTAACTTTTCGGAGCAGCAAACGGCGGCTGCGCAATGATCGCGGCGTCGAGGTCATCGCCGTCGAGCAAGCGACGATAGAGTTGCGCCGACGTACCGCGGGCGATGCGCACATCGATTTCTGGGTAAGCCTTCTCCATCAACACCAAAATGTCCGGCAAGAGCCAGGCCAACGCCGACTGGAAAGCGCCTAGATGCAATTGACCCGACGGCCTATCGGTGGCGGCGATCGACTTGAGGTCGCGCGCCTCTGACAAGAACCTCTTAGCGCGTTCGATTAGAGCGGCGCCCGCCTCGGTTGGTTTGATCGCGCGGCCGGAACGCCTCACCAGCGCCGCGCCAACCTCGCCTTCGAGAGCGCGAATTCGCTTCGCCGCGGCTGCTGGCGTCACGTTGAGATAACGGGCGGCGTCAGCGATCGAGCCGTTTTCGACGGCGAGAAGGAAGGTTTCGACGTACCGCGTATCCATTGAAAACCAATAGTATCTTCTAAAGATACCATCTATTACCAGAATTTTCTAATCATCGATGGTATAGAAACCTCCATCCGATCTTCGGCCTGCTTTGGAGCCTATGGGAGGTCAACCGTGAAACGAGCACATGCCGCCATCGCCGTTTCGGCGTTTCTCCTCGGCAGCTTCAGTGGCGGTCTTCCAGGACAGGCGGAAGGGCTGCGCGTCGGTACGCCGTCCGGCGCGAATTTCAATTTCCTTCCGGCGCGGATCGGTGCGGATCGTGGTGTCTTCAAAGCGCAAGGACTCGACATCGAGGTCACCGACTTCGGCGGCGGCGCCAAGCTGCAACAGGCCATGGTCTCGGACGGCGTCGATATGAGTGTTTCGGCCGGCACCGATCTCGGCTTCACCGTGAAAGGCGCGCCCGACATCGCCGTCGCCGCCATAGGCGGCCGCCCGACCCTTGCCATCGTCGTTCCCTTCACATCGCCGCTGAAAACCGTCGACGATCTCAAAGGCAAAAAGGTCGGCGTCACCACGGCAGGGTCGCTGACGGAATGGCTGATGAAGCGCTTGATGCAGCAGAAAGGCTGGGCGAAAGACGCCGTTCTGCTGGTGCCCGTCGGCAGCGACTTGGCCGCGCAAGCCGCGCTGATCGAGACGAGCCAGATCGACGCCGTCGTCGCGCCGCCGGGTTTCGGGGCGCAGCTTGAACTGTCGCAGCGCGGCCGGATCTTCCTTTCGGGCTTCGACATCGGCGCAGACTTCCTCGGCGAGGCGATCTTCGCCTCGAATAAGCTCGTCGCGAGCCATCCCGATGCAGTCCGGCGCTTTCTCAAAGCCTGGTTCCAGAACATCGCGTGGATGCGCGCGCACAAGACCGAGACCATCGAGCTCGCCCGCAAATACACGCATTACGCTCCGGAAGTCGAAAGCAAGGAATACGACATCGCGATGCCGCTCTTCTCGACCGACGGCAAATTTCATCCCGCCGCGCTGAAGACGCTGCAAGAATCCTTTGTCGAGATGGGCACGTTCGAGCGCGCGCCCGATCTCACGAAGTTTTATACCGAAGCCTATCTCCCGGGAAAGTGATTCGCCTCGGACCTCAAACCTTGGCGATGACGAGATTGCGGCGTTTCAGATCCTTCACCTTGGCGACGCCGGAGAGCAGCATCATCGAGCGGAGTTCGTCCGCCATCCAGCCATAGACGCTCTTGACCCCCGGCGCGCCGCCGCACATCAGGCTCCACAACACGGGCCGGCCGACCGCGCATACCGTTGCCCCCATCGAAACCGCCTTGAAGACATCGACGCCGCGCCGCACGCCGCTGTCGAAGACGATCGGCACGCGGCCTTGAACCGCATCCACCGCGGGGCGGAGCAAGCTGAACGAGCCCGGGCCGCCATCCATCTGCCGGCCGCCGTGATTACTGACCCAGATCGCCGCGGCGCCCGAGGCGAGCGCCTCGCGGATGTCGTCGCGCTCGACAATGCCCTTGACGATGACGGGCAGTCCCGATGCCTCGTGCAGGAAGCCGATATCGGCAAAGCTGATATCGCGTTTCTGATCGGCGAAATTGCCGCGGCCGCCGTAGCGCGGATCGTGATTGCCGGGGGTGAGCGCCGGGTCGCGCGGGCGGCCCAAGGCGATGTAGTCATCACTCTGCCCCGGACCCAGCGCGTCGGCGGTCAGTACGATCGCCGAGAAGCCGGCGGCCTTCGCGCGCTGCACCAGCCAGCGGTTTATCTCCATGTCGCGCAGCATGTAGATCTGGAACCATTTGGGGCCGGGCGTCGCCTTGGCGATATCTTCCATCGGCCGGGTCGACGCGCCCGAGGAGACATAGAGCGCGCCGGCAGCGCCGGTGCCGCCGGCGGTTGCGACCTCGGCGTCGACATGGAAGCTGCCATGCCCGCCCATCGGACAGGTGATCATCGGAAACGGCAGCTCGTGGCCGAGGATCGACGTGCGCAGATCGATCGCCTCGCCGCTGATCCCCTGAAGCCGGCGCGTCAGGATCGGCGTCGCGTCGAGCGAGGCGCGGTTCGCGCGATAGGTCAGGCCTTCGCCGCACCAGCCGGTGATGGCGAAGCGCCCGGGCGAGACCGCCTTGCGCGCCTCGGCCTCGAGATGCTCGGGGCTGACGATGTTGAGCGCGTTGTTGGCGCTGCTCGCCGTGCCGAAATCGGGCGGCATGGAGGGCGGTGCCGCTGCCGGCGCAGGCGCCGGCGCATCGGCGGCAACCGCTTCAGGTGCACCGGCCGCCATCAGCGCCGCCCCGGCGCCGACGGCTTGGAACAGGCTGCGTCGCGATGGCTGCATGGCACTTCCCCCTGGGTTTTTTTCGCCCTTGAGAGTGCATCGACCGCGCGTTGGCGGCAAGGGCGGGCAAGAGACGCCCCCGCCGCGCGAGCGGCGCCACGTTACGCGAGATCGAGTTTGAAGAGCTCGATCGCGTTGGTTCTGCCGATCCTCCGTCGTTCGGCGTCGGAGAGGTTGGTGCTGTCGAACCAGGCGGCGGCCGGTTCCATTTCCTCATAGGGATAGTCGACCGAAAACATGATTCGGGCTGGTCCCACCGCCGCGAGCGAGCAGTGAAAGGCCGTATCGTCGAATTGTCCGCTGGTCGTCAGATGGAAATTCTCGCGCATGTAGTCGGCAACTCGCTTCTTCGCCGGAAATTTCACGGGCAAGTGCCGCAGTTGATGATCGATGCGCCACAAATCGAAGGGGATGCGTTCGCCGAGATGACCGAGTACCACCTGCAAGGTGGGGAATTCATCAAAGAGTCCCGAGCCGATCAGGCGTAGGGCTTGGGTCGCCGTCTGATGCCCAAAATCCCAAAGCGGACTGTAAAGCCAATGCTGGCTCTCATACGACCGTGCCTGTGACGGCAGGCTCAATCGCGGGTGCAGGTAGAAGGGCACGTCGAGCTCCGCGACCGTCGCCCAGAACACGCGATACTCCGGCAGATCGTAATAGATCGCCGAATCCGCCGCATGCCGCTGCGTGAAGCAATTGACCATCGCGCCTTTGAAGCCGAGCTCGGTCACGCAGCGCGTGAGTTCGCGCGCGGCGGCCTCGGGATCCTGCATCGGCAGTCCGGCAAACCCTGCCAAGCGGTCAGGGCTCTTTGCGACTTCGTCTGCGAGAACGTCGTTGGCCCGGCGGGCCGTCTCGACGGCCTCGACAGTATCGAGGATGCCTTGCAACGCCGGCGAATTGAGCCCGAGAATGGCGAATTCGATGCCGTTGGCGTCCATGCCGGCGAGCCGCCGGCCGCGGAAATCGACGAGCAGCCGCCGCAATTCGTCCCACACGGCGCCGGCGGGTATCGGTTGTCCGGGAATGTGCAGCGTCTCTTCGACCGCCCAGTGTTCTTCCAATGCGATTTTGCCGTCCATTTCGATCACGCCCCCCGTGTATGAGAATGCGAAAAAAATTCAGCCCGCCCGGAAACGCCGGGCGGGCTGCGCGACGCGCTAGTTCTTTTGCGCGGTCTTCGAAGGATCCTTGACGGCGTCGAACTTTTCGAACTCGACGTTGTAGAGCTCGCCCTCGACCCGCTCGACCCGGCGGACGTAGACGTCCTGGACCATCTCGCGGGTCTGCGGATCGATCGTGACCGGACCGCGCGGGCTTTCCCATGAATCGCCCTTCATGGCCGCGATCAGCGCGTCGCCATTGGTGTTGCCGCCCGTCTTTTCCAGCGCATCGAAGAGCAGGTGCATGCCGTCATAGGCCGCGACCCCGATGTGGTCCGGACGGACGCCGTTGCTGACGCGCTTGAAGCTTTCGACGAAGGCCTTGTTCGCCGCCGACGGATGGGCGTCGGAGTACTGCAAGGTCGTGATCGTGCCGAGCACGGGATCGCCGATCTGGTTGAGGATGGCGTCGTCGGTGATATCGCCGGTCCCGATCAGCTTGACGCCGGCATCGTTGAGGCCAAGCTCCACGAACTGACGCAGCATCCGTCCGGAGAGACCGCCCGGCACCCACACGAACAGCGCATCGGGCTTGGCATCCTTGGCGCGCTGCAGATAGGGAACGTAGTTCGTGCTCTCGAGCGGCATGCGCAGCGCATCGACGATCTCGCCGCCGCTCCGCTTGAACTCGTCGATAAAGGCCTTTTCCGTCTCGATGCCCGGCGCGAAATCGGAGACGAGCGTGAAGACGCGCTTGATCTGATGCTTTGCGGCCCAATCGGCGATCGGCACCGTGATCTGCGCCTGGGTCGACAGCGTGCGGACGATGTAGGGCGATTTCTCGGTGGTCACCGAGGTCGACGACCCCATCACGATTTCCGGTATTTTCGCCTCGGTCGCGATCGGCGCCACGGCCAGCGCATTGGGCGTCGGGTTGTAACCTGCCAAAGCGACGACCTTGTTCTCGACGATGAGCTGCTGGGCAATGCGTTTTGCCTGGTCGGGCAGCCCGGCATCGTCGCGGACAACCAGCTCGACCTTACGCCCGGCGACGCTGCCGCCGTGCTGCTCCAGGAACAGCTTCGTGCCGCTGAGAATTTGCGTGCCGTTCTCGGCGAAGTCGCCGGTCATCGGCAGTGACAGGCCGACCCTGATCGGATCGTCCGCGCGCGTCTGGCCCGCCGCGATCACGAACGGCGTGGTAACGGCGAGCGCGGCAACGCCAGCCAACAAAACCCGTGCGAACTTTGGAGTTGTGTGAAAAGGCATTGGAGACCCCTTTGCGGTTGCCCGGCTCGATCGCGGTCCGAAGGGATCGTTTCGTTGCCGGCAAGAGGAACCCTACGCTCGGCTTGACATAGGGGGAATTCACGATTTAGCTAGAGGCCTATAAGGAACACCCTATGCTTCGCAAAATCGATTGGGAAAAACAGATCGGCCGGCGCATGCGCCTGCGCGATCTGCACGTCTTCTCGACGGTCGTTCGCCTCGGCAGCATGGCGAAAGCCGCGCAGGAGCTCGGCGTCTCGCAACCCTCCGTGTCGGAAGTGATCGCCGATCTCGAGCATGCCCTGGGCGTGCGGCTGCTGGATCGAAAGTCGCAAGGCGTCGAGGCGACCGTCTATGGCGCCGCGCTCGATCGGCGCAGCGTGGCGGCGTTCGACGAGCTGCGCCAAAGCATCCGCGATATCGAATATCTCGCGGATCCGGGGACGGGTGAATTACGCCTCGGCTGCCCTGAATCGATTTCGGCAGCGTTGCTTCAGCCCGTCGTCGAGCAGTTCATGAAGCGATATCCCCAGGTCGTGCTCGACGTCGACACGGTGAACACGCTCTCTTTCGCGCAAAAGCTGAGAGACCGGGAACTCGATGTCGTTCTGGCGCGCGGCGGCTGGCCGTTGGAGGCGGCGGATTTAGTCAACGATATGCAGGTCGAGACCTTGTTCGACGACGAGTTGGTCATCGCTGTCGGACGCCAATCGCCCTGGGCGCGCCGGCGCAAGATCGACATCGCCGAGCTGCGCGACGAGCCGTGGATACTGACCGCGGCCGATGTGTGGAATTACCGCGTGATCGCGGACGCTTTCCGGCAACGCGGCGCCGAGCCACCGGGCGTCGTCATGAAAACCATCTCGGTCCATCTGCGCACGAACCTCGCGGCGAGTGGACGTTACATCACGACATTCCCGCGCTCGGTGATGCTCCTTTACGCGGAGCGCTTTGGATTGAAGCAGCTGCCCATCGATCTGCCGGGCGCGGGGTGGCCGATCAAAATGGCGACGCTCCGGAACCGCACGCTCAGCCCCGTCGTGGAGCGCTTCATCGATTGCGCCCGCACGGTCGCCAAATCGCTCTAGAACCGGCCGCCGTTAAGTCGGCTAGCCACCATAATCGGCGAGCGCTTGCAGCGCCTGCTCTCGAACTTCAAGGAGCTTCCCCACCGCCTCCGTGATCTTCTGTTCGCCCGTCTTCCAACTGGCGAGCTGTCTTTCGACCTCATGCTGTGCCGTATCAATGGTCGGGCCGTTCAAGTCTTGGAACGCCTTTTCCATCGCTGCCCCCGCCATCCCTGGGATCTCCTGCGACGTCCGCAGTACGGCGCGACCGATCGCCGCCGGAATGCCGAGCGCATCGTCGAGCGCTCCGCGTCCGGTCGAAGCAAGATCGAGCGTCGTATAGGCAAGCTTCACCGCACTTTCGACGTCATAGAAGTGGAAGGTGCAGTTTTCGCAGACGTCGTCGAACTTGTCCCCAGCCTGCTTCGTTTGTGCCTCGGCCCTCTTCGCGAGGCTATTGATATTCTTCTCCAGGTCCGGTGCGATCTCATCGAACTTTTTAAGCGCGCCGATCAATGCAGTGCTTTGCTGCGTGAGCGAATCCTTGTGATATTTGTCCGCTAGCTTTTGAAGGTCTTCGGCTCGCGCGCGAATATCTTGTGTGTCGAGTTTACCAAGCAGCTTGAAGCCCGTCTTGACGGCGAGCTCTCCGAGTTTGCCCGCAATCTCCTTGGGGTCGGGTTTGAGGAAACACGTGGCAACCTCTCCCATGAAGTCGTAGGCCGCTTCTATTTTTTCTGCCTTTTCCTTGAGCTCCGCCGATTCCCCCGCGAGTTTCTCGGACTCTACCTGCTTCGAAATGGCCTCGACGTTCTCGCTCATCTGATCGACGAGCGTTTTCACGGTGGTCAATTGGCTCAAGAATCCCTTGTCCTCGGTTTCGAGATGATCGGCGTGCTGGGCTTGCTGCCGCGCGGCGCCGATCTTCCCCTTATTCTCTTCCGCCGACTTTTGAACGGCCGCCTGAACGGATTCGGGATTCGCCAAAAAGTCGGCCATCGGTTTGATGCCGATGATATGGTCGAGCATGTCTCGACTCTTGTAAAAGCGGTCCGCGTTCGAATAGTTGGCGGCGATCGCCTTCTTGAGGTCCGCGACGAGAGCGAGTGCCGTTGCTGCGCCTTTGTCGTCGCGCGCCATCAAATCTCCCCAATCCGTGTGGAATTTTTTTCCCGGCAGCTTATCCGGCTTCGCGGACTGGACCGCGCTTTCGTATTTCGTCACGACTTGCATCATCGAATCATACGCGGCTTTCGCAGCGACCCGCCCCTTTTCCGCCGCGTTCGCGTCATTGCCTTGCAAGGACTTGGTCCAGCTTGTCAGGGCCTGATTCAGCGTCTCGATATGAGACGTCAGATCCTTTCCCGGATCGTCGAATTTGTGGCCGGTGACGGACGCGAGTTGCTCCGCGCTCGCCTTCGTCGCTTCGTAAGACTGCTGCGCCTTGTCGATATCCTTTCGATACTCGTCCATCGTTTGATACGCGTATTTGAGCTGATCCTGGGTTGGCTTCGTGCTTTGCGCGGCCCCGGCAGATTTGGTCGCGCCAGCGCCCTTGATCCGCGCATCGACATGGGGCGTCTGCACGCCCGACATTTTTCCAAGATCACTGACCCACTGCAGCCCATCGTCCGGCATGGCACCCTCCGCTAATGATCCGTGGAGCGGATATCTCTAGCGATGTTTTGCCGGATTGTCGAAATCGAAGATTGCACCGCTCTGATGAAGAGGTCCAACCTGTTCAACAGTGGATAGACGTTTCGGATCGGCCTCAACCGCGCGAGGAGATCGAGCGCCGCTCTCGCCCGTCAGGGAAGATGTGCTATCGCGGCCTCGACGGCCCCAAATGGCAGTGGCTCATGAGTTGCGGGATCAGAGACGGCGCGATCGATTCAGTTTCTTTCGAGCAGTCATGCCGCGCCGTACAGGTAGCATGCCATTGCGCGATCGCAATTGGAGCCTCGCAATCCTGGCGCATCATCAATCCGGTTGCGAGCATGAGCCAGGCGTCGGCGTTGTACGGGTCGAGCTGTGTCGCCTGCCGTGCCGCATCGATGCTGTCGTCGACACGTCCCTGGAACTGCATCAAATCGCGGCTGCGCTCGACATGGACGAAGGGATCATACTTCCCAAAGATAATCGCGTCGTCGATATCGCGCACCGCCTCGGCGCGGCGACCGAGATACCGCTCGGCGATCGCGCGATAGAGCAGCGCATCCGGGTCCAGCCGGTCCAGCGCGATGGCTTTACCCGCCGCCGCGATCGCTTCCTCGAAATGGCTCCGACTCAGTTGATAGCGGCTAATCCAAGCGAGGATATTTGGGTCTTGCGGCTCGCTCGCGAGAGCACGGATCGCGAAAGAAAGCGCGTCGTCATAGCGATAAAACGCGAATGAGGCGCGAGAGCGATCGAGCAAGTAGATCGGCGAGTCGGGATCTTTCTCGAGCGCGCGATCCAAATAGACGATCGCTCCGGAAGCCTGGCGATGCGCCAATGCATCATCGCCTTTTGCAAAGTCTTCATAGGCGTCCAAAACGGTCAGGGTCGGGTCGTTGGGAAATCGCTTCCCGAGCGCATGGCCGTAGCCCTCGATGTCGCCGAAGCTGCCGCCCCAGCTCGGCTCCAGCTCTCGCAGATATCGGAGATGAAGCATGACCGATTGAGGATACTGCGCGAGCCCGGCCTGCAAGAGCTGTAGCGCGCGATCCCGCTGTCCCGAAACGGACTCAAGCCCTTCGAGATATCGGTAACCCATGATGAGATGGGGATTGAGCGCCAGCGCCTGCTCGAGCTCGGTTTTTGCCGGCTTGAGAAAGGATTCCGCCGCCGCAAGACGTTCCGGCTGCGTCTGGCGGATCGAACCGTTGCCGCGCGCCAATAGGCCGAGATGATCGAGGTACATGCCCCGGCCGAGATGCGCCGCATAGGAGTTCGGCATCTTCGCGATCCATTGGTCGAATTGCGATGCCAAGCTCTCGTCCGAATTCGCAAAGGCGTTGAAGGCGACCTCTACGGCGCGATGACGCGCGTGGTCCTTCTCGAATGCCTGCTGGTACCGCCGGAGGACAGTATCGAGTCCCTCGAAATCGCCGATGCGGAGCATCCCCAGAATTTCCAACTTGTCCGGATCGTTGGATTTTGCGGAAGTAACGTCACCATGGGGAGTCACGGCGCGGAAGGACAGGGAAAGAAAAACGAGGAAAGTTAGACAGCGGAGCAAAATACGCATAAGGCACCGGGCGGAGTTGTATCAACGCATCCCACCACGCTTACCCCTGACGCTTGATTAAGCGCATGCGGCATCACCGAACCGGTGACAAGCACTTAAAGAAAATTGAACGAAAATTTTCCGCCGCGGCCGCATTCTTCGGCAACCGGCACGGTGACCTTATCGAGATCGACCAGGACGACGCGCTACGCGCGCCAATGCCTTTTCGGAACCCACTCTCAACCCGGTGTCTCTTCCGGCACCGGACATCGCTCGCTCGTACCGCGCACTAGCGCCGTGCGGCGAGCCCTGCGCCCTCGCCCAGCGCGCGCAATTTCGCCCAGGCAACCGTGACGGGGATCTCGCTGTTGCCCGCGGTCGATTGGAAGCCGCAATCGTTGCCGAAGATCACGTTCTCGCGGCCAGCCGCTTTCGACCAGCGCTCCATGCGATCGGCGATCAGCTCGGGATGCTCGATCATCACGTTGGAATGCGTGATCGCGCCGGGGATGAGGATCTTGCCGGCCGGCAGCTTGATGCGCTCGAGCAGATGGAATTCATGCTCGTGGCGCGGATTGGCCGCCTCGAAAGAATAGGCGCCGGCCTTGATCGTGAAGATGAGATCGATGACGTCGGCGAGCTGAAGATCGGTCACGCGCGGCCCGAAATTGACGCCGTAGCAGGTGTGGAAGCGGATGCGGTCCTCGGGGAGGCCGCGCAGCGCGTGATTGAGATGCGCGATGCGCTTCTCGGTGAATTTGCGATAGCCGGCGAGGTCCATGCTGTTGCTCGCCGTATCCCAGGCGGAGACGAGGCTCGGGAAATCGATCTGCAGCAAGAGCCCGGCATCGAGGATCGTCTTCCATTCCTCGCGCATCGCCTCGCCATAGGCTTCGAGGAATTCGTCCTCGTTCTTGTAATGCTCGTTCTTCAGCGAGGTCGTCGGCGCGAGCGACGGCATGAAGCCTTCGTCGGCGCCCGCCGCCGCCATCGCGGTTTTCAGATTGCGGATGTCGCGCTGCAGCTTCTCCCGTCCGACATAGCGGATGGGCGCGACGCAAACCCGCGGCGCGATGCGGATCGTGTGCTTGAACGGGTTGTTCTCGAGCACGCCTTGATAGAAATCCGGAAAGAGCTGCGCGTCGCGGCCGCCGACGCCCATCGGCCCGGTCGGCACCGGCAAGCCGCCCGCCGGCATGCGCGGCTCGAACCCGTCGAGCCGCTCGGCGACATAATGCTGGAAGCTCGGCTTCGAACATTCGCCGTCGGTGACGGTGTCGATCCCGGCCTCGACCTGTTGCCTGACGATCTGCGCGATGTTCTGGGTCAGCGCCGCTTCGTAAGCCTTCTCGTCATAGGGCTGGCCCGCCGCCATGGCGCGCATCGTCGCGAGCATATCCGCCGGCCGCGGCAGGCTGCCGGTATGGGTCGTGCGGATGTGATCCTTGCTGCTGCGCTTCATTTCTCTCGCTCCCTCGATCGCGTTATGACACGCGGCGTAGGATAAGCGAGACGCAGCGTCAACGACAGAAGCGGCGCAGTTCTCCCATGCGCCGGTGGGCAATCAGGCCGGGTCTGCTGTGCCTGCTGTCTCGTCGAGCAGCCAGCCGAATAGGATGAGTGCCGCAACGCCGCCTGCGATCTCGGCGAGGATAAAGCCCGGCACGTGCTCGGGCGCGATGCCGGCGAAGGTAGCGGTGAGCGCGCGGGCAACGGCCACTGCGGGATTGGCGAAAGACGTCGAAGACGTGAACCAATAAGCGCCGGTGATATAGGCGGCGATGGCGTAAGGCAGAGACGCGGGCGCATGCCGGCGCGCGCTCAAGATGAGGCCGAGCAGGCCGAAGCTCGCCACGAACTCGCCGATCAGCTCGCCGGCGCTGCCGCGCGCATGGACGGAGGTTTCGATGACCGGCAGGCCGAACATCGCATGCGCGAGCCATACGCCGGCGACGGCGCCGCCGAGCTGCGCGAGGAGATAAGCGAACGCGGCGCGCCGCCGCATCTCGCCGCGCCACGCGAAAGCGAGCGTCACGATCGGATTGAAATGCGCTCCCGAGATCGGCCCGAAGGTGATGATGAGCGCAACGAGCGCGCCGCCCGTCGCGATCGCATTCGCCAGCAACGCAAGCGCGGTGTTCCCGCCGGAAAGCCGCTCGGCCATGATGCCGGAGCCGACCACCGCCGCCAGCAGCAAGGCGGTGCCCAGCGCCTCGGCGGCGACGCACTTCGAAATCGATGGCGGCATCAGCACGCCGCTTTGTCGTCGCTCTCCGGTCCGACACGGCCGATGCGGTCGGTCTCGCGGCTCAGCATCAGACGGTCGAGCTTCTCGAACGGCAGCGACACGAACAGCTTGATACGCGCGTCGAGGCGGCGATACGCGTCGCGGAAAGCCGCGAAGCGCTGGGCCGCGGTGCCTTCCATCGCCGCCGGGTCCGGCACGCCCCAATGCGCCGTGATCGGCTGGCCCGGCCAGATCGGACATACTTCGTTCGCGGCGTTGTCGCAGACGGTGATGACGAAATCCATGACCGGCGCATCGGCGCGCGCAAATTCGCTCCAGCTCTTCGAGCGCATTCCGTCCGTCGGCAACCGCAACGAGCGCAGCAGCTCCAGCGCCAACGGATTAACCTCGCCTTTGGGGAAGCTGCCGGCGCTAAAGGCGTGGAAGCGGCCCTTGCCCCAGTGGTTCATAAGCGCCTCGCCCAGAATGCTGCGCGCCGAATTGCCGGTGCAAAGGAAAAGAACATTGTAGACCCGCCCGCTCATGCCGATTTCCGCCGTGCGCGCGGCGGCTTGGCGACGGCTGGGCGGCAGACCGGGATGCAAGCCTCTCCGCCGCAGCAATTCTCGGTGAGATAGGCCATCAGCGCGTTCATCGCCGCGAAATCGACGGCATAAAAAAGTTGCCGGCTCAATCGGCGCTGCGTCGCCAGGCCGGCATGCAGCAATTGTTGGAGATGAAAGGTGAGCGAGGACGGCGGCAGGTCGAGCTTGCCGGCGATCGTGCCGGCGGAAAGTCCCTCGGGCCCGCGCTGCACCAACAGGCGGAATATCTCGAGGCGCGTCGCATGGGCCAATGCCCCGAGCGCCGCGACCGCGTGCTTGCCCTCCACCTGATCCTCCTATATTTCGACGATAATCGAAATATAGCCCGCGGCGCATCGCCCGGCAACGGGATTCGGATGCATCGAGACAGGCGCGTGGGAGGTGCCCGGCCCCGGCGTAGTGTCCCCGCCAGGGCCGGTGTCGTGTGCGATGACATCAGACGGCGCGATCCTCGAAGAGGAGCATCTGAAAGGCGGTGGGATCGGGCGCGAAAATCTGCCGGTCGGCGGCGCAAGCCTTGCCCACCTCGCTGGCGAAGGCGGCGCGGATCGCGGCGAGATCGTCGAAATGAAGCTCGGCGACCATATAGGCCTCGCCGCCCGCCAGCGCGTTGATCGGCCCGCGGCTCACCTCGTATTTGCGGAGGCCGGGAAGCTGCTTAGCGAGAGGCACATGCCGCTCGAAATAATGCTTGTCGAAAGCGGCGGTATCGGACGGCGTCTTGTAGATCACCAGCATGCGGGCCACGGGGCTCTCTCCATCAAATGGTCGCGTCATTGTATTGTTATGACGTTTCCGCGCGCCAAAAGGATTCGGTCGTCGAGCGAGAAGCGGCGAATTGCGATCTCAAAGGTCGGGACGCGTCAGTGATCCGGGGCCGAGCAAGCTGACATCTCGGCGTTGTCGATGAAAAGGCGATTCTTGATCTTCCGAACATCGAATGAAAACGCTTTGTCTTGGTCCCAGCCGGATACTTCCACACACAGATTCTTGCCTTCATTGTGATCGGGCCTCACGATGAGTTCGCCCAAAAAAGGAAAGTTTTGTAACTCATTCGGCCGGAGCGGTCCGCCACTAGCTGCAATCTTGGCGGTTTCCGACTCGACGAGGTATCGTGCGGTCGGTTTGAGATTGGCGACAGCTCGATCCGACGCTAGATCCGCGGTTGGAAGACCTCTGAAAAGGCGGTGAAACAGTTCATCGATTGCGTCGAGCGCTGGCGCGGTCGATGTTTCTCCGAGGTCTTTTAGTCCATACGGCCCGATAGCAATTCGCCAATCCATTTGCCGCCCGGGATCCGATGAGCCGACCACGATTGATTTGAATTGCCGCTTCACCGGGATGTGCAAGACCTGCTTAACCAGGCTGAAAGGCTCGGTCTCGCCACAATAGGTCGGAAATGACCTAGAGAGCAGCCGCACCACGCCCTCTCGATCGATGCGCCAGATGCCGAGCGTATCGGTTATGCCGCACCCGGCTTCGTGAAAAAACGGCTGCTCCACGTAGAAGCGATGGCGACCATCTGCGGTATCCGGCAACCGATCCATACCGAGACTTTGCACATCTCCGATCCGCCAAACGACATTCCAATGATCGAGCGAACGCGAAGCGACGAAAGCTTCGACTTCCGAGTCATCGTAAATCAGTTTCACGAGAACCGTATCTGAATCGAACACAAGTTCGCTCGCCTCAAACGGTCCCAACTGTGCAAGCACGCTCCCTATCTCGCTCGGCGATGCCCGAGCCTCCAACAACCGGGCAATACGCTTCGAGGAGTGACCATATTCGATGCAGAAGTGCGGCCGCTTCTTTATTTCCACTACCAATTTTCTCCTCGAATGTTTCGCAGTACTGAACCTCGCATGGCGGGCTGGTACCAGCCTCTAAGGCGTCCAGCTCGCTCTTCAAGGCTGCATCGTTTACATCTTGGGCAAAGGCTCCCGTTGAAATGACAAAGAACAACAGGCCGCTGACCATGGGCGACAATGCCCATAAATACTTATTCGGTCTCTGCCAAAAGCCCATAATAGGAACTCGCTAAGATGCTCTCGATCAATACTATCGTTGCTTGCCGCGCTTCATAATTCGTTAACAGCTAGAACGCGTCCCCTGGGGTCACATCCTTGATCTGGACGCGCTGCTTGCTCTCGCCGGCGATCTGATGTTCGATCCGGCTCCGCGAGCGATCGAGCATCCCGGCTGGACCTTTTGATGGCAACACCGACCGCGCTTTCGCCCGACAACGCATCGCCGTGGAGCCCGTTCCGCCATCGCGCTTTCGCGGTGCTGTGGACCGCGACGGTCATCTCCAACGTCGGCACGTGGATGCAGAGCGCCGGCGCGGGCTGGCTCATGACCAGCCTCGATCCGCAGCCGCTGACCGTGGCGCTGGTCCAGCTTGCGACGGCGCTGCCGATGTTCCTCCTCGCCCTGCCCGCCGGCGCGCTCGCCGATATCGTCGATCGGCGGCGCTTGCTGCTCGGCGTACAGATCGTCGCGACCGCGATCACTGCCGTTCTCGCCCTGCTGGTCGCCCGGAATCTGGTGACGCCGGGCAGTCTTCTCCTTTTCACCGGCGCGCTCGGCGTGACCTCGGCGCTGATCGCGCCCGCCTGGCAATCGATCGTGCCGCTTCTCGTGCCGCGCAGCGACCTGCCGCCGGCGGTCGCGCTCGGCAGCGTCGGCGTCAATGTCAGCCGCGCGGTCGGGCCAGCGCTCGCCGGCGTGATCATCGGCGCGCTCGACATCGCCGCGCCATTCTGGATCAACGCCGCCAGCAATCTCATCGTGATCGCGGCATTGCTCTGGTGGCGCAGCGCCGCGCCTGGCGCGAACCCGCTGCCGCCCGAGCGCTTCACGCCGGCGATGGTGATCGGGTTGCGCCACGCGCGCTTCAATCCGCTGCTCCGCGCGACCCTCGTGCGGGCGGCATTTTTCTTTCCTCTCGCCAGCGCCTATTGGGCGCTTCTGCCGCTGGTCGCGCGCCAGCAAGTCGCCGGCGGCCCGGCGCTTTACGGCCTGCTGCTCGGCACCATCGGCTGCGGCGCGGTCGCCGGCGCGCTCGCCTTGCCGCGGATCAAGGCGCGCTTCGGCGCCGATTGGGTCGCCGGCGGCGGCATGATCGGCACGGCGCTCGCGCTCGGCCTCTTCGGCGCGGCGCGCGAGCCCGTCGCGGCTTTCGTCGCGAGCGCCGTCGCCGGCCTCGCCTGGATCGCCGTGCTGGCGACGATCAACGTTTCCGCGCAGATCGCGCTGCCGGCCTGGGTGCGCGGCCGCGGCCTCGCGATCTATGTCACCGTCATGTTCGGCGGCCTCACCATCGGCAGCTATTGTTGGGGGCAGATCGCCGCCTGGATCGGTATCTCGGCGGCGCTCATCGCCGCAGCGGTCATCTTGCTCGCGACCTTGCCGATCGCCTGGCGCTGGAAATTGGCGAGCGGCGCGGGCATCGACCTGACGCCCTCGGCCCATTGGCCGGCGCCCGTGCTGGCGGGCGACGTCGCCGCCGACCGCGGCCCGGTGCTGGTGACGGTGGAATATCGGATACGGCCAGAGGATCGCGCCGCATTCCTCACTGCCATGGATACGTTGCGCCGGCAAAGACGGCGCGACGGCGCCTATGATTGGAGAATCTATGAAGACGCCGCGCATGCCGGCTGTTTCGTCGAGACCTTCTACCTCTCCTCATGGCTCGAGCATCTGCGCCAGCACCAGCGCGTCACCGAAGCGGATCGCGTTGCCGAGGCGGCCGTGGCTCGCCTCCACATCGGCGATGCACCGCCGCGCGTGACGCATCTGATCGCCGCGCAGCCGGACGGACTATGATCGCGCCGCCGCAATCGCCGCCGTGCTTCTCGCAAGAGACGAACAGGAACGAGAATGAGCGACCATAAAACCGACACCGCCGAACTCGTCGCGCGCGCGACGGCGCTGATCCCCGAATTGAGCCGGCGCGCCAGCGAGGCCGAGCAACTGCGCCGCTTGCCCGATGCGAATGTCGCGGCGCTGAAACGCGCGGGGCTCTTGAAGATTTTGCAGGCGCGGCGCTATGGCGGCTTCGAGGCCTCGCTCCATGCGCATGTCGACGCCGTCGCCGCGGTCGCGCGCGGCTGCGGCTCGACGGCATGGTGCATGGGCGTCGTCCATGCGCATAGCTGGCTGATGGGCTCGTTCCCGCGCGAAGCGCAGGACGAGACCTACGGCGCCGATCCCGACACGTTCATCTCGGCGGTGATCGCGCCGCGCGGTGAGGCCAAGCCGGCCGATGGCGGCTATCACCTGAACGGCTTCTGGCCTTTCGCCTCGGGTTGCCAGCACGCGCAATTCCTGCTGCTCGGCGCACGCATCCTCGATGCCAGCGGCGCGGTGATCGACGAGGCCGATCTTCTCGTCCCGGCGAAGGACATCGCCATCAACGACGATTGGCATGTCGCGGGCTTGCGCGGCACCGGGAGCTGCAGCGTCGTGGCAAAGAACGTGTTCGTGCCGCGGCATCGCATGCTCTCCCTGCCCGGCCTCGTCGAGGGCAAGGCGCCGGGCGCAAGCCTGCATGAAGGCTCGCTCTACAAAAGCGCCGCGGTGCCGGTGCTGCAGCTCGCGCTGACGCCGGGCGCGATCGGCATCGCCGAAGCGGCGCTCGATTCGTTTCAGGATCGCCTGCCTGGCCGCATCATCGCCTATACGCTGGGCGAGCAGCAGATCGAGAACGCGACGACGCATCGGCAAGTGGCCGGGGCCGCGACCAAGATCCGCGTCGCCCGCCTGTTGCTCCATCGCGCGGTCGACGACATCGAAGCCGCCGCCAAGGCCGGCGCGATCATGGCGCCCGTCGAGCGCGCCCGCATCCGCATGGATTGCGCGCACGCGGTGGCGCAATGCCGCGAGGCCGTCGACACGCTGTTCCTCGCCTGCGGCGGCTCCGGCATCGCCGAAGCCAATCCGGTGCAGCGCGCCTGGCGCGATCTCCACGCCATCGCCATGCACGGCGCCCTCGCCTACGAGGTCAACCAGGAAATGTTCGGCCGCATGCTGCTCGGCCTGCCGCCGAACACGACGTTGATCTAAAGGAGGCTCGGCGACGAAGCTAGTGCATGGCAGACGCATGGGGTTTCGGGGCGGACGGAAAAAGTATCGCGGCGACGGACTCGCGACCAAGCTGCGGCAACGCAGCTAGAAGCAATTTCTCGGTGACGAGCTTGGCCGCGAAGATCGTGTCAGTCGGAATCCTTCAAGCATTCCGCTTGGATACCGTCGGCGGTGTCAGGGATGCAGCAGCACCGTGGAAATTTCGGGAACGTAAGTGATGATGAGCAGCGCAAGGAAGTTCAGCAGGAGGAAGGGCGACACACCCCGATAGATACGGCCGAGCGGTGCGTTGAAGATCGCCTGACACGCGAACAAGTTCAGTCCGAATGGCGGCGTGTACATGCCGATGCTGAGATTAACGGTAACGATGATGCCGAAATGAATAGGATTGACGCCGACGGCGGTGACAATTGGCAACAGTAGCGGCGTGAGAATGAGAATTGCGGCCGGCGGCTCGAGAAAGCTGCCAGCGATCAGCAGCCCGCAATTGAGACTAAGCAGCAATTCCCATTTCGCCAAATGCAGCGCGTTGATCGTATTGACGATCTGCTGCGGAATGCCGCTCGTCGTGAGGAGCCAGGAATAGATGCCCGCGGAGGTCACGATTAACAGTATCTGCGAGATGAGGAACGCGGCGTCGACGAGGATTTTCCAGCAGCGCGCGATATCGACCTCACGATAGATCGCCATCGTCACGAACATCGAATAGACGACGGCGACACCGGCCGCCTCGGTCGGCGTGAATACGCCGCCATAAATGCCGCCGAAAATCACCACGAGCGTCCCAAGCGCCCAAATCGCCTCCTTGCTCGCGCGCAACATCCCCCGCCAGTGCGCGCGGCTTCCGCGCGGCACTCGTCTCACGCGGGCATAGGTCAGCACGAAGACGCCGTCGATAATGCCGATGAGGATGCTGGGCAAGATGCCCGCAGTGAACAGCGACACTGCCGACTGCTCGGCCGAGACCGCATAGAGGATCGCGGCGATCGAAGGCGGGATGATCACCGCGATGGCGCCCGACGAGGCGATGAGGCCGACCGCGAAGCGATCGTCATAGCCGGCGCCCTTGAGCGCGGGATAGAGCATCCGTCCCATTGCGACGACACTGCCGATCGCAGTGTGCGACATCGCGCCGAACAGCTCCGAAGCCGCAACGGTGGTCAAGCCCAGCGAGCCGCATATGCCGCCAACGAAAGCCATCACCATTGCGATGATGCGACGCGCCACGCCACCCTGCGCCATGAACTCGCCGGCCAGTACAAAGAATGGCACGGCCATGAGCGGGAAATTGTCGAGACTGCCGAACATGTAGATCTGCAGCGTTTCGGGAGGCGTGCCGGCAATCGTAAGGATAGCGACAATCGACGTGACCAGCAGAATAAGAAACACCGGAAAGCCGATAACCAGCAAGAACACCGGCAGGCCAAAATAGATAAAGTAGGGGAGCATCGCCGCCATCCCCCTCAGGAACTTGCTCCCGGCGATGCGCCGTCTCCGTGCTCCCGGGTCAGCATTCGCACCGCTACCAGGATCGCCATCACACTGTAACCGATGGGCACCATCGCTTGCGGGACGGCGAGTGGGAAATACGCCGCGGCGCTGCGCTCGTCGAAGGCCGCCAATTGGCTGATGACAGGATAGGCAAAGACCGCCACGGTAGCGGCAGCAGTGATCAGCACAAGGTCGGCGAGAAGTCCCAGCAACGCGGCGAGCCGCGGCGGCAGCAGGCGAAGCACCACATCCATACGGATATGACGGTTCTCCCAGGCGACGGCGCAGCAGCCGGTGAAGACCGCGCCGACCATGAGGAAAAGGATGATCTCGATCGCCCAGGCGAAGGATCTGCCGAAGACATAGCGACCGACGACATTGACGAAATTGATCGCGACGCTGCTGATGAGGAAGATCGCCGACAGCGCGCGCGTCACCGCGAGGATCCCACGGACTCCTTTATGGATAGCCTCGATCATCGCCCGGCCCTTCTTAAGCGGCACTTTGTCACTTCAATCGCGACGCGGCCGCCGACCGTGAAACGCGTATCGTCTCGGCGTTTCTACATGATCAAGACCGATACCGGCGACCCATTTCGTCGCGAAACGCGCCTCGAATAAATGTCCAAGGCCATGTGATGAGCGCGCTCGCGCCGCTTCAGCTTGATGCGCGCCCCTTTACTGCATTCGCGAAGGCCTCGTAAGAAATGCTGCCGTCGGCCGCGATCGGCAGATGTTCGCGAAGCCGCGTCTTAAGGCGCTCAATTTCGAACCGGGACATCTTGCGGATGGCGTTTCCGGCGGGGCCCTCCGATATCCTGTACGATTCCCAAAACTCGTCGAAGTCGGTATAGGTGACGGGTATGCGTATCACGCGCGTCTCAACCGATTGCAGGCCGGCCTGCGTCCAGAGCGCGTGCATCGCTTCCCGCCGCGATATCTCGGTTCCCGGCATTTGGACGGGCGTGCCGAGCGACTGCAACGCCCCGTACACCGGCGCGACGGGAAGACCGCCACCCGGCAAATCCCACATGTATGTTGCGACGATACCGTTAGGCTTCACCACGCGTAGCATCTCGCGCGCCGCTTTGAGAGGATCGGGTATGAAGCTGACGGCGAGTGCCATGGTCGCAGCGTCGAAGCTCTGGTCGGCATAAGGCAACGCCTGTCCGTCGCCGACGCGAAATTCCGCGACCCCCGTGCCGGCCCGCGTGCGCGCATAGCTGAGCTGACCCTCCGACGGATCGATGCCGCTCACCGCGGCCGGCGCACAGCGTGCGATCAGGACCCCGGTGAAGGCACCGTTACCGCAGCCGACGTCGAGCCAGCGCAACCCTGCCGGCGCGGCGAGCCAGTCGAGAAAGATTTCGCCGACAAGCCGGCTCCAGCGCCCCATTCGCCGTTCATAGGCAACGCCGTCGGCGAACAGCGGTTCAGCGTCATCCATGACAGCCTCGTTCCTGTGGTGCCGATAGCGCGCAACTCGTGACCGATCGGCCTGCTCGGGCGCAGCATCACTTCCGCGTGCGTTTCGCCGCCGCGGTGAACACGCTGTACGCTTCTGCGAGCTTCGGCGTCCGCTTTGTCACGTCGACGCTGACGTCGGCGAGAATTTTCATCATTTCGGCTTGCTCGTCCGGCGGCAGACTGATGAGTTCGCCATGGTCGCTCCAGAGCTTACGCTGCGCTTCGTAGAAATCCGCCGCCCATGGGTTTATCTCGGCGGCAAGCTTCATGGCATCGGCGTCGATGATCGTCTGCAGGTCGCGAGGCAGGGCGTCGAACCATTTCTTCGATATGAACGTCATTGAAAAGACGAATGGCTGCCCCGTCTCTGTGATGTATTTCGCCGCATCATATATCTTCATCGTCACATCGACCGTCGTGACGGCAACGGCACCGTCGATTGTTCTCTCTTGGATGGCCGGCAACAAATCGCCCAAAGTCATGGCCACCGGCGTGGCGCCAAAGCGCTTGAGCATCTCTTGCTGCATGTCGGCGGCAAGGACGCGCAGTTTCTTACCCTTGAGGTCGGCCAGTCGGCGGACGGGAGTCCGCGAAATGATCGATGAGGGCTGCGAAACGAATAGCGCGACGCCATGGAGGCCTTTGTCGGCGCCGAGGCCGAACATCAATTTTTGCAGCTCGGGATCGCTCGCGACCCTGACGCCGTGCGCCATATCGGCGATGAGCCCGGGTGCAGAAAGCACCTCATAACGCTCGTCGACGCCAACCAGAAACTCAGGCGGTCCCACGAAGCCCTGAATGGCGCCGAACTGCACGCCTTCGATCTCGCGCGGTATCGGGCCCAATTGACTCGCTGGGTAGACCTCGACCTTGATTCTACCGCTTGAGTCTTTTTCGACCATGGCTGCAAACCGCTTACACCACTCATGCTGGGCCTCGTTGATCGTCGCCGTACCCAGCTTCATGACAAAGGTCTCCTCGTCCGCCCGTGCTCCGCGGAGCATGCGCCCGAGTAGGGGCACTCCGGCCCCAGCTGCAACAGACGTTCGCAAAAACGTGCGGCGATCGATAAGCGGCATGTTTTCCTCCCTTGGACAGCATCGCGGACATTCCGGCCCGCTGCGTTAGGCAGGACGATACGCGCCCGTTCGTCCTCGCGCCTAACCTCGGGCTTACATTTTCGTCACCGGCGCTTTTTTTTTGCTTTTCCGGGCTGCTAAAATCCAACTGAAACCAAGCGGAGCCGGCGGCTTGCGCTACATCTTCGATGGAAACGTTTTAGACGTCGAGCGCCGCGAATTGTGGCACGGCACGGATCAAGTGCACGTGGCGCCGCAGGTCTTTGATCTTCTCGAGTATCTGATCCGCAACCGCGACCAAGTCGTCACGAAAGACGAACTCGTCGCGGCCATCTGGGGTGGGCGAGCGATCTCTGATTCCGCGCTGACCACACGCATGAACGTGCTGCGCAGGATGATTGGCGACAGCGGCGAACGACAGCGCCTTATCGCGACGGTAACGCGTAAGGGATTTCGTTTCGTGGGCGCGGTGCGGGAAGAAAGGTCTGTCCCCGAGCGCAATAACAAGACGTTCATCGACCCCTGGCGACCGATTCCTGCCCTTCCGGAGCGGCCTAGCATCGCCGTACTGCCCTTCGCGGACGAGTCAGAGGAGTTGGACGCAAAGCATTGCGCCGATTGCCTAGCGGAAGACGTGTTGACGGAGCTTACGAAGCAGCGCTGGCTCATAGTTGTAGCTCGCAATGTAAGCTTCGCTACTCTGCGAACAACGTCTGACGCAAGACAGGTCGGCAGCGAGCTAGGCGTCCGGTACGTGCTGGAAGGCAACGTGCGGCGGATCGAAAACCGAATCCGCTTCACCGTCAGGCTAACCGATGCGGTGGCGGGGGTACACGTCTGGGCCGATTATTTCGACGGCCTTTCGATTGATCGGGCCTCCGTTCACGATCGCATTATCGAGACAATCGTGGCCGCCGTTGTGGCGGGTATTCTCCGCAC
>DASXCX010000036.1:0-6389 GCA_036490955.1 Allostellaceae bacterium | reverse complement strand
GGTGGACTGCTTCTACGAAGGCGAGAACATGCTCGTCATCCACCCGGACGAATGCATCGATTGCGGGGTCTGCGAGCCGGAATGCCCAGCCGAGGCAATCGTGCCGGACAGCGAGCCCGCGGCCGAAAAATGGGTCGAGATGAACCGGCAATACGCCTCATCCTGGCCGAATATCACCCGCAAGGGCCCGGCTCCGGCGGATGCCGATCAGTGGAAAGATGTTCCCGATAAGTTCGAGAAGCACTTCGACCCCAACCCCGGGAAAAGATAGGAAAAAGCTAATCAGTATCGGCATTTGCGGGCGCCGCATGGCTCCCCTGCTGGCTTTTCCTGCTGTTTTGTGGTAATTGTAACAATTGGCGCGCGGTACCCGCGTGCTTATCCCGGTGACATGGGTCCGGGTAGCTGAGCCGGTGGGGGCGGGCGAACCTCGCTTGATCGGAGTGAGGTTCTGCGTGCTCGGCGTGGACCGATGATACCCTGGCGGAGGGTGAGATGGCGACGGCAGTAAAAGAGAAAGAGGACAAGAAGCATTCGGAAAAGAGTGCCGAAAAGCCGGCTTATGCCGCCGGGGATTTGGTGGTCTATCCCACCCACGGCGTCGGCAAGATCTTGGCGGTCGAAACCCAGGAGATCGCCGGCCATACCCTCAATGTTTTCGTGGTCCATTTCGACAAGGACCGGATGACGCTGCGCGTTCCGGTTGCGAAAGCCAAGAATTCCGGCCTTCGCCGCCTGTCCACCCGCAAAGAAATGGAAACGGCGCTGACCAGACTCAAAGGCCGCTCGCGCGCCAAGCGCACGATGTGGAGCCGCCGCGCCCAGGAATACGAGGCAAAGATCAATTCGGGCGATCCGGGCTCGATCGCCGAGGTGGTGCGCGATCTCTATCGCAACGCCAGCCAGCCCGAGCAGTCCTACAGCGAGCGCCAGATTTATCAGGCGGCGCTCGACCGGCTCGTGCGCGAATTCGCCGCCGTCGAGAAGATCGAGGAGGACGTTGCGGTGAAGCGCGTTGAACAAATGCTGAGCGTGGCTTAGCGCCGCGGGCGACGCGGCGTTGGCCGCCCTCCCGCCCTGCGATTCGGAAATCTATGGCCGCTTGCAGCGCGCCCGGCGCGTCTGGGCGGTCGGCTCGATTCACGGCGAGGCGCAGCGCCTCGTCGCCTTGCATGCGCGAATGGCCCAACGGCTCAACCCCGGCGACCGGCTCGTCTATCTCGGCAATTACACCGGCTTCGGTCCCGCTTCCGCCGCGACCCTCGACGCCCTGATTCGCTTCCGCCGCCTCTTCCTGGCGCGGCGCAACGCCTTCGTCGGCGACATTGCCTTCTTGCGCGGCAGCCAGGAAGAGATGTGGCAAAAGCTCCTGCAATTGCAATTCGCGCCCAACCCGCGCGAGGTCCTGCCCTGGATGCTCGATCACGGGATGGGCGCGACGCTCGATTCCTACGGTGTCGATACGAAGCAAGGCCTCGCGGCGGCGCGCGACGGCGTGCTGTCGTTGACGCGCTGGACGGCAAGTCTGCGCGCCGCGATCGAAGCGCGCTCCGGTCATCGCCAGCTCATAACGACGTTGCGTCGCGCGGCCTTTACCGACGATGGTGCGCTGCTCTTCGTGCATGCCGGCGTCAATCCCCAGAAGCCGCTCGATCTGCAAGGCGATACCTTCTGGTGGTGCGATCGCGACATCCTGCTCCTCGATGCACCTTTCGCCGGCTACAAGCGCGTCGTTCGCGGCGTCGACCAACGTCACGCCGGCATCGTCGAGGGGCGCCATGCCGCATCGATCGATGGTGGCAGCGGGTTCGGCGGCCCGCTGATGGCGGCATGTTTTGCGGCCGATGGCAACATCGTCGACCATATCGAAACCTGAACGCGCTGGCCTGCGCCGCGTGCTGCTGGCGCTGATCATGTCGCTCGGTGCGGCAACCGCGCAGGCCGCGCCGGCTTTCACAGAAGGCGGTACGGTCGACGTGGCGCGCGTTATCGATGGCGCGACGCTGGTGCTCGAGGACGAGCGCGTTCTGCGGCTCGTCGATATCGATGTGCCATCGCGCGGTGCGCTGGCAGCGGAAGCGAAAGAGGCCCTTGCCGCGCTGATCGACGGGCAAGCGCTCAGCGTGAAATTCGCCGGCAATGCCACCGACCGCCAGGGCCGCATGCTCGCCGAGCTCTATGCCGGCGATCTTTGGGTGCAGGGCGAGCTGCTGCGACGCGGCTTCGCGCGTGTCGCCGGCACCGCCGACAATCGCATCGGGCTCGCCGAGGTGCTGGCGCTCGAGCGCCAGGCGCGGCGCTACCGCCGCGGCTTATGGGCCGACACGGCTTACGCGATCGTTCCCGCGGCAGAAGCCGGCCGTCATGCCGGCAGCTTCGCGCTCGTTACCGGCACGGTGGCGCGCGTCATTAACAACTCGAGCGGAATGCTGCTCGTCTTCGGCGTCGATCAGCACAACGGTCTCGTTCTGACCCTCGCGCCCGACGTCGTGAAGCTCAGCCGGGCAAGCGGCCTCGATCCGGCGGCGCTCGCGGGGAAGGCCGTGCTGACGCGCGGCTATATCGATGGCACGCGCCGTCCGACCATCGCTATCGCTTTTCCTGAGCAGATCGAGATTTTGCGGCAAAAGAAAGCGGCCCCGAAATCGCTTTCGGGGCCGCGTTAGACGGGCGGTCGCTTCCGCTATTCGGCGGGTTCGCCGCCGACCTCGTCCCAGATGCGCTTCAGATAAGTCTGCTTGAAGCCGAACAGACCCACCACCACGCCGATCGCCGCGATACCGATCGGATAATAGAGACCGACCTGGTTGATGGTTGGATAGGCGGCGGCCAGCGACGCGCCCATGAGCGGCACCACGCCGCCGAACACGCCATTGCCGATGTGATAAGGCATCGACATCGAGCTGTAGCGGATCTTCGCCGGGAAAATCTCGACCAGGAATGCCGCGATCGGCCCGTACACCATGGTGACGAGGATCACCATGTAGAAAACCAAGATGCACAGGATGGTCGGGTTATCCTTGTAGGTCGTGAAAGCGTTGAACACCGGAATATAGGTAAGCACCGCCAACAGGAAGCCCGCGATCATGATCGGCCGCCGCCCGATGCGGTCGCTGAGCGAGCCGAATACGAGGAAGAACGGCGCGCCACACAACAAGGCGATCATCAGGATCAGATAGACCTCGACGTAGGGCAGCTTCAGCACCGTCGAGAGATAGGTGAGGGCGTAGAATTGGCCCGTATACCACACGACACCTTCGGGCGCGGTCGCGCCGAAGAGAGCGAGCAGCATCAAGCCCCAATTCTTGCCGCTGCTATAGGTATCGAGCGCCGGATTGGTGGACGCCTTGCCCTGTTCCTTCAACCGCAAATAGAGGGGCGATTCCTGCAGCTGCAGCCGGATATAGCCCGAGAGGATTACGAGCACGGCGGAGAGCAGGAACGGGAAGCGCCAGCCGTAGGCGGTGAAGGCCGCATCGCCCAGGCCGAGACGGAAGGCGAGGATCGACAAGAGCGCCGCGACGATGCCCATCGTGGCCGTGGTTTGGATCCAGCTCGTAAAGAAGCCGCGCCGGCCGTCGGGCGCGTGCTCGGCGATGTAGGTCGCGGCGCCGCCGTATTCGCCGCCGAGCGCAAGGCCCTGCACGACGCGGCACGTGACCAGCAGCACCGGCGCCAGCGTGCCGATGCTGTCATAGGTCGGTAAGCAGCCGACGAGGAAGGTCGCAAATCCCATCAAGCCGAGGGTCAGCATGAAAGTGAATTTGCGGCCGATAAGATCGCCGAGATGGCCGAAGAGCAACGCACCGAAAGGCCGCACGAGGAAGCCCGTCCAAAATACGGCCAGGCTCAGGATGAATGAGATTGTCGGGTCGATGCTGGGCGAAAAGAAATGCGTGCCGAAGAAGCCGACGAGCACGCCGTAGAGATAGAAGTCGTACCACTCGATCAGCGTGCCGACCGAGGATGCGCCGATGATGTAGCTGAGGCTCCTATGAGGCGCTGCGACTGCGCCACCTACCGCCGTAGCCGATACCATGACGTTTCTCCCCACTGGGTTCATTGTTTCCTCCGCGTGACGCGGAAGATTAAAAAGATTTTATATTAGTGCGTAAAATCAGGCAATTACTGATATCGCGGCGCGGGAACGAAGCGGCGTCCCATTCACTCGTGCGGCAAAGGTCGAAGAGGGGCGGACGCGTCTTTCGATATCGTGCGCTTGCCTTCACACGCGTCGAAACCGGCGAGCTGACCGCTCTTTGGCAATAGCGGCGTATTGCCGACCGTCCACGCGCACAGCGTTCCGCGTAGGGCGCGTGAGCGGCGGCACCGTTGGGCGCGTGTAACTTTGGCGCTATCATCGCCACCACGTCCCCGTAGCTCAGTTGGACAGAGCAACAGTTTCCTAAACTGTGGGTCGGGTGTTCGAGTCACCCCGGGGACGCCATATTTTACAAGGGGTTAGATAGAATTTGGTCGCGCGCGCGGCCAACCTAGCGGCCTGGGCTAACACCCGAGAAGGCTTATTCCTGGCGAATCGGCTACGGGTCGTGCGTTGCTCGTTCGCTAGCCAACACCTGGCGAGCGAGCCTCTATAACTGACCGTGGCGTGTGAAATTGGCACCCGCGATCGATACGGGTGCCATTCCCCGCGCACCCTCTTTAGCGATTGGTTAACCCGCAAATGCGGTCCTATCGCTTATGCCGAGCGAGAAGATTCAGTCGCTGCAAATCCTGCGCGGGATCGCCGCCACGATGGTCGTGGCCTCGCATTCGTTGTTTTTTGCCAATGTCCTGGACCCGGTCGCCTTCCCCCTCGTCGACCGGGCGAATCTCGGAACCGCCGGCGTCGATATATTCTTCGTCCTCAGCGGCGTCGTGATCTATCGATCCGCCTTCGCGGGCAGGCGGCAATCGGCGGGTATGTTTCTCGTGCGCCGCCTCCTGCGCGTCGCCCCGCTTTATTATCTGCTTGCCCTCTTGGGCATCGCGCTCGCGACCGTCGGCGGTCCTGCGCTCAGCCCCGAAAATATCATGACGGCGTTCACCTTCTGGCCTGTGTGGCATGGGGAGGCATGGCTTCCTGTCGAAACCGCCGGATGGACACTCTGCTTCGAGATGCTGTTCTACGTTGGTGCCGCCTGCGTCCTGGCGTGGCGCCCGGCGATTTACGGGCTGCTCGTCGCTTATCCCGTCGCGTGGCTGTTCGGCTATTTTGTCACCGATACCGCAGCGCTTCGCTTTCTGGGCAATCCGATCATTGTCGAATTTCTGTTCGGCGTGGCGATCGCGGCAACGAGTCCGAACAAGCCGCGGCCACTTTGGGTCGGCGCTTCGCTGGTCGGGCTCGGCGTCGTGGCGATGTATCTTTCCTGTCTTCCCGAAGGCGACGACGCTCCGATCCTTGTCCTGACGGGGTCCGAATCCGTCGTTCGCCTGCTGTCTTGGGGCGTGCCCGCTGCCTTGATTGTCAAAGGCGCCTTGCTGCTCGAGCCACATCTGCGCGGCGCATGGCAGCGCCCGCTGATCTTCCTCGGCGACGCTTCCTATTCGATCTATCTCGTGAACGTCGCGGCACTGTACGCGGCGTTCATGGAGGCGAGGGTGCTGAATGCGGCGTCGCTTCCTTTGGGATTGATCGCGCCGACCTTCCTGGCCGTCGGCGTCGCGGCCGGCATTGCTGTCTATCGCTTTGTCGAACGGCCGATCTCCAGCGCCTTGCGAGCCCAGTTATCAGCGGCTTTGCCTGCGCTCCAGGGGAGCACCGAATAGCGGCCGGAACGGCGAAAAAATCCTAAGCAGATCGAGCCGGCGACCGTATAAGCGGGATATCGCGCAATAGGGCGCGTGCCGGATACTCGACGCCGCGAGAGACCACCGTCGCAAGCGCGACGGAGACGCAAAGACTGGTCACGAACATCGCCACATTCGATGGGCTAGCGTCAAACCAGTGCCCTGCAGCGATCACCATCCCGATACAGAAATAGTGAATCATGTAGAGGGAATAGGATATCTCGCCGAGGAAACCGATCACGCGTCCGTTGAGGGCCGCTCGAACGCGACCGGCATTGACCGACGCAGCAAGCAGCAGCGCCGGCAAGAGCGCGACGATCGCGAGGTCGGACGAGACGATCACGCAAAGCGCCAGAATGGTTGCACCGGTAACGGCGAAAGCTGAATCGGTACGGAAAAATCTCGGCCAGCGGCCGGATCTGTAGACGCGATAGGCGAGCATGCCGATGACGAACTCGGGCAAGGAGCGGGCGAGAGAAAATGGCCCGTGGATGACGGGCTGAAGATCCCACGCGTTGACGCGCGCGAGTTGCCAGAGAAGCCCTCCACACAGCAGCGATAGAAGCCCTAGCCAGAACGGCCGCGCCCGCGCGAAG
>DASXCX010000035.1:0-3289 GCA_036490955.1 Allostellaceae bacterium | reverse complement strand
GCCAAGAACCGGCGCCTCTTTGTGCTGCCGGAAGTGATCGAGGCCTATCTCACCGAACTCGCCGTGCGTCGCGGCGAGGTGACGGCGGAAGTGATCTCGGCGCAACCGCTGAGCGACGCCCAGAAGCAATCGCTCGACGAGCGGCTGCGGCGTGCGGTGGGCGGCAAGGTCGCCATTGAAACACGGGTCGATCCGAGCTTGCTCGGCGGACTCATCGTCAAGCTGGGCTCGCGCATGGTTGATGCGTCGCTCAGCAGCAAGCTGCAACGGCTGCAGCTCGCCATGAAGGGGGTTTCGTAAGATGGAAATTCGCGCGGCGGAAATTTCCGCCATCCTCAAGCAGCAGATCGCCAATTTCGGTGCCGAGGCGGATGTCGCCGAGGTCGGACAGGTGCTCTCGGTCGGCGACGGCATCGCCCGTGTCTACGGCCTCGACAAGGTCCAGGCCGGCGAGCTGGTCGAATTCCCGAACGGCGTCAAAGGTATGGCGCTCAACCTCGAGAGCGACAACGTCGGCGTCGTGATCTTCGGCGACGACAGCGGCATCTCCGAAGGCGCGACGGTCAAGCGCACCGGCGCCATCGTCGACGTGCCGATCGGCAAGGGCCTCTTGGGCCGTGTCGTCGATGCGCTCGGCAATCCGATCGACGGCAAGGGCCCGCTGAAAGACGTGACGCGCACCCGCGTCGAGGTGAAGGCGCCGGGCATCATTCCGCGCAAATCGGTGCACGAGCCGGTGCAGACCGGCCTCAAGGCGATCGACGCGCTGGTGCCGGTCGGCCGCGGCCAGCGCGAGCTCATCATCGGCGATCGCCAAACCGGCAAGACCGCCGTCGCGATCGACGCCTTCCTCAATCAGAAGGCGATCAACGAGGCGGGCGATGAATCGAAGAAGCTCTATTGCGTCTATGTCGCCGTCGGCCAGAAGCGCTCGACCGTCGCTCAGATCGTCAAGACGCTGCAGGATTACGGCGCGCTCGACTATTCGATCGTCGTCGCCGCGACCGCGTCGGAGCCGGCGCCGCTGCAATTCCTCGCGCCCTACACCGGCTGCGCGATGGGCGAATTCTTCCGCGACAACGGCATGCATGCAGTGATCGTCTATGACGATCTCTCGAAGCAGGCCGTCGCTTATCGCCAGATGTCGCTGCTGCTGCGCCGCCCGCCGGGCCGCGAAGCCTATCCCGGCGACGTGTTCTATCTTCACTCCCGCCTCTTGGAGCGCGCGGCGAAGATGAATGACAGTCTCGGTGCCGGCTCGCTGACCGCGCTGCCGATCATCGAGACCCAGGCCGGCGACGTCTCGGCCTACATCCCGACCAACGTGATCTCGATCACCGACGGCCAGATCTTCCTCGAGACCGAGCTGTTCTATCGCGGCATCCGTCCGGCGATTAACGTCGGTCTCTCGGTGAGCCGCGTCGGTTCCGCGGCGCAGATCAAGGCGATGAAGCAGGTCGCCGGCAAGATCAAGCTGGAGCTCGCGCAATACCGCGAGATGGCGGCTTTCGCGCAATTCGCCTCGGATCTCGATCCGGCGACGCAGCGCCTCCTGGCGCGCGGCGCGCGGCTGACCGAGCTGTTGAAGCAGCCGCAATTCAGCCCGATGCCGGTCGAAGAGCAGGTCGTCTCGATCTTCGCCGGCACGCGCGGCTATCTCGACAAGATCGAGACCGCGGCGGTCAACCGCTACGAGGCGGCGATGCTCAGCGAGCTCAAAGCGAAGAAGCCCGAGATCCTGAAAGCGATTCGCGACAAGCGCGAGCTTGCCTCCGATACCGAGAAAGATCTCGCCGGCTTCCTCGATAGTTTCGCCAAGACCTTCGCCTAAGGACGAGATACCCCGGCGATGGCGACGCTTAAGGAATTGCGGCTGCGCATTCGCAGCGTGCGCTCGACGCAGAAGATCACGTCGGCGATGAAGATGGTCGCCGCCTCGCGTCTGCGCCGCGCGCAGGAACAGGCCGAGGCCGCGCGGCCCTATGCGCAGCGCATGGAGCGCATGCTCGGCTCGCTCGCCGCCAATCTCCGCGGCATGGTCAACGCGCCGCCGTTGCTCGCCGGCACCGGCAAGGACCAGACCCATCTGGTGGTCGTCGCGACCTCGGATCGCGGTCTCGCCGGCGGCTTCAACGCCTCGATCCTGCGCGAAGCGCGGCGCGTCATCCGCGACGTCACCGCCTCGGGCAGGGCGGTCAAGATCATCACCGTCGGCCGCAAGGGCCGCGACGCGCTGCGCCGCGACCATGCGCGGCTGCTCGTCGACAGCCTGACCGAGATCGGCCGGCCGCGCCTCACTTTCGACAATGCGCGCGACATCGCCGACCGGTTGCTGACGCGCTTCGCCGCCGGCGAATTCGATAGCTGCTCGATCGTCTACAACCGGTTCCAATCGGCGATGACGCAGATCGTGACGCGCCAGGCGCTGATCCCCTTCGCGCCGCCCGAGGCGGCGCCGCCGTCGGCCGGTCAGGGCGTCTATGAATTCGAGCCCGAAGAGACCGAGATCCTCGCCGATCTTCTGCCGCGCAACCTGGCGGTCCAGATCTTCACCGCGCTCTTGGAGAACGCCGCGTCGGAGCAGGGCGCGCGCATGACCGCGATGGACAACGCGACGCGCAACGCCGGCGACATGATCAACGCTCTCAATATGACATATAACCGCTCGCGTCAGGCGACCATCACCAAGGAATTGATCGAAATCATCTCGGGCGCCGAGGCGCTCTAAAGAGGACTTGCGACTATGGCGAAGAACAATATCGGCACCATCACCCAGGTCATCGGCGCCGTCGTCGACGTGAAGTTCGATGGCGAGCTGCCGCCGATCCTCTCGGCGTTGCATATGCAGAACCAGGGCAAGACGCTGGTGCTCGAAGTGGCGCAGCATCTCGGCGAGAACACGGTCCGCACCATCGCCATGGACACGACGGACGGTTTGGTGCGCGGCGCCGAAGTGACCGACACGGGAGCGCCGATCTCGGTGCCGGTCGGTCCGGAGACCCTGGGCCGCATCATCAACGTCGTCGGCGAGCCGGTCGACGAGCGCGGTCCCTTGAAGACCAAATCGACCGCGCCGATCCACCGGCCGGCGCCGGAATTCGTCGATCAATCGACCGAGGCGGAAATTCTCGTCACCGGCATCAAGGTGGTCGATCTGCTCGCGCCTTATGCGCGCGGCGGCAAGGTCGGGCTCTTCGGCGGCGCCGGCGTCGGCAAGACCGTCATCATCATGGAGCTCATCAACAACATCGCCAAGGCGCATGGCGGCTACTCGGTCTTCGCCGGCGTC
>DASXCX010000034.1:0-20328 GCA_036490955.1 Allostellaceae bacterium | reverse complement strand
CTCCGCCGGCTTCCGTCTCGCCCGCGCGTCGCTCCGTGGCATGGTGAAGCGGCGCTGGGGCCGCATTATCGCGATCACCTCGGTGGTCGGCGCGACCGGCAATCCCGGCCAGGCGAATTACGCCGCCGCCAAGGCCGGCATGGTGGGCATGTCGAAGGCACTCGCCGCTGAAGTGGCGCAGCGCGGGGTGACCGTGAATTGTATCGCACCCGGCTTCATTGCGACGGCGATGACCGAAGCGCTGAATGACGATCAAAAAGGCCGAATCGCCCAGGCAATTCCGATGGGTCGAGTCGGCACGCCCGACGAAATCGCGGCCGGCGTGCTCTTCGTCGCCAGCGAGGAGGCGCGCTATATGACCGGGCAAACCTTGCACATCAACGGCGGGTTGGCCATGATCTGACCCGTCATCCGGCCCGCCCCTTCGGGATGGTGCGGCAGGGTGTCCGGCTGGTAATAGTCGGCGATCTATGTTAGGTAGCCTCCCTCCCTGCTGCGGCTGTCGCCGAGCGTGCGGAAGTCACACACAGCCAAGATTAAGCGCGTCAATTTTGCCGAGGAACGAGTGATGAGCGATGTCGCCGAGCGGGTAAAGAAAATCGTCGTGGAGCACCTGGGCGTCGACGAGGCCAAGGTCACCGACAATGCCAGCTTTATCGACGATCTGGGCGCCGACAGCCTGGATACCGTCGAGCTCGTGATGGCCTTCGAAGAAGAATTTGGCTGCGAGATTCCCGACGACGCGGCCGAGAAGATTGTTACCGTGAAAGACGCCGTCCAATTCATCGAAGCTCATCCGTCCTGATCGCTCGGTCATCAAAGGACTGGGCATCATGAGACGGGTCGTCGTTACCGGTCTCGGTCTGGTCACGCCGCTTGGCGTCGGCGTCGAACGCGTCTGGAAGCGCCTTATCAGCAGCGAATCCGGTATCGGCGCGATTCAGAGCTTCGACGTGTCGGATCTGCCGGCGAAGATCGCGGGCCAAGTGCCGCGCGGCGAGACGGCGGCCGGCAATTTCAATGCCGATGACTGGGTCCCGACTAAGGACCAGCGCAAGATGGATGATTTCATCATCTTCGCGATTGGCGCAGCGACACAAGCGGTGAGCGATGCCGGGTGGACGCCGACCGAGGAAGAATCCTTGGAGCGCACCGGAGTGATGATCGGCTCGGGCATTGGCGGGCTGCCGGGCATCTCCGAGACCTCGATGATCCTCCATGAGAAGGGTCCGCGTCGCGTCTCGCCATTTTTTATCCCATCCTGCCTCATCAACTTGGCTTCGGGTCAGGTCTCGATCAAATACGGCTTCAAAGGGCCCAATCACGCTGTCGTTACGGCGTGTTCAACGGGCGCGCATGCGATCGGCGACGCCGCCCGGCTGATCCAATGGGACGACGCCGATGTGATGGTGGCGGGCGGTGCGGAAGCAGCGGTGTGCCGGATCGGTCTCGCCGGCTTTGCCGCCGCGCGGGCGCTGTCGACCGCCTTCAACGACGAGCCGCAACGCGCGTCGCGCCCCTGGGACGAAGCGCGCGATGGCTTCGTGATGGGCGAGGGCGCCGGCTGTGTCGTGCTCGAAGAGCTCGATCATGCGAAAAAGCGCGGCGCCAAGATCTACGCGGAGATCATCGGTTACGGCATGTCGGGCGATGCCTATCACATCACTGCGCCGGCCGAAGACGGTAATGGCGGCTTCCGCGCCATGCGCAACGCGCTGAAGCGCGCCGGCATCGCTGCCGAGGATATCGATTACATCAACGCGCACGGCACCTCGACGCCTTTGGGCGACGAGATCGAGTTGGGCGCGGTGAAGCGGCTGTTCGGCGATCACGCCTACAAGCTGTCGATGTCCTCGACTAAATCGGCGATCGGCCACCTCCTCGGTGCGGCGGGTGCCGTCGAGGCGATCTATTCGATGCTCGCCATGCGCGACCAGATCGTGCCGCCAACGCTCAATCTCGAGAAGCCGAGCGCCTCGTGCGACATCGATCTCGTCCCCTTGAAGGCCAAGGAGCGTAAAGTCCGCCGCGTACTTTCCAATTCCTTCGGCTTCGGCGGCACCAACGCGTCGCTGATCTTCGGTCCTCCTCCCTGAGAGCGATGGCTCCCTGAAATGAATTGGGTGGTCCGTGCAGCAGGGGGGCTCGTCGCCATCCTGCTGCTCGCCGGCGTTGCGGCCTATGTCGGCGGCCGAACCTATAATGCGCCGGGACCGCTCGCCGCGGCGAAGCTCGTCGTCATCCCGAAAGGCGCCGGTGCGCGCGACATCGGCACGGTGCTCGCCGCGAACGGCGTGATCCAAAGCGGCCCTCTCTTCGCGATCGGTAGCTATGCGACCGGTCGCGCGTCCGGCTTCAAGGCCGGCGAATACGAATTCGGCGCCGGCATCAGCCCAGCCGCTGCCGCCGATCTTATCGACAGCGGCAAGGTCTATCGCCACAAGCTGACGATCCCCGAAGGCCTGACTTCGGCCCAGATCGTCGCGCTCATCGACGCCGCGCCGGCGCTCGAGGGCACCATCGATGCCGAGCCGCCGGAAGGCACGCTGCTGCCCGACACCTATTTCTATGTGATGGGCAATACGCGGCAGGAGCTTCTCCAGCGCATGCATCGGGCGCTGGAGAAGGCGCTCGCCGAGGCCTGGGCCGATCGCGCGCCGAACCTGCCGCTGAACAGTCTCGCCGAGGCCGTGACGCTGGCCTCGATCGTCGAGAAGGAGACGGCGAAATCCGATGAGCGCCCGCGCGTCGCCGGCGTGTTCACGGAGCGTTTGAAACTCGGCATGAAGCTGCAAGCCGATCCGACCGTGATCTATGTCATGACCAAAGGCGGCGCGGTGCCGATGCCGCATCCGCTGGGGCATGACGATCTCGCCGTCGAGTCGCCCTACAACACCTATCTCGATAAGGGCTTGCCGCCGACGCCCATCGACAATCCTGGTCTTGCCTCGCTGAAGGCGGCGCTGCAACCCGACGATCGTGGCGAGCTCTATTTCGTCGCCGACGGTAGCGGCGGACATGCCTTCGCCAAGACGCTCGAAGAGCACAATAAGAACGTCGCCAAGCTGCGCAACAGTCAGAGCGGCCAGAGCGCCGGCCAAAATGGACCGAACGGCGGATAGTCGGCCGCCGCGCGCAACGCTATAAAGCGCGTCATGACGATCGCGAGCATGACGGGCTTCGCCCGCGCCGAAGGCCATGAAGGGCCGCTGAGCTGGGCGTGGGAGCTCAAAAGCGTCAATTCGAAATCGCTGGATCTGCGTTTCCGCCTGCCCCCGGGCTTCGATGCGCTGGAGCTGCCGCTACGCGCGCTGGTGACGCAGCGCTTGAAGCGCGGCTCGATCAGCGCCGGTCTCTCGGTAACGCGCATCGCGGGTGCCGGTAATCTCCGCGTCAATCGCGAGGCGCTGGCGGTGGTCATTCGCCTCGCCAACGAGCTTGCCGCCGAGGTCGAGGCTGCGCCGCCGCGCATCGATGGGCTGCTTGCCTTGCGTGGCGTGCTCGAAAGTGGCGACGAGGCGCCAGAGGAAGGCGCGCGCGAGCGGCACATGAAGCAGCTGAGCGACGGCTTCGCGCAGGCGCTCGAAGGGCTCGCTACGATGCGGCTCAGCGAAGGCGCGCGGCTTGAAGCAGTGCTGGCGGAGCGCCTCAATGAGATCGCGGTGTTGGTAAATGACGCCGAGGGCGCGGCGGCGACGCAGCCCGCGGCGATCAAGGCGCGGCTGAAAGAGCTCATCGCGGCGCTGACCGAAGCGGTGCCGGCACTGCCCGAAGAGCGTCTCGCGCATGAAGCGGCGTTGCTTGTCGCCAAGGCCGACATCCGCGAGGAGCTCGACCGGCTCAGGGCGCATTTGAGTGCGGCGAGAAGTCTTCTCGCCGAAGGCGGACCGATCGGCCGACGCTTCGATTTCCTGTGCCAGGAATTCAACCGCGAAGCCAACACGCTGTGCTCGAAATCGGCCGATCTCGAATTGACTCGCATCGGCCTCGCGCTCAAAGCCACGATCGAGCAGCTGCGCGAGCAAGTGCAGAATATCGAGTAGCCATGGCCGAGCCCACGATCAAGCGCCGCGGCCTGCTTCTCGTGCTGTCGTCGCCCTCGGGCGCGGGCAAGACGACGATCAGCCGCAAGCTTTTCGAGGACGACGGTAAGCTGGCCATGTCGGTCTCGGTGACGACGCGTGCGAAGCGTCCGGGGGAGATCGACGGCACGCATTACTATTTCGTCGAGCGCGCGAAATTCGATCGGATGGTGGCTGAGGGCGAGCTCTTGGAGCACGCGCTCGTCTTCGGCAATTGCTATGGTACGCCGCGCGGCCCGGTGATGCAGGCGCTCGAGAGCGGCCAGGACATCATCAGCGACGTCGATTGGCAGGGCACGCAACAGCTCAAGCAGAATGTCGGAGCCGATGTCGTCGCGGTGTTCGTCCTGCCGCCGACGATCGAGGCACTCAAAGAACGGCTGCAGAGCCGCGCGCAGGATACGTCCGAGGTGGTGCAGGCGCGGATGGCGCAATCATCCGACGAGATGAGTCATTGGGCGGAATACGATTACGTCATCGTCAACGACGACCTCGATACCAGCGTGCGCCAGGTACGGGCGATCCTTGATGCCGAGCGTAAGCGCCGCACGCGCCAGGTCGGTCTCGCCGATTTCGTCAACGCGCTCCGGACGAAGACATAGCTTTTGAAGCAGCGTCATTCTCGCGCAAGCCTGAGTCCCCTTTCTCAGGGTGACGAACTTATTTTCTAACAGCGTCTATTTCGGGGAGCGTAGCGCCCGCGCCAGCGCGCAGAATTGCTCGACCGATAGCTCTTCGGCGCGCGCGGTCGGTTGGGCGCCCGATGCCGCGATCAGCGTCGCGGTGTCGCCGCCGAGCGATTTGAGGCTTTGCCGCAGCATCTTGCGGCGCTGGCCGAAGGCGGCGGAGGTGACGCGCTCCAGCACGGCTTGATCGCAAGATGCGAGCGGCGCCGCGCGCGGCACGAGATGAACCACCGTCGAGGTGACTTTGGGGGCAGGGACGAAGGCTTGCGGCGGCACGTCGAAAGCGAGCTTCACGGCGCAGCGCCATTGCGTCAGCACAGCGAGCCGGCCATAGGCATGGTCGCCCGGCACGGCGGCGAGACGCTCGGCGACTTCCTTCTGGAACATCAGGGTCAGGCTCTCGAACGCATGCGCGCTGCCGAGCCATCCGATCAATAGCGGTGTTGCGATGTTGTAAGGCAAGTTCGCGACGATCTTGCGCGGCACCGGCACGACACTCGCCACATCGATCTCCAGGGCGTCGCCTTCGATGATGGTGAGCCGCTTGGGAAAGGCTCTTTCAAGATCGCGTAGAGCGGCGATGCAGCGCGGATCGCGCTCGATCGCGGTGACATGTTGCGCGCCTTCGAACAGCAGCGCACGGGTAAGACCGCCCGGCCCGGGTCCGATCTCGATGATGTTCGCTTGATGGAGCGGCGCGGCGGTGCGGGCGATGCGCCGCGTGAGGTTGAGATCGAGGAGGAAATTCTGGCCGAGCGATTTGCGCGCGCCGAGCTCGAAGCGGCGGATGATCTCGCGAAGTGGCGGGAGCTCAGGCGGGGACGGAGGCGGCGACACGGCGCTGCACGAGCTCGCCGGCGAGCGCGATCGCGGCGATGAGGCTCGCCGGATTGGCGACGCCCTTGCCGGCAATATCGAGGGCCGTGCCGTGATCGGGCGAGGTGCGGATGAAGGGCAGGCCGAGTGTGACGTTCACGCCGCGATCGAAATCCAGCGTCTTCAGCGGGATCAGCGCCTGGTCATGGTACATGCAGATCGCGGCGTCGTAGCGCCGGCGTGCCGCGGCGTGGAACATCGTATCGGCCGCCATCGGGCCGGTGACGTCGATGCCGAGATCGCGCAGCGTGTTCACCGCCGGCGCAACGATCTCGATATCCTCGCGGCCAATCGTGCCGTTCTCGCCGGCATGGGGATTGAGCCCGGCGATGGCGAGGCGCGGCTGGGCGATACCGAAGTCGCGCTTCAAGCCCGCGACGGTGATACTGGCCGCCGTGACGATGTCTTTGCTGCGCAGCGCCGCGATCGCTTGCCGCAAGGGCGTGTGAATCGTCACGGGCACGACGCGCAGCTCCGGTCCCACCAGCATCATGACCGGCGTCACGCCGCCGGCGAGCTCGGCGAGATATTCGGTGTGGCCGGGATGATGAAAGCCGGCGGCGTAGAGCGTCTCTTTCTGGATGGGGTTGGTAACGATGGCCGCGGCGCGATGTTGCTGCACGAACTCGGCCGCTTTTCTGATGGCGCCGATGACGGCCGGCGCGTTGCCGGTATCGAGCTTGCCGGGCACGACCCGATGCGGCAACGCGATCGGCAGCACCGGCAGCGCCGTGGCGAAAATAGCGGCGGCTTCTTCGGGCGCGGCAATCTCACGTACCGGCACGTCGAGCCGAAGCGATGCGGCGAGTTGCGTCAGCCGCTCAGGTACATCGAGCGCGAAGAATGGCGGCAGATGCCCGGCATTACGTGCGTGCCAGGCTTTCAGCGTGATTTCGCCGCCGACGCCGGCGGGCTCGCCGATGGTGAGAACAAGCGGCGCTCGCGTCACCCGCGAATATCCACGTAGGCGGAGCGGCGCAGATCGCGCAGGTAGCGGCGCGAGATCTGATCGAGACGCGCATGCATCAGCTCGTCATAGATCTGATCCTGCGTCGGCAGCGCCGCGCTGGGGTCGGTGCGCTTGCATACCATGATGATGCCGATGCCGCCGCGCGTCGGCAGGGGCTTGCTCGGCTCCGACACCTTGAGCCCGAGCACGAGCCCGCGGAGCTCGGCTGGCAGATCGCCAGCGCGAACGCTGGGACTTTGGGTCGAGGTCTGTGGCGCCTGCTCGCGCGCGATCTTCCCCATGTCGTCGCAGCTCTTTGCCGTTGCGCTGATGTTCTGCGCCTGCGCCATGACTTTCTGCTGTTGTTGCGGTGGGGCATTAGCCGCGACGGGGAGAACCACCTCGACGAGGGAGAGTTGGGTGTCGTCGGCGCTGGTTTGTCCCGGCGTGCGCCGATCGATGAGATAGAGGATGTAATAGCCGGCGGTGGTGCGGATCGGATAGGACATCTCGCCCGGATTCATCTTGGCGATCGCCTCGTCGAGCGGCGGGCCGAACTGATTCGGCGTCACCCAGCCGATATCGCCGCCGGTCGCGGCGCTGGGCGATTGCGAGAATTGCTGCGCGACGGCGGGAAACTGCGCGCCGGCCCGAATCTGCTGGATCAGCTTGTCGGCGAGCGACTTCACCTCGGATTCCTGCGTTGGATTGTCGATCGCGAGGAAGACCTCGGCGACATGGCTTTGCGGCTTGCCCATATCGGCTTTGAGCCGCGCGATCTCGTCATTGACCTCGGTATCGGAAACGCTGACATCCGAGGAGTAGCGACCCTCGACCACTTTGTTCCAGATGATCGAGGCGGTGACCTGATCGGCCAGGGTGCTACGCGGAATGCCCGCCGACTTCAGATACTGATCGAGTCCGCCCTTCTGCATGCTGTTGCGCGACTCGATACTGGTGAGCGCCCTCTCTATTTCGGCCTTGTCGGCGGTGACCTTGTAGCGCTTGCCTTCCTGCATCTCGAGCTTCTCGTCGATGAGTTGCTGCAGGACCCTGTTTTGAAGCTGCTGGCGGTTCTGCGGCGTGTCGGGAATGCCCGAGGAGCGCATGAGGAGCATCAGCCGGGCATTGACATCGTCGGCCGTGACGATGTCGTTGTTGATCACGGCGGCGATGCGGGTCTCTTGCGCCTGGCAGGTGCCGGCGAGCGCGAGGACCAAGCCAAGACGAAGCAACCATTTCATGGGCAAAGTGAATTCATGATCGGGGGCGCCAAGTTTATAGAACGAAAGCAAGCAATGCCCAAGAGGGATTTCGTCATAGCCTGGGATGCATGACCGCGAGGCGATCGGGCCGCCACGCGACCCGCATTTCAGGGCGATACCGAAACGTCGCCGAGGTCGCGGAAAACGAAGCTCAGGACGAAGGACACGCCGGGCTTCACGTCGCCGATCGATATGGCGCTGCGCTGGATCGTTCCGGTGATGGCGAGGCAGTCGTCGCGATAGGTCAGATGCACCCCCGAGTTGAGGCTGGTGGCACCCTGATTGAGGTTTTGCGTCTGCGTTATCTGGCCCGACCAGCGGTCGGTTAGCGCGAAGTTGACGCCAAGGCTGATCTGGCTCGCCGGCAGGACCGTCGGCAGGCTGGGGATCGGCGAAGTCGCGATATAGCTGATCGAGCCGTTGAGGTTGGCGACGCCGCCATAAACGCCGACCTCTTGGCGCCGCATGGCCAGATCTTGGCTGTCGAGGCGGGCGCGATAGAAAAGATTGAAATAGCCGTTGGGCGAAATGGTCACGCGGCCGACGATGTCGGAGCGGCGATGATCGAGACCGGTACCCACGGGGAACTGCGTGTCGCTTTGAAAGCGATAGCTCTCGCCGATCAGTATCTGCGTGCTGCCCGCCAGCGGATTGAACACGCCGGCATGCAGGCCGTAGTCGACGCGCTGGCCGGTATCGACCCGGTCATAACCGGGAAAGCGATTGCCGACGAAGAGATCGGTGTCGTCGAATTCGAAGCTCTGCGCGTCCTCGTTGGGAATGCCGGCAGGGTTGCCGCCCAGCGGCGCGGCGAAGGCGGCGACGATCGGCTCGATCAGCGCGTTGATATTGCCGATCTGGTCGATCCACGGGTAATGCCAATTCAGCGCCGCTTGAGGGAAGACGCGACCCGTCACCTTTGTTTCCGGAGTGGTCGAGATGCCGTAGCCCGGGCTGAAATCGCTGTCATAGCCGTCGCTGCGTAAGGTCATGCTGAATTGATAGCGATCCCCGATCGGACTGGTGAAAGGCAGTCGCCAGCTGCTGCCGAGCGACAAGCGCCTCATGTTGACGGAATCGCGCTTGGCGAGATTCAGCACATCGCCGTTGAACTGCCAGCGCCCGCCCAGCGCGTCGGGCGCCGTCGTCAAGTTGTAATAGGCTTGAGGCAGGACGAAAGGCTCGGACGCGATGCTGAAATTCGGGTCCAGATTCTGATAGGCATAAGCGCTGATGTTGGCGTAGCTCGCTATCCCGAAGCGCTCGAGATAGAGATGGTCGGTGAGAAAGTTGGTTGTATAGGGGAAGTGGTAGCGCTGCAGATAAGTCTGATCGGTCGTCGCCGTACCATCGATCCCGGCGCGCCAGTTCGACGACAGGTCCCAGAGACCGGTGGCGGACAGATGTCCGCGCACCCCGCCCGCGTTCACGTCGGGTGAGCGCGGGTCTTTGCTCTTGCTGCCGAAAGTGACGCTGTCGTCCGTCGTCAGCACGCCGTTGCCGAAACGCTGGCGATACTGGCCGTCGAGCACGGTTCCGCCGTCGGTCGTGAAGATCGGCCGGAAAGTCGCATCCTTGTCCGGGCCGATCACCCAGTAATAGGGGAGGCCGAAGCGATAGCCGTTCGAGGAATCGTGGCCGAAGACCGGCGGCAAGAAGCCGGTGGCGCGCTTCACCGACGGGTCGGGATGCGAGAAATAGGGCGAATACATCACGGGGATGCCTTCGATCTCCATGATCGCATCGTGATACTCGACGATCTCGAGATCCTTGTCGTCGACCGCGTCCTCGGCCTTGATCTGCCAGACCGGCGGCGCCGTCGGATCGGCGGCGCAAAGCTGGCAAGGCGAATAGACCGCGCGCCGCACCTCCGTGCGCACCCCGCCGACGCGCCGCGCCGTGTTGCCGGCGAGCCGCGAGCCGTCGAATAGCAGCAGCCGCACATCTTTGATGAAGCCACTGCGAAAATTGTCGTGCAGCTCCATGTAGTCGGCAAAGGCGACGTCGCCGGTCGGCTGCGTCATGCTGACATGGCCGGAGGCGGTGACGGTGTCGGTGCGCTGATTGTACGTGACGGTGTCGGCGAGCAGGATCTGATCGTCCTGGCTCAGCTCGACATGGCCCTTGGCGACGACGAGGCCGAGATCCTGTTGGTATTGCAGCTCGTCGGCGGTGACGAGCACGGGCTTGTCGCCGACTTTCGGCGCCGCGGTCGCGCCGGGCGATGCGATGCCGGGCTGCGCCGCACTGCTCGGCGCGCGCGGCGGCGACGAACTCGGCTGCTGCGCCGATGCGTTGAACAGCAACAAGCAGGAGGCGAGCAAGCCTCCGATCGTTCCCCCGAGGACCCCCTTCCCCCCCATCAAACGTCAGCCGTCCTCAAGATGGAGTAGGAGCGTGGCCCCGAGCAGCCAGGTGATGCCCGTCGGCGTCCAGGCCGCGAGCGAGATCGGAATGCTGGCGGAAAGGCCGAGAGCGAAGACGACATCCGACAGGAAGTAGAGCGCGAAGCCCGCCGCGACGCCAGCGCCGATCATCAGCGTCGCGCCGCCGCGGCGCTGCATCCTAAGGCTGAAGCTCGCGGCGATCAGCACCATCGCGGCGTAGAGGAAGGGGCGCGAGAGCAGCGCGTTGAAATAGAGGCGATGCTTTTGCGAGGAGAAGCCCGAGGCGTCGAGCAGGCGGATGAAGCCCGGCAGCTCCCAGAACGACATCGTCTCGGGCGAAGCAAAGCTTTCCTGGATCTTGTTGAGCGTCAGGTTGGTATCGACGTCGATCTTCGTGAACGGCGTCAGCGGCTTGCCCGGCTCCCATTCGGTGCCGTCCCGCACCTCCCAGACGCCGTTCTCGAGCACCGCTTGCTGTGCATCGATGCGCCGCGTCAATTTCGTGTCGCTGGCGAGGAATAGGATCATGACGTTGTCGAGGGCGCGGCGATTGACCGCGAAGCCGGCCGCATGGACGATCGAGTGGTTGCCGGCCCCGTCGCTTTGCCGCAGCCAGAAGCCGCTGCGCGACAGGCTGAGCTGGTCGCCGCCGCCGCGCAGGATGCGATTGTCGAGCTGTTCATAGGCCGCCTGCATGACCGATGCGATCGGATTGAACACCGTCACCATCAGCACGCCGACGAGAAAGGCGCCCGAGAGCGGCGGCGCGAGGAATTGCCACGCGGAAATCCCGGCGGCGCGCGCGACCACCAGTTCGTGACTGCGGGTCAGGCGCCAGAACGCCATCATGGTCCCGAAGAGGATGGCGAACGGCATCACTTGCTGCATCATGTCGGGCTGTTTCAGCGCCGCCATTTCGAGCAGGACGAGCAACGTCGCATCGGGCCGCGTGCCGGCACGGCGGATCAGCTCGATGTAGTCGAGCAGGAAGACGATGCTCATCATCGAGAGGAAGATGATCGCGCACCAGGTGAAGAACTGGCGCGCGATGTAGCGGAAGAGCGTTTTCCACGGCGACACGGACGCGCTACTCCGCCGGTTGTGCCGCAAACGCGCGGCGGCGCCAGGGCGGCGCACTTTCGCGCCACAACATCCAGAGCGAGATCAAGAGCGGTATCAGCAGATTGGCGTAGAGCAGCGGGATTGCGAACCAGGCTCGTGCCGCCAGGTCCTTGAGCGCAACGTCGATCACTTCGACCATGAAGGCGAGACCGACCGCGAGCAGGATGCGCTTGGTCTGGCCGCGACGGTTGAATTCGCCGGTCAGGAGACAGGCGATCGAGAGCGAGGCCAGGGTGAGTGCGGAAAGCGGCCCGGCGAGCCGCATATTGAGCTCGACCAGGACGGCGCGGCGCCACTCCGGATCCTGGTCCGGTCCCATGCCCGCGATGAGATCGCCGGTATACCGCTCATCAACTTGCCGGTCGCGTGTGCCCGGCGCGCCGCTGAGGTTGGAGAGCTCCAGCGTATATTGCTTGAAGGTCAGCACCGAAAGGTGGCCGTTGGATTCGTCGCGCTGCTGCCGCGTGCCGTTGACCAGCAACAGCCGCGGCCCATCGGCCGTATTGGCGATAGCGCCGCGCTCGGCGAAGACGGTTATCGGCTTGCCGGGCTGGCGATCGTCGTAGATGAGAATGCTGGATAGATCATCGTTGGCGTCGCGCCCCTGGACGTAGACCATCAGCTTGTCGGTCAGCGTATTGAAAACGCCGTCCTGGATCAGCACCGAGGCGAAGCGGTTGCGGATCTCGAATTGCAGATCCTTGAAGGCGCGGTTGGATGCCGGCAGCAGGTAGAGCGAGAGCGAAAAGAGGATGACGGTACCGATGACCCCGGTCATCAGCGCCGGTGCGGCGAGCGACATCGAGCTGACGCCGGCCGCCCGCATCACGACCATCTCGCTCTCGGCGATCAGGCGGTTGTAGACGAATTGCGCCGCGACGAAGACCGCGATCGGCATGACCACGTCGACAAAGCGCGGCATGATCAGGATCGCCAGATGCATGAACACCGCGATCGACAATCCTCGGTTGACGATAAGATCGATGAGGCGCAGCGCTTGCACCAGCCAGACCGCGGAGCTGAACACCAGACAGACTGACAGCATCACCAGCAGCGTCTGGCGCAGCATGTAGCGCGTGAGGCCCCTCATGCGCGGATTATAGAAGCGGGCCGCGCGCCGAGCCTAGCCCCCGATTTGATTTTTCCACGTGATTTCCACGCCATGCGCGCATTTTGTCGCGTGCGGCTTGCGGCGCGCGAGGCGGCGTGGAACTCTCGCTGTCGTGATCGGGGACGCGACTCGGAACGGGCAAGGCATGGGGGAAGATACGGCGGCGGCACGGCCGTCGTCGGTGAGCCGCTTTACGCCCGCCTTCCTGGTTCTCTTCGCGCTGAGTTGCGTGCCGCTGCTGCTGACCGCGCTGCCGCCGCTGCTCGACTATCCCAATCATCTCGCGCGCATGCATCTTCTGCCGCATCTGCCCGATGCCGGGCTCGCACGCTATTACATCGTCGCGTGGGCGCCGATCCCTGACCTCGCTATGGACGGAATCGTGCCCTTCCTCGCGCAAATCATGCCGCTCGAATGGGCAGGGAAGCTCTTCATCGCCGTTACCTTCCTCCTGCTCGCCGGCGGCACGGCGGCGATTCACCGTGCGGTGTTCGGCCGCTGGTCGCGGTGGTCGCTGCTCGCTTTCCTCTTGCTCTATACGCGCCTCCTGCTCTGGGGCTTCATGAGCTTTCTCTTCGGCTGCGGCCTGGCACTGGCGGCGTTCGCGGTCTGGATCGCTCTCGGCAAGCGGCATTGGCTGCTGCGGCTTGCGCTCGGCACGTTTCTCGGGCTGGCGATCTATATCTCGCATCTTCTCGCCTTCGGCATGTATGCCGTCATGATCGCGGCTTACGAGTTCGGCCAGATCTGGCTGCAACGCAAGGGCATCGCCGCCGCTATTCGCGATCTGCTCGTCGGCGGTGTTGCGTTCCTGCCGGCGCTGGCGCTGGCACTGCAGAATTCGTCGTCCGGCCGCATCATTTTTGCCAATCCGCTGCGCAAGCTCGATCTGCTGTTCAGCGTTTTTGACAATTACAGCCGGCCCTTCGACGTCGTCTGCTTCGTGCTCGTCGTGCTCGCGATCGCCTTCGCTTATTGGCGGCGCTGGGTCCGCCTCGCCCCGGAGATGGCGGTGCCGCTGCTCGGCCTCGTTGCAGTTTATATCGCGATGCCGACGCAGCTCTTCACCGCCGCGGGTGTCGACCGGCGCATCCCGATGATGATGTTCCTCGTGCTGATCGGCGGCAGCAGTTGGCAGGGCCGGTTTGAGGACATCGAGCCGCGTTTCATGGCTTTCGCGGGGCTGCTTTTCGCCGCGCGGCTCGCCGTCATCGCCGCGGTCTGGTTCCAGGCGGGCCGGCTCTATGCGCAACTTCTGCCGGGGCTTGACGCGCTGCCGCACGGCGGTTGCGTCGCGGTGGCGTTCGGCAAAGACAGTATCCAGGTGGCGAAAGCGCCGCTCACGCATTTCACGACGCTCGCGGTGATACGGCGGGATGCGCTCGTGCCGACGATCTTCCACTATCCGCTGCAACAGCCGATCATGCTGCAGCCGGTCGCCAATCATTTGGCCGACCTGTTGTCGCCGGATTTGCTCTGGTACCAATTCGTGGCCGATTCGACGCCGCTGACAAAAGAAGCCAAGGCCGCGCTTCAAGCGTGCGGCTACGTCGCCTTCGCGAATCCGCGTCCCTTTGCGCTCAAAAACACCGCCGGGCTGATGCCGGAATTCGTGACGCCGCGCTACCAGCTTTATCGCGTCACGGCCGACGCGGCTGCCGCCGCGCCCTGATGCCATCGCTCGCGCTGCTCGTGCCATCATGGCTCGACCTTGCCGGCTGGGCCGGCGTCGTGGTCGCGGTTCTGGCGATGTGCGGGGTCGGCCGGCTCGTGACACGTGGTCGCGCAGCGCCCGAATCCGCTTTGCTTACCGGCTGGGGTGTCTGCGTGCTCGTGCTGACGGTATGGGGCATCGCGACGCCCGTGAGCATGCATGTTACGGCGCTGGCGTTGCTGATCGTCGGTCTCGGCGCGCTGTCGTGGCCTCGGCTGCGTTTCGGCGCGCGTGATTGGTGCGTGCTCGCGCGCATTGTCATGCTGGCATTGCCGTTGCTCCTCATGATGGGAAGTGCGCGGCCGAGCCTGCCCGACACCTGGCTCAACCTCTTGCCGAACGCTGCCTATCTCTATGATCACGGCTTCTTTCCTGCCGATGCGCGGCCGGCGGCACACTCCTTCATCGCCGGCGCGCCCTACAATATGCAGCTCGCGAGCTATATGGCCGGGCTGCTGCTGCCGAATTTCCCTGCCAGCGCAATGATCGATTTCAATGTCGTGCTGCAGCTCGCAGCGGGGCTGCTGCTGGCGCGTATCATGACGGAAGACGACGCGGCGTTGCCGGGCTGGCCGGTGCTTGCGCTCGGCCTGCTGCTCGCGATTCCGCTCAATCCCGGCTTCGATCCGCGCTATCACCTCTCGGCCTATAGCGAGACCTCGGTGACGGTGGCGCTTATATTCGCGGGCTGGCATGCGGCGCGCGCGCTCGATCGCACTAGCGGCCGGCGCCCCGCGCAAGACGATTTTCTGCAGCTCGCGCTGATCCTCGCCGTGCTGGTCAATATCAAGCAAGAGAGCATCGCCCTCGCGCTCGGGGTCGTGCTGTCGGCGCTTGCCCTCGCGCTGACAGCGCGTGCCGCGCGGGGCAGGGTCGTCGCGCAAATCCTACTTGCTGTGCTGCCGGCGGGGCTGCTCTATCTCGGCTGGCGTTGGTATGTGCTCGATCATTTCGCGCTCGGCGAGCTCAAGGGTCTCCCGATCGAGCAATGGCACGTCCGCGAATTGCCGACGATTCTTCTCAACGTCCTGCGCGCGATCGGCGAGCGCGGCGTCTTCTTCGCGATCCTTTTTGCGACGCTTGCGATCGCTGCGTGGCGTCTTCGCCGCCGCGAGCTCGATCTCGGCACGCGTTTTGGGGCGATGCTGCTCGGCGTGGCCATAGTCTACAATCTCGCGCTCATCGGCGCCTATGTCGTCCATTTCGAGGGCGAGATGGGCCTCGAGGCGCATTCTTATTTCCGCTACAACACGCATCTCGGCCTACTGCTGATGGCGACATTGGTTCTTTTTGCGCGCGATTGGCGCTGGCAGCATTTCGGCGGGCGCTTGCATCGCGCCATGCCGGCGCTCCTCGTGCTGCTCGCGCTCCTCGTGCCGCTGCCCTTCCTGCGAATGCTGCGCTTCGATCTCGAAATCCCCAATCTGCGCGCCTATCAACTTGCGCATGAGGCGGCGATCCGCATTTCCGAAGAGGATCACGTGCTGCTGATCTTGCCGGGCGATAACGGCACCTTGCCGCCGACGATTGAGGGTGTGCTGCGCGACCTGCCGCCGCGCCGGCCGAATGTCGTGCTCGATATCGCCAACGATTTTGCGACCGGCCTTGCCAACAAGGATGATCTGCTTGCGGTGCTTTCTTGCGCGCCGCCCGGTTTCGTGTCGGTTCCGGAAGGGCACGGCGCGCTGCTGCAGCGCGTGGGCGATGAGTGGCAGATCAAAGCGATCTGGGCTTACGATCCGCCGCCTAGCCACGCGCGTTGGTCGCAAGTGCTGGCGCCCGCGCCGCTCTGTCTGCCGTTGAGTCGTGCCCAAGGTTGACTCAATGGCGGCGAGGGTCTATCGCCGCCGCTGGCAATAAAAGGTCGGGGCATCCCATGAAGATCAGCTTCGCGGCGCCGCGCATGCCGCGCTCTGGCACGGTTGTGGTCGCGATCATGGAAGACCGCAAAATGTCGCCGCATGCGAGCGAAATCGACAAGCAAAGCGGCGGCGCGATCAAGCGCGCGATGGAAGCGAGCCGCTTCACCGGAAAGCCCGACGAGACGATGATGATCCCAGCGCCGCCCAATCTCGGCGATGTATCGCGCGTGATGCTGATCGGCGTCGGCAAGCCCAAGGTCGGCGACCGCAGCGCACGCCAGAATCGCGGCGGCGTGATCCTCAACGCGCTCAATTCGGTCGGCGAGCAGAATGCGGCGTTCTTCGTCAACGCTTTCAAAGGCAAGGATACGGCGCTTGCCGCGGCCGATCTCGCTTACGGCGCGCGGTTGCGATCCTATCGCTTCGATAAATACCGCACGAAGGAAAAGCCCGAGCACAAGCCGTCGATGAAAGAGCTGACTTTGCTCGTCGACGGACCGAAAGCCGCGGAAAAAGAATTCGAGCCGCTCGACAAGATCGCGGACGGCGTGTTCTTCACCCGCGATCTCGTCTCCGAGCCGGCGAATGTGATCTATCCCGAGACCTTGGCGGCGGAGGCGAAGAAGCTCGCCTCGCTTGGCGTCGAGGTCGAAGTGCTCGACGACAAGCAGATGAAGACGCTCGGCATGAACATGCTGCTGGGCGTCGCGCAAGGTAGCCGGAAGCCGGCGCGGCTCGTCGTCATGCAATGGAAAGGCAATCCGCGGGCCAAGAACAAGGCGCCGCTCGCCTTCCTCGGCAAGGGCGTGACCTTCGATACCGGCGGCATCTCGATCAAGCCGGCCGGCGGTATGGAAGACATGAAATGGGATATGGGCGGCGCCGGCGTCGTCATCGGCCTGATGAAAGCGCTCGCCGGTCGCAAGGCGCGCGTCAATGCGGTCGGTATCGCCGGCTGCGTCGAGAACATGCCCGACGGCAATGCGCAGCGTCCCGGCGACATCGTCAAGTCCATGTCGGGCCAGACCGTCGAAGTGATCAACACCGATGCCGAAGGCCGGCTCGTCCTCGGCGATGCGCTCTGGTACTGCCAGGATCGGTTCAAGCCACAATTCATGATCAACCTCGCGACCTTGACCGGCGCGATCATCGTCGCGCTTGGCCATGATCATGCAGGCATCTTTGCCAATAACGATCAGCTCGCCGAGCGTCTCATCGCAGCCGGCAAATCGGTCGAAGAAAAGCTCTGGCGCATGCCGCTCGGCGATGCCTATGACCGCGCACTCGATAGCGATGCGGCCGATATGAAGAACATCGGCGGGCGCGACGCCGGCTCGATCACCGCGGCGCAGTTCCTGCAGCGCTTCGTCAATGGCGTGCCCTGGGCGCATCTCGACATCGCCGGCACCACATGGTCGAAGAAAGACTCAGCCATCGTGCCGAAAGGTGCGACGGCATTCGGCGTGCGGCTCTTGGAACGCTTCGTCGCCGATCATTACGAAGGCAAATAACGCTGGGCGAAATCGGCTTCTATCATCTGAAGACGACGCCGCTCGAGCGGGCGCTGCCGCGGCTGTTGGAGCGCGCTCTCAAGGACGGCTATCGCGTGTTGGTGCTGGCGAGTTCCCATGAGCGCGTCGAACATCTCAATCAGTTGCTCTGGACCTATGACGAGGCGAGCTTCCTGCCGCACGGCAGCGCGCGCGACGGCAACGCCGACCGCCAGCCGATCTTTTTGACCGCGAGCGAGGGCAATCCCAATAACGCGACGATGCTGTTACTGGTCGACGGCGCGCCGGGCACCGGGATCGAGAACTACCTGCGTGTCTGCGACATGTTCGATGGCAATGACGAGGCGGCGGTCGAGGAGGCGCGGCAGCGCTGGCGCGTCGCCAAGGCTGCCGGCCATACGCTCACCTATTGGGAACAGACCCCATCCGGCTGGGTGAAGCGTGGCACGGAGACGGAACCGAACAGCGCCGGCTGAAGCCCGGTGGGTTGAAGGCGAGCGGCGCGCTCGCTATACCCCGCGCAATTCCCCGGGGCGCCTTGAGGCGCCCCTATCCAAAAATCCCTGGGCGCGCCTCGAGGCGCCCCAATCCACAACAGGAATGGATCGTTCTCATGGCCGCTGAGCGTACCCTGTCGATCATCAAGCCGGACGCGACCCGGCGCAACCTTACCGGCAAGATCAATGCCCGGTTCGAAGAGAAGGGCCTCAAGATCGTGGCGCAAAAGCGCCTGCAGCTCACCAAGGCGCAGGCCGAGGCTTTCTACGCTGTCCACAAGGCGCGGCCATTCTTCGGCGAGCTTGTCAGCTTCATGATCTCGGGTCCGGTCGTGGCCCAGGTGCTGGAGGGCGAGAACGCGGTCGCCGCCAATCGTGACATCATGGGCGCCACCGACCCGAAAAAGGCCGCGCCCGGCACGATCCGTAAAGATTTCGCGGAATCGATCGAAGCGAATTCCGTGCATGGCTCGGATTCGGCCGAGAATGCGGCGACCGAGATCGCGTTCTTCTTCGCCGGGGTCGACATCGTCCCCTGAACGCGGTGTCGCCGGCCGCCTAAAATTTAAGCAGCCGGAATAGCGATTGTCCCGGACTGTCGGAGATATCGCCGTTGGAATTTATGGGATTTTAGCCGCCATCCGGTAAATCCGGATGATCATGAGTGCGGATGGGCGCAACCAAGCGATGAGCGGACGCAATCGCCGGCCGGGCAGGCGCGCCGGAGCGCGTCCGCATGGCACGGCGCAGCTTGCGCGCATGCAGGCGATCGCCGCGCTAGGCACGGTCGAAATCGATTTTGGTACCGGTTCGGTCTCGGTCTCGGACGAGGCGCGCCGTCTCCTCGGTTGGGGGGCTGCGGCGGCGCCGAGCATTAGCTTGATTTTGCAATCGGTGCACGAGGATGATGCCGCGGCGATGGCGCTGTTCTTGTCGCCGCCGCTCAACGGCAAGCCGGCGACCGAGGAATGCTTCTTCCGCCTCGCAGTCGAAGAGCGCCGCGGCACGCTGATCTATGGCCGCGCCGGCGTCGCGCTCAGCGCGCGCGGTAAGCCTGAGCTGCTCGTCGGCGTGATCCAGGACATGACGCGCCTCGTCGAGACAGAGCGCGCGGCGCACAGCCTGGCGCAATTCTATCGCGGCATTTTCGAGAATTCGATTTGGGGCATCTTCCAGACCACCGCGGACGGCCATTACCTGATGGCGAATGCGGCGCTCGCTCATATCTACGGCTACGACACGGTGGGTGCGCTGCTCTCGGCGCTCACCGATATCCGTGTCCAGCTCTATGTGGACCCGACGCGCCGCGATGCGTTCGTTAGGGAAATGCTCGAGCGCGGTATCGTCTCGGGTTTCGAATCGCAAATCTATCGGCGCGACGGCAGCGTCATCTGGATTTCGGAGAGCTGCCGCGAGGTGCGTGGCGACGACGGCAAGTTCCTCTATTACGAAGGCATGGTCGAGGAGATCACCGCGCGCAAGCGTGTCGAGGCGGAGCTGCGCGCCGCCAAAGACGCGGCCGAGGCCGCCAATCGCGCGAAATCGGAATTCCTCGGCACGATGAGCCATGAGCTGAGGACGCCGCTCAACGCGATCATCGGCTTTTCCGAGGTGATCAACGGCGAACTCCTCGGCCCGGTCGGCGTGCCCGCCTACAAGACCTATGCCGGCGACGTGCTCGCCAGCGGCCAGCATCTGCTGATGCTGATCAACGACATCCTCGATTTCGCGCGCGCCGAATCCGGGCGGGTGGCACTGCGCGAAGATAAGATCGATCTGTCGGCGCTGATCGAGAACACGATGCGTTTCCTCGGCGAGCGCGCCGAAGCCGGCGGCGTGAAGCTGAGCGTCGATCTCGCCTCGGCGCCGGCGAGCGTCACCGCGGATGAGGCGCGGCTGCGGCAAGTGCTGCTCAACCTCATCGGCAATGCGATCAAATTCACGCTGGAGGGCGGCCGCGTCGATGTGCGCGCGCTGACGGCCGCCGGCGGCGAGATCTGCATCGAGATCCGCGACAACGGCATCGGCATGTCGGCTGCCGACCTGGCACACGCCTTCGAGCCCTTCCAGCAGGCCGATGGCGGCCATAACCGCAGGCACGAAGGCACCGGGCTCGGCCTCGCGATCTGCGACCGGCTGATGCGGCTGCATGGCGGACGCGTGAAGCTGATGAGCGAGCTCGGCCGCGGCACGCTGGCCACGGTGGTCATCCCGCGCGAGCGCGGGGCGATGATGGATGGATCAGGCGATCCGGCGCGGCTGCGCG
>DASXCX010000033.1:0-26628 GCA_036490955.1 Allostellaceae bacterium | reverse complement strand
GGCCAGTTGCTGATCTGCGATACGACGACCTGGAGTTCCACGGCGGGTGGCATCGACAGTCTGCAGCGTCTCTGGCGAAACGTCGTGAAACGCTAAGCGCGTCGTACAGAGAAGCTCTGATATGCCTCGCTGATAGGAGGTGAATGTGTCTATTGCCAGTCAAAGCTCCGCATCGGTTCGCATAAGTACCTTGGTCGCGGTTCGGCGCGCAGGCGATTTCGCGGCACTGACAAAGCCTCGGGTTATGTCGCTCGTGATGTTCACGGCATTCGTGGGCCTCGTCGTTTCTCCTGGGCATCTCGATCCCGTGAAGGAATGCATCGCGCTGCTGTCGATCGCAACCGGCGCTGGCAGCGCCGGCGCTCTCAACATGTGGTACGAGGCTGGCCTTGACACCGCGATGGCCCGCACTGCGGGCCGGCCAATTCCAAGCGGTCGCGTCTCGCAGTCGGAGGCTCTGGCATTCGGGCTCGGCTTGGCGGCGAGTAGCGTCGCGACCCTCGCATTCATAAGCCTCGTTGCAGCCGCGTTGTTGGCATTCACGATCTTCTTCTACGTTGTCGTCTATACGATGTGGCTGAAGCCTCGGACGCCACAGAACATCGTCATTGGAGGAGTCGCGGGCGCGCTGCCACCCGTTATTGGCTGGGTCGCGGCGAGCGGCCGGGTTGGCATTGAGCCGCTGCTTCTGTTTCTGATCATACTGCTGTGGACGCCGCCACACTTTTGGGCTCTTTCGCTGGAACGGGTCGGCGAATATGCCCGGGCCGGCATTCCGATACTGCCTGTCGTCATCGGAAGGAGAAGAACCACCAAACATATCCTGGCCTATACCATTCTGCTGGTGACGGCTTCTCTACTGCCTTGGCTGCTACGCTTTACGGGATCACTTTATGGCGCGGTCGCGTGTGTCTGCGGCGCGACTCTGCTCTTCCTTGCGATCCGGCTGTACCGCTGCCGTCGCGATAAAGAAAGTGCCCCTGCCCGCGGTCTCTTCGCGTTTTCGATTCTGTACTTGTTCCTGCTGTTTGTGGGAGTGCTGGCCGACAAAGCGTTGCCGCTCTGATCGTCCGACGTTCACAGGATTATAAAACGACGAAAGCGGCCGTCGCCTTTCGGCGACGCCCGCTTTCGCATCCGTTGATCGTAGGCGGGAGGAAGCTTATTCGCCGCCGTCGTCCGAAGTCATCGCAGCGTCGAGCGCCGCGACATAGTCGTTACCATCATAGACGTTCGCCGAAGCATTGGTTTGCGGCATCGTGCAGCCCTGAACGAGCAATGCAGCCGCAAGCGCGACGATCACGGCGCTGCCGCTCATCATCATTCGAATATTGTTCATGCTTTTCTCCGTTTCGCGGTTTCGCGCCAGGGTCTCTAAATGGGCGAAGTGAATGACCCGCCGGAAAATCTAGAAGCAACTTATGAGTGAATAGTAAACGAGGATTACCGTGATTAGTTGAATATAACAGTTGAGGTGAGGCAAGTGATCGGGCGTTGCATCCGTCGCGCCTAGGCCGTCGCCTCGTTCGACCAGGCGATGATGAGGTCGGCGATTGCCTTGCTGTTCTGCTCCATCATCAGCACATGGCTGTTGCCGCGAATTCCATGCTCGGCGAGTTTCATCCAATGCGGTTCGACGCCGGCCTGCCGTAAATAACTCACCGTGCAGTGATCGTACGGCGCGTGATAGGACGCCTCGGCGGTGACAACGAGGATCGGCATCTTTTGGAGATTCGGCAAGCGGCGCACCGGGTCGGCTTGCCGATAGCCGCGCACAAGATCGGGACCGTCGGCTTCCGCCTGCTGCACGATCTTCAACTCGGATGGATCTTTGACCGGCGGATCGTAGGTCAGCGGCACGTCGGTGATGCCGTAGCGCAGCGCGATCGCGTTGCCGTATTGGAACCACCCGGGCGCGCCGACGAAAGAGACGGGATAAAAGGGCGGCCCATTCGGCTCGATCGCGAGCAGCGCTTTGACCTGCTCGGGCCGGGCATCGGCGACCGGCCAGCCGAAAGCGCCGGCTTGCGAATGCACCATCAGGATCGACGGACCGATCTTATCGATCAGCGCGATGAGCGCGGCGGTGTTGAGCTCTTGTTGGCGGTGGAAATCCTTGATCGAGGGAAGCTGCGAGGCGACGAGTTGCTGCACCGCCGGCGCGTCGAGCGAATCATCGCCCGGCCATTGCGTATGCAGATGGGCTTGCGGCCACAGCTTGAATTTTCCCTGTGCGACATAGCGCGATTGGTTGTTCGACATGTCGGTCGCCGCTTTCGGACCGTAAACGCTGGGAAAATAGGCCGAGCGGCCCTTGCCGACCTGATCGACGACATAGACCGCATAACCGGCGCGCACGAAATTCTGCGCCCAGCCCTCGCGCCCATCCGGCGTGCCGGTGTAATTCGTGCCCGACATAGTCCCGCCATGAACCATGATCACCGGATACGGCGAGCGCCGCTCCGCCGGGATCATGTATTCGGCATAGACCTGGCCAACGGTGTATTGCTTGCCGTCGATAGTCTCGGCATGACCGCCGGCATAGACCCAGCCGCTCTTCGCAAGGACAAGCGGCGCGTCGGACTCGTTCTGATCTTTCATCGCTCTCACCCGGGGCTGCACGCGAAGCCGGAGCTTAGCGCACGCATCAAAGTCACGCTTATCGTGGCCAAAGCCGCGAGAGGCGATATGCCGGACGCCAGCACCGACATTGCCGCGAAAGCACGTGATACGAAGGTCGCCGACGGACTTGCCAACCGGGGGGCCTGGCAAGTAACGCGCCCTTCATAGACGATATCGCAACCGATTTATGGTCGGCTGACGGCGCCCGCCCGCAGCGTTTTCGATGACCCAACCTCACCTGCTTCCCGTTCTCGCCGCCGGACTGGCCCTCGTTCTGAGCCTCGACGTGTCGATCGGCCTGGTGACCGGGCGGGTTCGCGGCAAGGATGGCGGCATCACGCGCGCTAGGCAGCCGCAACGCTTCTGGCGCTACATCGCCGGCGATGCCGTGCTGCTCGTCGGTTGCTTCGGCTGCGTCGTCTGGGGCCTGATCGCCTGGTGACCTTTGCGCCGCTATTCGGCGGCCTGCGCTTCACCCAAGCGGCACAATTTCTGCCACGGCGTGTCGAGCGGCACGATCGCCTCTTCGGCGCGGAGCCTCGTGTAATTGACGGCGGGCTCCAGCCCGAGCGGCGTCTTGCCGCTTGCCATGAATTCGCGCACCGATTGCAGCATCAAGCGGCGCATGCGGACGACCGCCATATCCGAGGTGCCGAGATGCTCCTTTCGCCGGTCGTAGATCGGCCCCATGCTTTCCTGCACGACCGCGTCTTCCATCTGCACGCCGCGGATACCTGACATCGAGGTTCCCGCCGCCATCGCTTCGCGATCCTGCAGCCAGTCATTAGCGCGGTTGCGAAATTTGCGGCCCTCGCCATCGACGTCGACGCCGGGCGCGAAGCCGCTCCAGGCGAAATGCCGCGCGCGCTCCTGGGCGCTCACCGGCCCTCGCATGTTGTACCGCGTGAAATAGAGCATCGTATGCGTGTCATCGATCGGCACGAAGGCTTGCATGCTGCCCCAGCCTTCCTGACCCGGAAAAAGCCCGTAGAACGGCGCGACGAACAGCGCCACACGGACATAGCTGTTCTTATCGGCATCGACGAGCGGCTTGCGGATCGCGGCGTAGCGAAAGCCGTAAGCGGTATTCTCGATCTCGTAGCGCGGCTTGCCGTCGTTCGAAGGCCGATCGACCAACAGGGAATCACCGCGATAGGTCGAGGCGAGGAACCCCGACGCCGGCTTGAACGTATCGCCATGAAGGTAGTTGGTGTGCGACGAATCGATGACGCCCTCGAGCGACTGCACCCAGTTGCAATCGATCCGCGCCTTCATATGAACGATATTCTCGGATGGGTATTGCGCGAACTCGAAATCGAGCGGCGGCGGCTCTGCGCCTTTCTCGCCCATATAAGCCCAGATGATTCCGCCCGATTCGCGCACCGGGTAGGCCAAGGCCCGCACCCGCTCGATCATTCCGTTGGCATCGGGCTCGGCCGGCATGTCGAGCACTTTGCCGTTCACATCGAATTTCCAGCCGTGATAAAGGCAGCGCAGACCGCATTCCTCGTTGCGCGCCAGAAGCAGCGAGGCGCCGCGATGCGGGCAAAGTTCTTCGAGCAGACCGGCCTTGCCGCTGCTGTCGCGGAAGACGATCAGATCCTCGCCCATGAGCCGCACGCGGCGCGGCGCGGCGTCGGCCGCGACGTCCTCGCTCAGCGCCGCGGGAACCCAATACCGGCGGATCATCCGGCCCATCGGGGCATCGCCTTCGATGTGGCACAGCAGCGCGTTTTCTTCCGCGGACAGCATGGCAAATCCTCTCCTTACCCGACGACGATCACCGCAAAGCGGCGCTCTCCACCCGGGCGACGCGCCAGCGTACTTCCCGGGATCAACACGGCTCCAGCGCTGATGATAGGCGGAATGATCGCGATCATGAAGGTCGACGAAACCGTCCAATTGAGCGCGAACAAGCCACCCACCAGCAGCGAGCCGAGCACCGCACCGATGCTTCCAAGCAATTTATCGATTTGGCAGGCGGCTGTGACGGCCGGCCGGACGAAGCCGATCGCGATGCGCTGCCGATCGAATGGCTCCGCGATTTCCGCGCGCTCGATGGCGGCCATGCTCCCCTCCGCTGGTCCTTCTTATTTTTTAGGCGACGAGAGGGGCGAAGAAAAATTCTCGCTGCGACTACCGCCATAACTTATCGGTTATGGCGGGCGCGCCGTTACTAACAGGCCCTTAGTTGGCGGCGGCGCCGTCCGCTCGCGCGCCCCAATGCTCGGTCAACACGGTTTCGAGAATCTGCCGCGCGAGCGCGACTTCGCCCTGCTCCTTGAAGGCACGCGCGACCTCGATGCGCAGAGTGATGTTCATCGGCTCGAGCGCCAGCGCCGCCGTGTAGTATTTATGCATCGTCACATGATCGCCGCGACGCCGCGCGAGATGACCGAGGCCGGCCAACGCACCGATATTTTTCGGATGGCGATTGAGGACGGATTTGAACATCGCCTCGGCCTCGTCGAAGGCCGGCGATACCGTGCGCGTTTCCGCCGCATGGTCGTCGGACACCGACGATTGCCGCGACTGGAGCGCTTGCACCTCTTTGGCCACCGCCGCCGCTTCGTCGTGCCGCGAGAGCGCGTGCAAGATCTCGACGCTGACACGACGCACCGGCAGGTTCTCGCTGTCGGCCGCCATGATCAGCTCGAAGTAGCGCAGCGCGCCGGTGAGATCACCGCGCTGCCGTGCCAGATGGCCCAATCCCGACAGCGCCGCGACGTCGCCGAGATTGGCGTTAAGGGCCGCGCGGAACGCCGTCTCTGCGTTGGCGAATATCGTCTCATCGGCAACCGATGCCGCGGAGACAAGCATGGCATCGACCGGGCCGGGTATTCGCGGGCCGGATGCCTTTGCATCGTCATGCGCGTCGGCTTCGGTATCGGAACGCGCTTCGAGGAACATCGCCTCGAGTCCCGCGCCATCCGCCGGCTTCTCCGGTCCCTTCGCCTCCTCTGAGAGGATACGGAGGTCGCCATCGATCATGCCGCCGTCTTCGAGTTGCAGCTTACCGCATTGCACCGAGCCCGAAATATGGGCTGCCGGCCCGACGACAAGCGTTTCCGCGACGATGAGCGCGCCTTCATATCGGCCGGCGATCCGCGCTTCGCCGACAGAGGCGCTGCCTTTGAAGCTGCCGGGCTCCAGGACGTCGAGGAAGCGTAGCGCCAGATCGGATTCGACATGCCCGGCAATCGCGAGGTGATCGCAACCGCTGAACTCACCGCGCATGGCCAAGCCGTGATCGACGAAGACGCGATGCTTATTATCGGCGATCACCGCCGGGACGGGATAGGACATAGGAAGTCCGGGCAGATCGGCGACGGCGATCTGCGGCGAGCGAAGGGCGGCCTGTACGTTGTTGAACATTAGCGGGAACTCACGCTCTGGCCGCGCTCGGCTCGTCGTCGAGGACTTTCTCGATGATTTGGCGCGCCCGGGCGAACTCGCCTTGCTGGCGAAGCGCGCGGGCAAATTCGACTCGGATCGAAATATCCTGCGGATCGGCCGCCATCGCCGCGCCGAACCAGTGCAGCACCGCACCGCGATCTTCGCGCTGCCGCGCCAAATGGCCGAGAGCCGTCAGCGCGGCCGCGTGCTGCGGGTGCGTCTCGACCACGGCTTCGAGCATGCGCTCGGCTTCCGTGAAGCGCGATGCCTCACGCAGCACCGTTGCCAGCTCGCAACGCACATCGGGATTTTTCGGTTCGGCTTTCACTGCCGACTGGAAATAGCCAATCGCGGCATCGAGCTCCCCACGTTGGCGCGCGATCTGGCCGAGCCCGGTCAGCGCGGGGATATGATCCTTGTGGGACTCGAGCACGGCCTTGAACATCGCTTCGGCCTCGCCGAAACGCGACAGCTCGCGAACGATGTTCGCCAGATCGCAGCGTACCCACGGGTTGTGCGGATCGGCCTTGGCCGCCGCTTCGAAATACCCGAGCGCGCCGGCGCGGTCGCGGCGCTGCCGCGCCAGATGGCCGAGCCCCGTGAGCGCACCGGTATGCTCCGGATGGGTCTCGATCACGGATTTGAACATCGCTTCGGCGTCGTCATGCCGCCCGAGGGCGCGCTGCGCATTGGCTGCATCGCAACGCACCCAGGGATTGCTGGGGTCGGCCGCAACGGCGGTCTCGAAATAGGTGAGCGCGGTAACTTTGTCGCCCTGTTCCTTTGCCAGCTGACCGAGGCCGCTCAGCGCCCCGACATGCTTGGGATCGGTTTCGAGGACGGATTTGTAGATCGCCTCGGCCTCGGCGAGACGCGAAAGCTCATGCAGCATCGCGGCGGCATCGCAGCGCGCCCAGGTATTTTGCGGATCGGCGTTGGCCGCGGCTTCGAAATAGGAAAGCGCCTCGGCACGGTCACCACGCTGCCGCGCGAGCTTGCCAAGATTGGCAAGCGCCCCGGCATGCTCCGGCGATTTCGCGATCACCGCCCTGAACAGCGATTCAGCCTCGTCAGAGCGCGATAGATCGCGCGCTGCGATGGCGGCGGCGAACATGCGCTCGATCTCGGCCTGCTCGACCGTGTCGGGTTTCGCGGCGGTATCGGTGATCCGATCCTCGACGACCGGCGCGGCCGCGACACTTTCCACGGTCGCGGTCTGGGCAGGCGATGCTGCTTCGACCGGGACTTGCGCTTCGCCGTCGCCCGTCAGTCGCCGAATGTCGCCATCGAGCTCTCCACCTTCCTCGACCGCAAGGCGCCCGTAACGCACCGAGCCGAACACGCGAGCGGTGTGCGACATGAAAAGCTTTTGTTCGACGGTTAGCGAGCCCGCGTACGAGCCGGCAATGTCGGCCGCGCCAGTGAACGCAATGCCTTTAAAGCGCCCGCCATCCGAAACGGCGATATGGCGGCACGGTTTGATCTCGCCTTCGATCGCACCATCGATGACCAGGCGATCGCAACCCTCAATCTCGCCGCGAAAGCTGACGCCGGTCGCGATGTGCAAATGGCGCTCTGGACGGGTCGCGGTTTCGCTCGCGGTTGTCTCTTTCACGGCAGATGCCATCTCGGGCGTCGTGGCAACGGGGGGAACCAGCGGCGGCTCGAAATGCACGTCCGGCGTCGCACCCTTTGCACCGCTATAGGACGCGGGCCAGGACAGGGCGGCATTTGCCACGCTCTTCGGCGGCTCCGTAGGCTCGCCAGCCGGCTGCGGCTCGTGCTTCTTGCGCAACAACAACATTTCGATCCCCGTTTTTCGCCTCGCGCCTGGGGCGACGAGGCCCCGCACTGAGTCACACCGCGCGCTCTTAGAAAGTCGTTAAAGGAAAACGGGATGAGACGGCATAAGGCGGTTTTCGCGGCCGCCGAGGCAAGAATTAGCAAGACACCACGACGTTTTTACCTAAGCTTTTACGCAAATAACGATGCACTCCCACGCACCCGTGACCTGGGCTACAGTCACGCTATTGCGCCGGCAAAGAGAGCGCGGAACGGGAGGAGCGGCATGAGCGGGAAGCCACAATACGTTGCCACAGCGGCTATCGTCGGGTTGGCGTGTTGCTTGGTCGCGCCCGCCCCCGCATCGGCCGACACGACGCTCAACGTCGGCAAGGCGAACGCGACGTCCGATGCGATCATTCCGGTCAATGTCGGCGACGAGCTCGGCATTTTCAAAAAGCACGGGCTCACGCTGAAGATCCAGGATTTCGGCGGCGGCAGCAAGATGGCGCAAGCCCTCACGGCCGGCAGTATCGATATCGGCGACGGCGCCGGGACGGAGATGGCCTTCATCGCCAAGGGCGCGCCGATGATGACGATCTGCGAGAGCACCGCCCCGGCGCCTTTCCTCGGCATCGGTGTGCCCTGGGATTCCTCGATCAAAACGCTCGACGACCTAAAGGGTATGCGGATTGGCGTCTCGAGCCCAGGCTCGTTCAGCGAATGGTCCGGCCATGTGCTCGCGCGCAAGAAAGGCTGGGGCGAGAATGGCGTGACCACGATCGCGATCGGCGGCGGCGCCGCCCCGACCCTCGCTGCCTTCAAGACGCATCAAGTCGACGCCTCGATCGGCAGCGCCTCGCAATTCCTCGCCATGGAAAATACCAAGGAGGGTCGCCTTCTGACGACGGTCGCGACCTATGAGGGTAATGTCGCCTCGGGCGCGCTTTTCGCCTCCAGCGATCTGATTGCCAAGGATCCCGATGCAGTCCGTGCCTTCCTCGCCGGGTGGATCGAGACCGTTGCTTATATGCGCGCTCACAAAGACGAGACGGTAAAGATCGAAAGCAAGATCACTAACTTCAGTGAAGATGTCATGTCGCGCGAATACGATTTGGTGATCGGCATGTATGTGAAGGATTGCCGCTTCGATGCTGAATCACTCGCAACCCTCAAAAGTTCTTTCGTCGAGCTGAAGCTGCTCGAGAGCGAGCCCGACATGACGAAGCTCTATACCGAAAAATTCCTGCCGAAATAGGCATAACGGCGTCGCGGGAAAAACTTAACCGCGCGACAACCTTAATAGAAACCCGTTCACTGCGCGCGAAATTCGCGGCGAAACTCGCGTGATCCTTCGCTAAAAGCGCGTCGATCATCGTACCGATCTTGTTCGAGATCGCGTATCGTGCAACAGCCGACAGTGGCGTCTGTTGTCGATGGCGGCGTGATGCCGTCGATGCGATTTTGGAGAGAGTGAATGCAGATTATCGGAATTGCTTCGCAAAAGGGCGGCTCGGGCAAGACCACGCTGGCGGGCCATCTCGCGGTTCAGGCCGAGCAAGCAGGCTCGTCGCCCGTCGCGCTGATCGATACCGACCCGCAAGGCAGTTTGTCCGCCTGGTGGAACGCCCGCGAAGCGGAGACGCCGTGCTTTGCCCGCACCACCGCGGCGACATTGAAACAGGATGTCGAGCAGCTGCGCGAACTCGGCATGAAGCTGCTTTTTATCGATACGCCGCCGGCGATCGAAGCGACGATCGGCGACGTGATCGAGCTCTGCGATCTTATCGTCATTCCCGTGCGGCCGAGCCCGCATGATCTGCGCGCCGCCGGTGCCACGGTCGAGCTGGTCGAGCGCGCCGGCAAGGCGCTGATCTTCGTGATCAACGCCGCGACCCCCCGCGCGCGCATCACCAATGAAGCCGTGATGGCCTTGTCGCAGCACGGCACGCTTGCGCCCGTCATCCTTCATCAACGCACCGGCTTCGCAGCGAGCATGATCGACGGCCGCACCGTCGGCGAGGTCAAAGGCGAGGCACGCAGCGCCGAAGAGATCGCCTCGCTCTGGGACTACATCAGCCAACGCCTCAACCGCGATTCGCGGCCATCGCTGGCGGATGGGCTCGCGCCGCACGCTGTCGCCGCGCAGGTGACTTTGTGAGCGCAGCACCGGTAGCATCGCTCAGTGCCACCCTGCTCGTCACCAAGGGTAACGCCCAGCCGAGCCGCGGTCTGGCCCAGCCGATGACCGAGCGTCTCGGCTTTGCGCTGCGCGCCATCCCCTCGCGCGACTACGACGCAGACAATCATCATGAGGCCCACGAGCCGGTCACGCCGGTCAAATGGCCGGTGCGACCTGCTTTCGTGCCGCCGTCACCGGTTTCCAGTGCGGCACATAGCCGTATCACCGTGCGCGTCGACGACATCCAGCGGCTGCGGCTGCGGCTCGCCTCGGCGCATCTCGGCAAGAGCCGGCAGGTGATCCTGCTCGAAGCGCTCGACCATTATTTCAAGCGCGTGCTGCCGGCTTTCCTCCATGACCCCTGCCCCTGCATCCAAGGCGGGAGCGCGATCGGCAGCGAATGCTGCCAGGGCAGCGTAAATCCATGAGCGAAACGTCATCGATCCCAAGCGGCACGAAAGTCGGCAGCGATGCCGCCGCACTGAGCCTCATCGATATCCGCCGCATCGATCGCGCCGCGGGAAAAAGCGGCAAGCGCGGCGATCTCACAAACAAGCTTAAGCGGCGCGCAAAGGGCGAATCCCCGCCGTCGGCACCGGCAATTGTTGCGCCGGAAGTGGCACCTGTCGCTGCGCCGTCAGCACCGGCGATTGTTGCGCGGGAAACGGCGCCCGTCGTTGTACCGTCAGCACCGGCGATCGTCGCACCGGCGGCGCCCGTGGTTGCATCGCCGGTGGCCCCCGAGCCATCGCTTCCGCCGCTCGTCGCTTTCGCGCCCGAGATTACGCCGCCGCCCACCGTACGCCGGGTCGTTCCGCTGCCGGAGCCTTATTTTGCGCCTGAGCCTCCTCCGGAGCCCGAGGCAAAGTCGCCGCTCCCTGCCGCGACCGAAGCTCCCCGCGCGGCACCGCTGGCGTATGACGATCTGCGCGGCATCGACGATCTCATCTATTACTGGGACGAGTTGCGCGCCGGCCGCGACCTGCCGCTCTTCGCCAACCTCGATCGCACGCGCATCGCGATCAGTTGGCCCGACACGGTCATGGTGAATTACGAGGCGGATCGAGCAGCTGTGCCGCAAATGGCGCGGCTCAGCCGTCTTACCGGCGTGGTTGAGTTCAACAGCATGGTGACCGACTGGATCCTCTCTTGCTCGCGCCAAGTTGCGCGTGTCGGCAAGGCGATGGAGATCAAGGGTGACTTTGTCGGCGCGAACAGCCCGCGGAGTTACCATATGCTGCTCCTGCCTTTCGCCAATCCCGGCGGCGCCAGCGACCATGTTCTCTGTCATTTGAGCAGCGCGGATTAAACGCGGCCGGAACTTTCGTTCCACCGGCGCCTTCTTGCCCGCAAGGAGGCCCGCAACGTGGCCGGTGACATTCTATCGTCCGGCGGTTCAGCCCAACCGCCTGGCATCCGCTGCGCCGAGTGTCACGAACTCGTGCCGGCGGATCACGTGCGCCATCGCGAAGAGCGCGCCAAAGTTAGATCGTCGCCCGCGCCCGGGCGATGGCGCGCGGGCGGGCCGCCCATCTTCCGCCCGACCGCGCATGGGCCGCGCCCGGCCCCAGGGCTCCCGCACACCGCGCAATCTCCGCCCTCGCCCCGAAGTGCTTATGCCATCGAGCGGATTCCGGTCTGCACTGACTGCCTGCGCCGTCAAAGGATAGGGCTTTATGGAGTCTGCGGCGTCGCCATTCTCTGCTTTGCTGGCGCCGTGGCACTTTACTCGCAGGAGGCCGCACCGCCCGGCGCCCAACAGGTCGCGCTGTCCCCACCGCGAAATGCCGCCAATTCAACGCCCGCAACGCCGACGCTGCCTCCCGGCCAAGCTGCCGCTCCAGCCGCCGAAGCCAGCGAATCCCCGCCGATCTGGAGTGCGGCGGCCTCACGGGCACCCGACGCGGCGCTTGCGCCCGCCGTCGCCGCTCTGACGCCCGAGACGCCGTCCGCCGATGCAGCGGCGTCAGGCTCCCCTCAGCCCGCCGGAGCGCCACCCAGCGAGCTCGCCGAGACGGCCTCGCCTGCGCCGCTGGCCTGGACGGCAGAGCGCCAGCCCGCACGCAAAGTTGCGAGATCGGCGCCGTCAGCGCGGCGCGCGGCGCTACCTGCCGCAAACGCGGTGGCCATGCGTAACGACGGCTACGCGGCGCTCCAAGCGCGGCGCTACCCGGACGCGCTGTCGTTGTTACAGCGAGCGACGATGATGGGGGATCCCTATGCGCCGATGTATATCGGCCAGATATTCGAGAGGGGCATCGGCGTATCGCGCGATGTCGGGCAAGCGTCCTACTGGTACGGCATTGCCATCAGTCGCGGCAATGGCGCCGCGTTGATGGCCTTCAACCGGATGCGCGCGAATCCGTATTGAGGGATGAACCGGCGGGACGTTGCGCGCGCTCAGATCTCATTGACGCCGAGTTGCAACAGCTCGTCGTTGCGCCAATCGCCCTCGATGCGCGTGCCGTTGCCCATGATCGCGATACCATGACCGTTGCGCTTGCCAGCCTGATACTCGCCCTCGAAGCGATCGCCGGGCCGGCCGTTCTCGTAGAATTGCACCGTGCCCTTACCCTGCGCGTAACCGCCCTCACAACTGCCCGACCAGCGGATCGTCTCATGCGCTTGCGGCGACGGATTCCGTAGTTTGCATCCGGTCTTCGAATCGGCGATCCAATTGGCCGTCTTACCGGGCTGGGCCAGCGCGACCGGCGCGGTGGCAAGCCCGAGAAATCCGACCCCCGCCAATATGGCAGCGAAGCGGCTGATACGCGAAAATTCCATCGGCTAACCCCAGCAAAATCAAACCCGTTATCGGCTTACCGGCAACCGTTGTCTTTAGCAGCGACCGTTCCCACCGGCTCCATTGCCGGTCTTGCCTAGCGCCGACCGGCCAGGACACAATCGCCGGCAACAAAGGAGCCATTATGGCCAATGTGAAGCCGATCAGTCGCGGTGCGGCCCAAACGGGGGACTTTTTGCAGGCCGGCCCCGGCACCGCCGCCGGCGACTATCTGCGCCGCTTCTGGCACCCAGTCTATCATAGCACCGATCTTGCCCGCGGTCGCGCCGTGCCGCTCAAGATTATGGGCGAGAACTTCACCCTCTATCGCGGCGAGAGCGGCCGCGTCTGCCTGACCGATCCGCGCTGCCCGCATCGCGGCACGCAGCTCTCGTCGGGCTGGATCGAAGGCGACGATCTGCGCTGCTTCTATCACGGCTGGAAGTTCGCCCCCGACGGCCAGTGCAACGAGCAGCCGGCAGAGGATTCGAGCTACTGCGACCGCGTCACGCTGAATTCCTATCCGACACGCGAATATCTCGGCCTGATCTTCGCCTATCTCGGCAACGGCATGGCGCCGCGCTTCCCGACCTATCCCGAATTCGAGGATTTCGACGGGCTGATCGAGATCGATTCCTATCTGCGCGAATGCAACTATTACCAAAATCTCGAGAACGCGCTCGATATGAGCCATGTCGCCTTCGTTCATCGCGACAACATGGCCTCCTACAGCGGTATCGGCCGCGGCGCCCAGTTGCGCGCCGAAGAATCCGATTGGGGCGTCACCTACACCTTCACCCGCAATGACGGACAGCTGCGCATCCAGCAATTCGGCATGCCGAACATCTTCTACATGACGGCGCTGCCGACGGATCCCGAGGTTGGCTGGCAGGAATCGCTCTTCTGGTGGGTGCCGATCGACGACCGCGCCCATATGCAATTCAGCCTGCACCGCGTCTCGGTCGCAGGACCCGCGACGCAGGAGGTTGAAGCACGGCACCAGAACCGCCGCGCCGCGATCGACCTGCCGCATCAGCGCGTCGCCGAGGATGTGCTGCGGGGCAAGATCGCGCTGCGCGATGTCGACAAATCGCGCGTCGACATCGTGCGGCTGCAGGACGACATCGCGCAGCTCGGCCAGGGCCGCATCGCCGATCGCGAGGCCGAGCGTCCGGGCCGCGGCGACACCGGCATCATCGCCATCCGCCGCCTGTGGACCCGCGAGCTCGCTGCGCTCGCCGAAGGCCGCGGCCTCAAGGATTGGGCACGCGACGCGACGATCGTGCCGAAGGCCTGGGGCCTTGCCGGCGCACGCAACGCGGCGGACGGAAATGCGACGCCGCACGCGGCCCTGACCGATATCCGGCCGCGGGTCGAGATCGCGCTGCAGCTCGAGGCGCTGCACGGCAATCCGATCGACGATCAGGCAGCAGCCTCATAAGTCCGAGGGCCTGGCCAAACACGCCTCGCGATTGGCGGAAGCGACACACGCCGATCGGCGCCTCGAAAGACCACTGCGTGCCTCGCGCTTGCCATCCGTTGTCGTCAGCCGCGCGAGTTCAGACCCGCGCGGCGCCACGTCACGCAGCGCACGCTCTCGGCCACCTGACGCTGGGCCGACCCCTCATCCGAGACGATTCGGGCCGGCCGGTCGCCTTCAACGGGCCGTGGATGCCGGCGTCGTGGTTTACTGGCTATTTCGGCCGGCGAGTTGCTGTTGATTGAGCTCGGCGGTCTTGCGGTTCTCTTCCGCGCGGCTGGCGCGCGAACTGCTGTGCGCGGGCCTTGCGCGTGTGCGGTCGCCGGTCGAGTAACTCGCGCACCCTGTCTTGCTATCGCAGTTCGACTGGGCCGGATTGGCGCCACCCTGATCGTAGGGCGAATTAGAGTTGGCTGCATAGCTCGCTGCGGGCACCAACAGCCCAGCGATAATCACGACGTATGATCCAACATGTGCCAATGCGTTTCGTGTCATGCCTATCTCCCTTGATTCGGTCCCTTGTGCAAACGCCTGCCGACGGGACGAGCGGAAGACGCTGCTTTTCAGCTACGTGAGGGACGTGGGTGACTCAGAAGCATTTGTCAAGAACCCGACACAAGAGAGAGGGGGTTCTTGCCTCCCTCAAGACACCACGGTACCCGCCAGCGCCGATGCTACGCGAAGACGCAAAGTGGCGCTACGGCTTCTCGAGCAGCGAGATGCAATCGCCATAAAGCCGCGCGTGGAAGCGGCCATCGGGTCCCCAGCTATCGGTTTGCGCCAGCAGGTGCAGTCCATGCCTGGTTGCGAGCGCAGCGAAGCTTTCCGTTGTCACGTCGGAGCGCCACGCACGTGTGCGCTGCGTCGCGTCGGGATGGCCGGGATGATGGATGCAGGCGCGGCCGCCGTGGACGAGGATGCGTGCGAACGCGGCCATGTAGCGATCCGTGGTGGCTCGATCGATATGGACGAAGCTGTCGAATGACCAGATGTAGTTGATGCTCTCGCGGAACACCATTGGCAGCGAGCGTCCATCGTTACTGTAGAAGGCGGCATTGCTGAACCGGGTAAAGCGCTTGCGGCAGTATGCGATGCACGACGAATTCATATCGACGCCGATATAGCGCCGCGCCGTCATCGCGAGGTAGGGCGTCCAGCGGCCGTGGCCGGGCGCTATCTCGAGCACCGCCGCATTCGCGTCGATATGCGGCGCGATAAAGGCATCGACAAGCGACTGCTTCCATACGGCATAAGGCGCGCCGCAGGCCGCAGCCTGATCGCTCCATTCATCGCCGTCGAGCGGCCAAGCATAGGTGTTCCAGTATTTGTTTTCCGCGACTGTCGGCATCAGGCGCTATCCCCGCGTGCCAGCCTGGGGCGATGGCCCGAATGGCATGGCAATGCAACGGGGCAAGCTCGCTGGGGTGGAGCGACAGGGAGGCGTCATGGCAGATGCGAAGAACCCGGCGCGCCGCGTGGCCGCCGATCATTTTCGGCAAGCTGGTCGTCACCAGCCATGCGCAGGGTACGCGCCCTCACTCTCCGACGATGTCCTTGGCGGCACGGTCGACAAGATCGCTCCAGATACTGCCGCCCATATTCGCCGGACCCAACCGCGCCACCGCCTCCTGGAAGTGCGGTTCGGCGAGCGGCTTCCATTGCAGATATTCCTCGATCAACTCGTCGGGAATGCGCGCGTGATCGCGTCCGGCGACGGCGCAGGCGTGATAGTTCATCGTCGCCTGATGCTCGAGTTGGATCGCCGCCGTGACCGACTCCTCGATGTCTTTGCCGGCGGTCGTAATGCCATGCCCGAGAAGATGCACCGCGCGCGCCTGGCCGAGGCAGCGCGCCATTTCCGCTCCTTGCGCTTCGGAGGTGATCAGCGCGGTATGCGGATAGACCGGCAGCGGCTTACGCACGAGACGTAGCCCCTCAAGGACCACCGGCACGATCGGGACACCCAGCACGGTCAGCATCACACTGAACGGCGGATGCACATGGACCACGGAATTGACGTCGGGCCGCGCCTTGAAGACGCTGGCGTGGATCATCACCTCGTTGCATTGAAGCACGCCCGGCGGGCCTTCGATCAGATAGCCGCCCAAATCGCACACCACCATATGCTCGGGCCGCATGCGCGACAGCACATCGATCTCATAGCCGCGGCCCTTGACGACGAAACGATTGGGATCGCCGGGGTCGCGCAAGCTGACATGCCCCATCGAGGCGCGCGCGCCGGATGACAGTCCGGTCAAGTTGAGGATGCGGCTGCCGATGGCGACCTGATATTTGATGTCATCGAGACTCATCGCCGCCTGCTATCGCACATAGAGATGTTCCTTGGCGCCCTCATAGAAGGGCGTGCCGTCTTCCTCGAGCGAGATGGCGATGGCGCGTACCTTGTAGAGATCGCCTTTCAGCGCCGGCACCGGCTCGGTTCCCTTCTGGAACGCCGCGAGTTCGGCGAGGAATCTGCGCCGCATGCGCATGATCGCGACATCGGTGCTGCCGAGATGCTCTTTGGTTCGGTCGGCGATCGGCGTCGGACCTTGGTTCTCGATCGCCGCAGCGTCCTGCGCGTTGGTGCCCTTGATGCCCGTGTAGGAATAGTTGCGCTGCAGCCCGCGATCGATGAGATAGTCGTTGCGCTTGTGGCGCACCGGCAGATAGGTGCCGGGGATGTTCTCGACATTGAGACGCGCGAAGCCCGCGGTGTTGTATTCGTGGATCTCTTCGACGGTCAGCGGCCGCCAGGGATTGTATTCGATGCGATAGACCCAGGTGTGCGAGTCATCCATCGGCACCCACGCGTCCCAGAGTAGTGTCTCGCCGGGATTCGCCGCGATCATCGTGTGGACCGGCAACAGCCACTGAGTGATGCGCCAATAGGCGCCGCCGCTCGCGGCCTTGCGCTTGGCGCCGATCATCAGCCCGTAATCGGTTTCCTCGATCTCGAAATGCGGCTGCGCCTGTTGATACTGATGCGTGACCGCGCCGCGCTTGCCATGGCCCTGGCCGCGCGGATCGAGCGCACTGCCGGTCGAGAAACTATGCAGATAGCCGGTATGGAAGGAATCGAGATTGCCCTCCATTGCCTGCAGGTAGTTGCATTCGAGCAGGCTCTTGCGGATGAAGAAGCAGTCTTTCGGCAGCGTATTGAATTCGAATTGCGGAAATTCGACCGCCAAATCCTTCGGCCCCATGTAAGCCCAAACGATCCCCGCATGCTCTTGGCACGGATAAGAGGTGAACTGAATGCGATCCTTGTAGTTGCTCCCCGGCGGCTCCGTCGGCATCTCGACGCATCGGCCGCCGACATCGAATTTCCAGCCGTGATAGACGCACCGCAGGCCGCAATCCTCGTTACGGCCGAAGAACAGATCCATTTGGCGATGCGCGCAATAGCGGTCGATCAGCCCGATCTTGCCGTTGCTGTCGCGAAAGGCGACGAGATGCTCGCCCATCAGCGTCACCCGCACCGGCGCGCAATCCGGCGCCGGAATCTCTTCCGAGAGCAACGCCGGCATCCAGAAGCGGCGGAGATAATCGCCTGCCGGCGTGCCCGCGCTAGTCCTTGTCAGAAGCTCGTTCTCGGCCACCGACAGCATCGCCTCGCCTCCCGTTTCTGCCGGCTCGGGCTATTTCACGAACTGATCGGTGAACAGCGCGTCGATATTCGGCACGTCGTTCGCCTTGATGAGATCGTATTGCACCATGAAATCGACGACGTTTTTCACCGCCGCGCGATCGATCTTGCCGTCGGTGCTGAGCGTCGTCTCGTCATAGACCGCCGGTGCCGCTGCATCGGAGTAGTGGCTTTCTTCCTTCATCTTGGCGAGCGCCCAAGGCTTGCCGGCCGGGCTGGTGATATAGGCGTCGGCTTCGAGGATCGAGCGGATGACGCGTTTAGCGACGTCAGGTTGCTTGGCGACGAAATCCTTTGTCGCGACGATCGTATAGGAGACCCACGGCTGCGGCTTGTACTTCTCGACCTCGGCGACCTCCTGGACCTTGCCCTGCAGCTTCAAGTCGATCATCTGATGCGGCGTCAGCACGACGCCGTCGATGCCACCTGTGACCAGCAGCGCCATGCTCGCTTCGACGCCGCCGGTCGCGGTGTATTGCATGCCTTCGATACCGGCCTTGCTCGCGACGAGCTTGCCGTAGGAATCCTCCGCGCCGGCGAGGCGCGATACGCCGATCTTGGCGCCCTTCAAATCCTGGATCGCGTTGATATGGCCTTTGGTCGAGACCCAGATGCCGAAATTGTCGGCGGTCTGCAGATCGGCGACGATCACCGACGGCGCGCCGTGGCCGATCGCGGGAATGTCGGTGGCGCTGTTCGAGGAGCCGATCTGCACTGCGCCGGCGGCGAGTGCGCGATGGAAATCGGGACCGCTATTCGATGGTACCCATTCGACGTCGAGCCCGTTCTTCTTGAAGATGTCCTGCTCCTGCCCGGCGAGCACCGGCAGGTAATAGACCGGCGACAGCTTCACCGCGGTGCCGTAGCTGATCTTGTCGAGCGCCGGCGCGCTTTGCGCCGACAACGCCAACGCCAACGCCGCCAACCCCAAGACGATCGATTTTCTCATTGCGACAAGCCCCCATGTTCTCTGCGCCGTTCGTTAGCCGCGCCAGCGGCCAAAATACCGCGCGGCATACCAAAGCGCCATATTGATGGCCACGGTGATCGACGCTGTGAGGAGCACCGCCGCATACATATCCGCCGTCTGGAAGGTCACGGCGAGATCATGGACAACGGCGCCAAGCCCGTGTCGCGCCAGCGCCAGTTCGACGATGAAGACTCCCATCATCGACGCATTGCACGCGTAGAAAAGGCCCGAGACGAGCACGGGCAGCATCGCAGGCAACGTCACCTTGCGGAAAATCCGCAGCGGCCCAAAGCCCATCGCCTTGGCGAGCAACACCTGGTTGGGCTTCACCTCGCCACCCGCCGTCAGCACGTTGATGACCATCGGGAAGAACCCTGACAGCGCGCCGAAGACGATGACCGGCGTCTGCGCGATACCAAACCACAGGATGAAGAGCGGCAGCAACGTGACCTTCGGGATCGTCACGCCGAGCGCGAATAGCGGCAGCAGCATCTTGCGGCCGTAATTCGAAAGGTTGAGCGCCAAGCCAATCACCAGCGCGACAACGACGCCGGTCACGAAGGCGCTGACGAACGCGGTCAGCGTGATCGCAAGATCGGGCGCAGAATGGATCGTTACCGGGACGAGATGCTCGATCGTGTCCAGCGGCGTGGCGAGAAAGAGCGGATCGATCCAATCGAGCCGCACGGCAAGGTCCCAGATCAGGACGAAGACCGCGATCACGACGAGGCGGATCGCGAGCGGCACGTATTTGCGCGGGCGTAGGCTCATCCTCGCACCCAACGCCGCTCGATATGCCCGACGATATAATTGGCGACGACGCCGATCGCGAGGGTGATGATGATCAGCGCATAGAGCTGTGCCGTGTAATAATTGACCGAGGCCCAATCGATCAGATAGCCGAGACCGGCATTGACCAGCAACAGTTCGCCGGTCAGGACACCGATGATCGTATAGCCGAAGCCGAGGCGGAGTCCGGCGAGGATCGTCTGCGCCGCCGCGGGGAGCTCGACCTTGAAGAAGATTTTCGCACTGCCATAGCCCAGCGAATGCGCAAGCCGCAGATAATTGGGCTCGACCTGGCGCAGCCCTGCGGCGGTATTAAAGATGATGACGAAAATCCCGACGAAGATGCCGAAGAGAATCTTCGTCGCGGGGCCGGTGCCGATCATCAGCACGATCACCGGATAAAGGATGATTTTCGGAACGGCATAAAGCACCAGCAGAATCGGCTCGAACGCATCGCCAATCACTTTGGAGCTTGCGACCGCAATCCCCGTGAGCACGCCGGCGACCGCGGCGAGACCATATGCGACGAGGATTTCGGCGATTGTCAGCCTAGCATTGGCATAGAAATCCGGCACGTTGCTGGTCCGAACGAGGATCTGGACCATTTGCATGATGATCGCGCTCGGCGGCGCGATCAGGATCGCGCTCACCGAGGAGAGGCGTGTAAAGACCTCCCACAACGCGAGCAGCGCCACCACGAGCAGCGTGCGCGCAAGCGTTGGCGACAGTTTGCCCATCGCTATTCCTCCGGCAGCAGGATTTCGTCCCGCGCTGCTTTCGTGCCGCTCGCCGCCGCCGCTTGCGATTCGGCCTTGAGCTGTTGCCAGACCCGATCGACCATCTGATTGAATTCCGCCGTACCGATCGCGCGTGGCCGCGGCAGGTCGTTGGCGATATCGAGCTTGATACGGCCGGGCCGCGCCGTGAACACGGCGATGCGCTGGCCGAGATAGACTGCCTCGGTGAGGCTGTGCGTCACGAAGACGATCGTGCGCCGCACCTGACGCCAGATCGAAACGAGTTCGTCGCCCAGCAGAATGCGCGACTGCTCATCGAGCGCGGCGAAAGGCTCGTCCATCAGGATGATTTCGGTCTCGAGCGCCAGCGCGCGGCACAGCGCGACGCGTTGCGCCATGCCGCCCGAGAGTTGCCGCGGATAGGCATCGGCGAATTCCTCGAGCCCGACGAGGCGGAGATATTTCAGCGCTCGCTGGCGCCGCTCGGCCCTGTCGACATCCTGTGCCTCCAGACCAAATTCGACGTTCTTCAACACCGTGCGCCAGGGGTAGAGCACCGGGTCTTGGAACATATAAGCCATGAGCTTGGGATTGGGACCCGTCACCGGCTTGCCGGCGACCAGCACGCGACCGCCATCGGGATCGGAGGGAACGAGGCCGGCAACGATGTTGAGCAAAGTCGATTTGCCGCAGCCGCTCGGCCCCAACAGGATCAGGAAATCGTTTTCCTCGGCGGCGATGCTGACTTTGTCGAGGGTGCGGACCACGCGATCGCTGGCGGCATCGTGATAGGTCTTGCTGACCCCCGTGACCTCGATGATCGGCATTTGCGGGCGTTGGCGGGTTATAGACTCGAAATTCGGCTCGCGCGTGCTTCGCGCGCTTGATATTACCGTAATCGGCGCTGCGCGGTAGTGCGAAGGACATGCGAGCCGCGTGCCACGTTGCGTTGTCGGGGACCAGCGATCATGCCTGAACTTGTGCTCAATAGCTGCACCATCAGCTACCAGGAATTCGGCAGCGGATCGGTCAATGTCGTCTTGACGCCGGGCGGCCGTTGGGGCGGCTATGTGCATCGGGTGGTCGCGACCAGCCTCGCCAAGGATTTCCGCGTCGTCACCTGGGACCGGCGCAATACCGATGCGCGCGCCGATATCATCATTGCTGGCGACCAATCGGAATCGGATATCTGGGCCGACGATCTCGCGGCGCTGATCGAGGCGCTGAAGCTCGGTCCCTGCTATGTCGGCGAATACGCCGGCTGCCGTGTGACGCCGCTGTTCTGCGTCAAATATCCGAAGCTCGTGAAAGGGCTGATGCTCGCCTGGTGCTCGGGCGGCGATTATCCTGCGGGCCGCCTCCCGAAGAATTTCTATCAGGCCTACACGCGCGCGGCGCTGCGCGGCGGCATGAAAGCCGTGACCGAGACCAACCATTTCGCCGCCTCGATCAAGCAGAACCCGGGCAATCGCGAGAGCCTGCTCGCGATGAACCCTGTCGAGTTCATCCGCCAGATGGCGTATTGGGAAGCCTTCTTCATCACCAGCGGCGATCTCCCGATTGCCGGCTGCCGCCTGGGCGACGACGAATGGGCCTCGATCCAGGTGCCGGCGAGCATCACCGGCGGCGTCGATCCGACGCATCCGACGAATGCGGCGCGGCGCCTGGCGAAGCTCCTCCCCAAAGCGCATTACCACGAACCGATCGTGACCGAAGCGGAATGGGACGCGAATTTCAGCGCGACCATTCCCTATCCGACGACGTCAAATTTCCAGGGCGAGCGCATCGCACCGGTGTGGCGGGATTTCATCCGCACCGTCGAAGCATAGCGGCACGAACTTGGCGCGTTATTCGATCAAGACTTTCGGCTTTCGCGGTAGCTGGGGCCAGATTCAGCGCATCGAAGAGGGCTTTCGCCGAATCGGTTGCCATGTCGCGAGCGAGGGCGAAGACTTCGATTTCATCTACAGCAACGAGCTGCTGCAAGGCCGTGATGCCGTGCAATGCAAGGCCGCAACCGGCAAGCCGCTGATCCGCCATGTGCAGGACCTGCCGGCCGCCGAAGGCACGGCCGTCGCCAAGAACATAGACGATCTGCGAATTCATCGCGACGCCGTGCTGAGCAGCGCCGACGTCCTGACCACGAACACCCTTTTCGTGGTCGAGCAGTTCAAGCGCTTTTGGGATTACGATCGAGCCATCGTCGTCGGCCAGCCGGTGCAATTCGATCCCGATCTCGACGGTTTCCGCGCGCGTGAGCGTCGCAACACGGCGGTGATCGTCGGACGTCTCGCCGATCCCTTGAAGAACACCGACCTCGCCCTGAAAGCCTTGTCGCTGATGAAAAAACCGCCCGATCTGGCGATGGTCTGGGTCGGCAAGGCGAAGCACAAGCCGCGCTCGTGGTTTCGCCGCTTTCGCATCGAGCATCACGTTGAGATCCCCGCCGCCGATCTCGCGCATCTGGTCAAGACATCGCGGCTGCTGCTGGCTCCGTCCCTCTTCGAAGGGCTGGGCCTGCCGCCCATCGAAGCGCTGGCCGTCGGTACTCCGGCGATCGTCAGCGACATTCCGGTGAAGCGCGAAATCTTTTCCGGCACGCCGATGCGCTTCCACCCGCCGCATGATCCCGCCGATCTCGCCGAAGCGATCGAGACGCTGCTGGCACAACCGGAGTCGGGTTGGAAGCTCGTCGATGCGTTCGCACCGAAAGTCGCGGCTTACACGGTCGAAGGCGTGGCGAGCAAAATCGTCGCGGCCTACGAGACGTTGCGCAGCTAAACGGTCTTAGGTCGTCGCGCCAAGCCGGAAATATTGCGGGCGCACGAATTGCCCGGCCCAGGCCCCGCGACGCGCGGCTTTAGCCTCGTTCTCGAGCGGCAGATATTGTCGGTCGCGGCCATAAGCGAAGGCCAGCCCCTCGCGCACCAAAGTCCCGCCGACGTCGCGCCCGTCGGCGAAACAGACCGAGAATTCGCGCGCGTGGCGATCGGTAAATTCGGGATCGATGCGGCAGGTGAAATCCGGCCGCGCCACGAGTTGCTTCAATCGATCGGTCGCGATCTTGCCGCAAGGCCATACCTGATCGAGTGCATCATGGCAGGTCTGACGGCTCTCGAAAGCGTCGACGCCTTCGAGCCGTAGCAACTGCGGCAGGCAGCCGAGCTTTAATACGGTGAAGATGCAGGTCTTCGGGTAGTAGCGAAAAGTGTCACCATCGATCACCGCATAGCGATTGACGGTCGACGGCTTGCTCAACGTCGCGCGCCCGATACCCCAAGCCGCGAGGACGCCCAGCACCAACAAGCACAAGACGATCCGCAAATGCATAGCGCGACGCTAGACCATCAGGGCGGCGTGGCTCAAGCCTGTCGGAAGCACGAAAAAGAACGCCCGGCCGGGACCCATCCCGACCGAGCACACGGAGCGACGACTTGGCGCGTGTTACTTGCCTGAGGGCGTCACGGGTGCCGACGCGGTGCCGGCCGGGGACGACCCATTGGTTCCCGCGTTCATGCCCGACTCGCGTGGTGCCGCCGGCGACGAAGCCGCGGGTGCGGAACTCCCGCTCGGTGCCTCGGCGAGCTGTGGCTGCCGCCATTCCGGCATCGCCTTCAGATCGTCGGCCATCTTCTGAATGGTGAAGCTGTGCTTCTCGCTATCCCAATGGAAGGTATCGACGGGCAAAGCCACCTTATGCGCACCGACGCCGAGCACACCGCCTTCCGCGACGACCAGCCGGTCGACCTTCTTGCTCGACGGATCCATCAATACGGTCGAGACCTTGCCGATGCTGGTGCCATCGCTGGCGACGACCGAGCTACCCTCGATCTGCGAGATGTCTTCTGAAGAGAGGGGATCCTTCATCGGCGTGCTGCTGGTTGTCGGTGCATTGGCGGTCGGCGGAGCGGCAGTACGGGACGGCGCACCGGCACTGGGCGCCGACATCGACGATTGCGCTAGGGCGCCGCCGGCACCGAATGCGAGCAAAGCGGCGACGGCTGCCGCGGTTGCATATTTTGGAACCACGCGTGTCATGACAAAACCTCGCGGAAAAGTGAGGACCTGTTTATCAACCCACGCCTTGGCGACCAGTTCCGCCGTGGGCGAAGCCAATGGAGCTTCCGCTGCGTTCTGCTATTCAACGAGAGACCTAGGTTAGGCTTAGCGGTAGAAATTAAACTTGGCGGCAGAAAAGACGCCCCCTTCACCGACCCGCGTATGAGGGTCGCCGGCAGCAGCGAACCGCTCCGCCTGACCGCTCTCACCAGCTAAGACAGAAGCGGTCAGCCGCCGAGAAAATCTTTCATCCAGCGACGCGTCGCCTGCTTCGTCAGCTCGGGCCCGGCGATACCCGGCCACATTCTGGGCCTCGCGCCCTCGCACAGCGCCTTCAACGTCTCATAAGCCGCGCGTATTGCGGCCGCGACCGGCAGATAGTCCCGGATATAGAAGCGCACGCGCTGAGCGCCGAGGTAATCAAGGTCCCGCAGCTCGGCCGGCAGCCCACCGAGGACCAGAAGAAATCTGGATTGCTTCAGCGACCGCTTTGAGCTCGCTGCAAGTCTTGGTGCCTGCACCGCGCGGAATTTCTCACGCCGGCCGGCCCAATGCATGATTTTACGCTCCGTTTTTGCGGACTTTACCGTAATAGATCGCCGCGCGCGCAGCCATTCCCGTACCCTTGAGCAAGGATTTCGCCTAATATCCGTGCGTTGACAAGGACGACTATGACGAAGCGCGCATTGATCACGGGTGTTACGGGTCAGGACGGCTCCTACCTGACCGAATTGCTCCTCGGCAAAGGCTACGAGGTGCATGGGCTGGTTCGCCGCGCCAGCCTCTTCAACACCGATCGCGTCGATCATCTCTATCACGACCCGCATGTCAGCGGCGCGAGCTTTGCGCTGCATTACGGCGATCTGGCCGACGGCACGGCGCTGCGGCGCGTGCTCGAAAAGGTCGAGCCCGACGAGGTCTACAATCTCGGGGCGCAGAGCCATGTGAAAGTCTCTTTCGAAGTGCCGGAATATACCGGCGAGGTCGTCGCCATGGGTACGCTGCGACTGCTCGAGGCCTTGCGCGATCACGCGGCGGTCGGGGGGCGCACGCCGCGTTTCTATCAGGCCGGCTCGTCGGAAATGTTCGGCGCGGCCAAACCGCCGCAAAGCGAAGCGACGCCATTCTATCCGCGCAGCCCCTATGCTGCGAGCAAAGTCGCCGCGCATTGGTACGCGGTCAATTACCGCGAGGCCTATGGCCTTTTTATATGCAACGGCATCCTCTTCAATCATGAGAGCCCGCGCCGCGGCGAGACCTTCGTCACGCGCAAGGTCACGCGCGCGGCGACGCGCATCAAGGAAGGGCTGCAAGAAAAGCTTTTCCTCGGCAATCTCGACGCCAAGCGCGATTGGGGCTTCGCCGGCGATTACGTCGAGGCGATGTGGCTGATGCTGCAACAGGATGCGCCCGACGATTACGTCGTCGCGACCGGCGAATCGCACAGCGTCAGAGAGATGGTGGAGCTGACCTTCGCCGAGCTCGGCCTCGATTGGAAGAAATACGTGGAGATCGATCAGCGCTATTTGCGTCCGACCGAAGTCGACTACCTCCACGGCGATCCGTCGAAGGCGCGTGCCAAGCTCGGCTGGAAGCCGCGCATGAGCTTTGAGGCGCTGATCCGCGTCATGGTGGCGTACGACCTCGACCTGGCGAAGCAGGAGCGCACGCTGAAGCAAGCGGGCTTTGCCACGCCGGCGCGCGGTGCAGCCACTGCCGGGCAGTGAGAACGGAAATATGGAGCCGGTGATTTATCCACTCAGCGGCAAGCGAATCTTCGTCGCCGGCCACCGTGGCATGGTTGGCGGCGCGTTGGTGCGCCGTCTCCAGAAGATCGACTGCGAAATCCTGACGGTCACGCATAAAGAGGTCGATCTCCGCCGCCAGGCCGAGACCGAAGCCTGGCTCGCGGCCCACAAGCCCGACACGATATTGATCGCTGCGGCAACGGTCGGCGGCATCCTCGCCAACGATACGCGCCCCGCCGAATTCCTCTACGACAACATGATGATCGAGGGGAATTTGATCGAGGGCGCGCGGCGCGTCGGCGTCCGGAAGCTGCTTTTCCTCGGCTCATCCTGCATCTATCCGCGCCTCGCGCCACAGCCGATGAAGGAGGAGCATCTGCTCACCGGCGCGCTCGAGCCGACCAATCAATGGTATGCGATCGCCAAGATCGC
>DASXCX010000032.1:0-9140 GCA_036490955.1 Allostellaceae bacterium | reverse complement strand
ATGGGCGGTGAAGCAAGGCTGGAAAACCGCTTTCACCGCCATCAGCGATTTCATCCCCGGCCATGACGCGGACGATGCCTTCAAGAAAGGGTTCACCGATGCCGGCGGCAAGATCGTCGGCTCGATCGCCTTCTCGCCGGCGACCCCCGATTTTCCGCCGGTGGTGCAGCGCATCCGCGACACCAAGCCCGATGTCGCTTTCGTCTGGGTGCCAGCCGGTACGCAAGCGACGGCGATGATGAAAGCGATCCAAGATCTCGGCGTGCGGCAAGCCGGCATCAATGTCGTCTCGACCCAAGACCTCGTCCCCGATGAGGAGTTGCCGAACATTGGCAGTGCCGGCATCGGCATGATCACTGCCGGTAATTACTCCACCGCCGCCGACCGGCCGGCGAACAAGGCTTTCCTCGATGCCTGGAACAAAGCCTATGCCGACAAGGCGATACCGGATTTCTTCTCGGCGGATGGCTGGGACGGCCTCGCCATGGTCTATGATTTGCTGAAGCAGACCAAGGGCAAGTTCACCGGCGACGAAGCCATGAATTTCTTCGCTCATTGGAAGACCGATGCGAGCCCGCGCGGCCCGATCTCCATCGACCCCAACACGCGCGACATCGTGCAGAACATCTATATCCGCAAGACCGAGATGAAGGACGGCAAGCTGGCCAACGTCGAATTCGACACGATCCCGAACGTCAAGGATCCGTGGAAAGAGCTGAACCCGCCGAAGTGACCGCGTGCTTGCCTTGATGGAATGAGCGTAGAAGCGACCATCCGCTTCGACGATCGCGTCGCCATTGTCACCGGCGCCGGCAATGGGCTGGGCCGTTGCCATGCCCTCGGTCTCGCGGCCCGCGGCGCAATAGTGATCGTCAACGACGCGGGTGGCACGGTCGCCGGCGCCGGCAAATCGGCAACGGCCGAAACAGTCGTCGCCGAGATCGAAGCCGCTGGCGGTACGGCCATCGCCGATACGGCGGACGTGACAGACCCGGCACAAGTCGCAGCGATGATCGAGCGTGCGACCGAGCGCTGGGGCCGGATCGACATTCTCGTCAACAATGCCGGCATCCTTCGCGACAAAAGCTTCGCCAAACTGGCGCTCGAGGACTTCCGCGCTGTGCTCGAAGTGCATGTACTCGGCGCTTTCCACGCGGCGAAAGCGGTATGGGAGCGGATGCGGGCCCAGAATTACGGCCGCATCGTCTTCACCACCTCATCCTCTGGCCTCTACGGCAATTTCGGCCAAGCGAATTACGGCACAGCGAAAGCGGCGCTGATCGGGCTGATGAAAGTGCTCGACCAGGAAGGGCGCAAGCACGACATCCGTGTCAATATCCTCTCGCCGACCGCGTCGACGCGTATGACCGAAGCCTTGCTGCCGGAAGAGGATCGCGCGCTGCTCGATCCGGCGAGCGTCACGCCGGGCCTGCTCTATCTCGTTAGCGACAAAGCGCCGACCGGCGTGATGCTCTGCGCCGGCGCCGGTTGCTTCGCGCGTGCCGAGGTCGTCGAGACCGCCGGCATCTATCTTCCGCCCGGCGAGCGCAGCCCCGAGACCGTCGCAGCGCGGTTCGACGAGATTTCCGCATCCGACGGCGCGGCGACCCTGCCGGATGCATGGGCGCAGACAAAGAAGTATGTTGCCCTGGCGCGGCAAGCTCAAAAGAGTCGTTCAGGAAAATCATGAGTATCGATACGAAGGTTGCGATCATCGGCGGCGGCATCGCCGGCCTGGCGTTGGCGCTCAATCTAAAGCGCCGGAAGATCGAGTGCCGCGTCTATGAAACCGCACCCGAGCTGAAGGAACTCGGGGTCGGCATCACCTTGCTGCCGCATGCCACGCGCGAACTCGAGGCGCTCGGCCTTCTCGACGAGATCAAATCGCTCGCGATCGAGAATGTCGAAAGCTGTTTCTTTAACCGTTTCGGCCAACTTCTGTACAAGGAAGCGCGTGGCAAGTTCGCCGGCTATTCCTATCCCGAGCTCGGCATTCATCGCGGCCGGCTGCATATGACGCTCTACCGCGCGGCACTCGCCGCGCTGGGTCCCGAATACATCGTCACCAACCGGCATTGTGTCGCGATCGAGCAAGGCGATAGCGGTGTCACCATTCGGTTCCGCGAGACCTCGACCGGTAAGGACGCGCCCTCGGTCAGTGCCGAGGTCGCAATCGGCTGCGACGGCATCAATTCTGCCGTACGCAAACAATTCTATCCCGACGAACAAGTTGCCTTCGCCGGCATCAACACCTGGCGCGGCGTAACGCGACGCAAACCGATCCTCACCGGCCGCTCTTATATGCGCGTCGGCTCGATCCGCACCGGCAAGATCGTGATCTATCCGATTATCGACGATGTCGATGGCGAGGGAAACCAGCTCGTCAATTGGATGGCCGAAATCCAGACACAGAACATCGAAAAGAACGACTGGAACAGATCCGGCAAGCTCGACGACTTCCTGCCGATCTATCAGGACTGGAAATTCGATTGGCTCGATGTTGGCGAGCTGATCCGCAATTCGGATACGATCCTCGAATATCCGATGGTCGATAAGGACCCGATCGCACGCTGGACCTTCGGCCGCATCACCTTTGCCGGCGACGCCGCGCATCCGATGTATCCGCGCGGCTCGAACGGCGCGGCACAGGGGCTGATCGATGCGCGCACCCTCGCCGACCTTCTCGGGCGCAACAACGACGCAGCGCAAGCACTCGCCGAATACGAGACGCGGCGCCGCGAGACGACGGCAAAGATCGTGCGCACCAACCGCGAGCATCCGCCCGATTTCATCAATATCCGCGTCGAGGAACTGACCGGCGACCGGCCCTATGACGACCTCGACAAATTCATCACCCAAGACCAGCTGAAAACGCTCAGCGACAATTACAAACGCGTCGCCGGATTTGCCGTCGAGGATGTGGGGTAGCGAGCTTCCCCGCTCCTCTCCGTTTACGTCATCGCCGGGCTTGTCCCGGCGATCCACGCCTTTGAAACCGTAATAGCCAGAAGACGTGGATGCCGGGAACAAGTCCGGGCATGACCGAGGTTTTTTAAGGGCCTGTTCGACTATCGCCACCGCGGCATCAGCCGCGCGGCATTGCCGCGGTCGATGGCCGCGAGATCGTTGTCCGAAAAACCGAAATCAATGATGCCTTGCGCGGTCTCGGTCGCGGTCCGGTAAGGGAAATCCGTCCCAAACAATATCTGCGTGCTGGCGACGAGGCGCGTCAGTCCCATCAGCGCCCAGGGATGCGCCGCCTGCGCCGTGTCGTAGTGGAAACGCTTGAGGTGCGCGAGCGAGCCGCCTTCGACAGCGGGCGCCCAGCGGCCGGGAGCGCGCTCGAAACGCTCGACGAGGAACGGCATCGTCCCGCCGGCATGCGAGAAAATCCATTTGATATCGGGATAGCGTGTGGTCGCGCCGCCGAAGATAAGGCTGGCGATCGCACGCGTCGTGTCGGAGCCAAACTCGACGACCGAATCGTTCACACCCGGCAAGCAATCATGCAGGCAATTCGGCGCAAGCGGATGGGTATAGATCACTGCCTTGCGGCGGTTGAGCTCTTCGAAGACCGGATCGTAGTAAGGATCGCCGAGCCATTTGTCGCCGATATTGGTGATGAGGTTGATGCCATCGGCCTTGAGCGCGCCGTAGGCATGATCAATCTCGCGCAGGCTGCCCTCGATGTCCAGGATCGGCAGCGAGGCGAAGAGGCCGAAGCGGCCGGGATGATCCTGCGCCATCCGGGCAACGAACTCGTTCCAGTCGCGCGCCAGCGCGCGCTGTTTGTCCTTCGGCTCGGGCCAGATCGTCACCGGATGCGGCAGCGAGATGATCGCCGTTTGTACGCCGCCTTTGTCCATATCCTCGAGCGAGCGCTCGAGCGACCACGACATGCGCGGCGCGTTGCCAAAAGTGATTTGCGAGGCCGCGGCAATGTAGCTCGGCGGCGTCACGTGATGATGCACGTCGATACGGCGCGGATCGGCCATCGCCTTCCCCTTTTTTGTCAGTTCGATTTGATATCGCGCGCGGCCGTCTCGCCGGCGATCTTCCCGAAGGTCAGCGCCTTGGCGAGGCCGCCGGTGTAACCGGTCACCGGCCCGCCTTCCAATCCGCCGATCGTCGCGCCCGCGGCATAGAGTCCCGCGATCGCGCCGCCGTTTCGATGCTGCACGCGCGCATCGGCGTCGATGACCACGCCGCCCATTGTATAAGTGATGCCGGCGCAAAGCGGCACGGCGAAGAACGGCGCGATGCGGATCGGCTGCGCCTTCGAGCCCCAGACATGCCCGGTGTCGGCGCTGCGCACGGGGGCAAGTTGCGCCAGCGAGTTGTTCGCTACGGCGTTGTTATAAGCCGCGACCGTCTCGCTCAGCACCGCCGCCGGGAGACCGGCTTTCGCCGCGAGCTCATCGAGGGTTTGCGCGCGATAGAAAGTTGCCTCTGTCGTCTCGAGGAAGGGATTGGCGGACATAACATAAGTCTTGCCACTTGCTTCCCAGATCGCCTGATCGAAGATCGCGACCGCGCCCTGCGGATCGTCGAGCCGCGCCATCGCATTGGCGACGGAGACACCGGCAAGGCCTTCGTCCGTGAAGCGCTTGCCGTGCTGGTCGACGGCGATGCCGGCCGCGATCGGGAAGTCGATTGTCGGATAGGGCCAAAGCTCGGGATCGTCCATCGCGTCGCGCGCCTGGACATGGCCGTAGAAACGGTCCATCTCGCTGAGCCCCGCGCCGGCCGCCTCGGCCATGAGCAACCCGTCGCCCCGTCCGGTCTTGGCATTGCGCTGCAGTAGCCGTTCGGGGTGCGGCGAGATGAAGCGCTTCACCAATTCGGGATTCGCCTGGAAGCCGCCATCGGCGATGACGACCGCGCGCGCTTCGATGCGATGCGTGCCGTCGACGCTTTCCGCGACGGCGCCGACGCAGCGTCCGTCGCGCAGGATCAATTCGCGTGCCCGTGTCCCGCGACGGAGTTGGCCGCCGAGCGCTTCGAGCTTGGCCGTCAGCTGGCGCAACATCACATCGCCAGCCCGGCCCGCCCAATGCAGCCCGGGCTGGCGCGGCACCGGCGGCGCGAGCGTCGCGAGGCTGCGCGTCGCGGCGCCGGCGTTGATCGTACGCACGCCATGGCCGAGCAACCATTTCAGCGCCGGCCCGGCTTCGGCGGCATAGCGATCCCGGAGCTTCGTATCGACATAGCCGCGCGTCGCTTCATCGATCGCCGTGCGCAGCGATTCCGTGCCGCCGAGCATGTCGTGCAGCGCCACCTGGAACACACCCATGGTGATGCGCGAATTGCAAAGATAGGCAGCCTCAGCGCCAGCTTCGAGCAGCAGCGGCTTGAGGCCGAGTTCCGCGGCGCGAATGGCGGCGGCGTGCCCGGCGAGACCGCCACCGACGATCACGACATCGCCCGCCGAATTCATTGCAGATATTTCCCGAAGAAAGAGGTGGTGCGCGGCCAGGCATCGGCCGTCGCGGCGGCATTTTGCGAGCCGCCGGCACGATCGAATTCATGCCCGGCGCCCGAGTAGATCTGAATCTCGTAAGGACTACCCGCCGCTTTGACGATCGAGGCCAGATTTTCGGCCGCTGCCACCGGCACGGTTTCGTCGCCGTTGCCGTGAAGGATCAACACCGGCGCACTATCCTTGCTGAAGGTCGAACGAAAGCGGCTCAGCCCGCGATCGGTCGCAGCGCCGGTGAAGGCGCCGTAATAAGCGACGCTGGCTGCGACTTTGTTTGTCGCTGCGAGCCACAACGCGAAATAGCCGCCATTCGAAAAACCGATCGCGCCGAGCTTGCGACCGCCGACCTTCGGCTGGTGCGCGAGCATATCGAGCGCCGCGACGAGATCGGCATAGATCGGATCGGCGAAAGTCGTGAAGGTCGTTTGCCTCGTGCGACCATTGATGCCGTAAGCCGCCATGAAAGCCGGCACCAGAACGACATAGTTCTGGCCGGCCAATTGCCTGGCGTAAGCGATGTCGGCGGCCTGCAGCCCGCCGCTGGTGTGCAGCAAGAGAATGCCCGCATGAGGCCCGGGACCGTCTGGCGTGTAGAGATAGGCGGTCATGTTCTGCTTCACGCCGACAGTGACGGTGGTCTCGTCGGCGTGCGCCCCTGATGAAAGAAAAATCTCCGCCGCGAACAGAATCGCAGTGACGAAAAGCGCGGCGAACGTCCGGCGGGGCGCGATCACGAGCGCCCTAGTCGAGCGCGGGCCAGAGCACATCGATCCCATCGGCTTTCGGCACCACCATCGCCGAGAGCAACGCGTTGTCTGACGCCGATTTCGTCGCGCCCGCCCGTAGCGAATAGACGCGGCCAGCTTCGAGCTTCGCCACACCGCCCGGCTCAGCCTCGCTCTCTTCGAGCATCAGCCCGACACCAACCGCAAGCTGACGTGCCGCCGGATGGATGGCGAGCCCGCCGAGTTCGCTCTGTGCCGCATCGCGCAGCGCCGACACAGTGGTGCCGGCTTTGGCGGTCGCCAGCATCGCCTTGAGCGCGGCTTGCGTGCGCGTCATCGTCTCGTGCGTCATCGACGTCAAGGTCACGAAGCCTTCGGCCCAATAACCGGCGTAGCGTATGGCGATGTAGGAGAGCAGTGGGTCGAGCTTGCCGCCGTCGGGATAGTCGATCGCGGTCGGCGTGCCGCCTTTGCTAAGGCTGATGAGGACGCGCGCATCTTGCGCGCCGGCATCGGCCGCCGCCCTTTCGGCCGCCACCGCGGCTTCACGGCCACTCTCGCCATTGAAGCGATCCTCCATCGCCGCGACCGCTTTGGCGAGGACGCCACAAGCCTCGCGCGACAGCTTCAGCGCGACCGGCGATTTCTCGCGCAACAACACGTTGAGGGTCGCCGTGACATCGACGAGCTTGCGGCCGTTAAGCCCGGCCTCGATGCGCGGTTGCAGATCGGCTGGGATCGCCTCGGTCGTCCAGAAGCCGAGAGGACCCTGGCCTGCAGCTTCACCCGCCCACTCGGCGATATGCTTCGGCACGTCGCGCTGCGGCCGCACATCCTCGACCCAGGTGAGGCGCTTGGCGTTGACCATCATCTGCGGACTGCCGGCCGCGTGGATGCGCAGCTTGCCGTCCTTCGTCAACAGGGCGATCGCGGATTCGATTTTCGGCGCGAAATTGCTGACATAGGCGAGCGCGGCGTTGTCGATCTTGTTGCCGTAGATGACGAGACCGGCGAGCTCGCCGTCGAGCTTGCCGAGCACTTGCTTCAGCCGCTCATCGTATTCCGTGCGCGGCAGAAGGGTTTCGGACCAATCATAATTGCCGACGAGCACCGCGGGCTGCGTGACACGCATGAGTCTATTCCTTGCTTTCTCAGGCCGGGATGGATGCGAGCCAAGCGGTCTTCTTGCTCAACTGCTCGACGCCGGTCGCGGTGACACGCACCGGCTCGCCGCAGAGCAGATAGCCGGTCTCGGGCAGGTATTGGTTGGGATGGACGACGAAGACCATGTCCTCCTGCAGAATGGTCTCGTTCGCCGGCGCGACGTCACCCGGGGCGTTGGAGCCGTGCCCCAAGCCGTGGCCGCGGCGGCGAATATGCGGCGGAACGCAGTATTCGGCATAGCCTTCGGCGCTCAGCACCTTATCGATCGCCTTGGCGACATCGCCCATCGGAATGCCTGGCTTGATCGTCTGGATGCCGGCCTGCATCGCACGCACGACGAGTGCGTATTTCTCGGAGAGGATATTGCTCGGCGGGCCGACGACGACCGTGCGGCAGATCTGCGCGAGCTGGCCCTTATAGGTCGGCGTCATCTCGGCAAGGATGATGTCGCCGATTTCGAGCTTGCGGCCGCTCGAAGGCTGCACCGCGCGGTTATGCGGCGAAGCCGTCATCAGCCAAAAATTATCGTCGGCGCCGAGCGCTTCCATATAGAGCTTCATCTGCACGGCGAGGTCGCATTCCGCCATGCCGACCTTCGCGACCTGCAGCATGCGCTCGAAACCCCTCTCGGCGATCGCCGTCGCCTCGCGGGCATTCTCGATCTCTTCGCCGGTCTTCGGCATCAGCGCGCGCTCGATCTGCTTATCGAGCGACTTTGCCTCGCCGACGACGCCGGCGAGCTTCTTCGCGATGCCGGCGGGCAAGCGGCCGAGATTGACGATGGCGGTCTTGCCGGCGGGCAGGCCTTTGGGGAAAAGCGACGAGACGGCTTGCGCGAGATCCCCGGCGCCGCGCACGTCCCAACCGTGGGCGCGCGTCTCGGCGCGCTCGATCTCCCATTCGGGGGTGACGATCAGCAGCGGCTTCTCGCCCTTGCGCAGCACCGCAATGCTTTCACCGACGCCGCGATAGCCGGTCAAGTGAAACACCGAGTCGACACGGTTGAGCTCGTTCGGTGCGACCAGCAGCACATCGACGCCTTCGCGCTCCATCAGCTGCGACGCGGCCTGCAGTCTTCCGCCATGATCCATGAGCCCGACTCCTCGATTTGACGCGGTTTTCGCGCATCCTATTGGCCGCCCCTCGCGGCGGCAAGGCTTGTTGACAAGGACCGCCACCCAGAACAGATTCGCCGCGCGCGATGGGGTCTCGTGCGCTGTATCGTTGCAGGCAATCAAGGAAAAAAGCGTATGGGAGCTCACGTCGCGCTCGATATCGGCGGCACATTCACCGATCTCGTTTATTTCAACGACAGCACCGGCGAGCTGCGTCACAGCAAAAGCTCGACCACGCCCGAGGATTTCACCCTCGGCATCGAGAATTGCCTCAACAAGGCGAAGGTTGCGATCAGCGATTGCGAGACTTTCGTTCACGGCGCGACCATCGCCATCAACACGCTGATCGAGCAGACCGGCGCGCGCACCGTGCTGATCACTACCGCCGGCGCGCGCGACGCCTATCTGATCGGGCGCGGCAATCGGCCGGAAGCCTACAACGTGTTCTTCAAGCGGCCGACGCCGCTGGTGTCCCGCAGTCACATTGTCGAGGTCGAGGAGCGGCTCGCCGCGAGCGGCGAGGCGCTAGTGCCGTTGACGCGAACCGAGATCGCGGCGCTGTGCGAGCGTGTCGCGGCGCTGGAGCCCGAGGCCATCGCGGTGTGTCTCCTGCACTCTTACGTCAATCCGGCACACGAGCAGGCGATCGGCAAGGCG
>DASXCX010000031.1:0-11782 GCA_036490955.1 Allostellaceae bacterium | reverse complement strand
GCCTGGGCGGCGATGCTGCCGAGCGCGCGCCGTGCGCTGCTGCTGAAAGCCGCCGACGTGCTCGCTTCGCGGGCGGCCGATTTCAGCGACGTGCAAATGGGCGAAACCGGCGCGGCCGCGTCGTGGGTCGGCTTCAACGTCGCCCTCGCCGCGAACATGTTGCGTGAGGTCGCGTCTTTCGTATCGCAGATCACCGGCGAAACCCACCCCTCGGAGACACCCGGATGCCTGGCCATGACGATCCGACAGCCGGTCGGCGTCGTGCTGGGTATAGCGCCTTGGAATGCGCCGATCATTCTCGCCATTCGTGCCATCGCGGCGCCGCTCGCTTGTGGCAACACGGTGATTCTGAAGGCATCGGAAACCAGCCCGGGAACGCAATATCTCCTTGGCCGCGTGTTCCGCGACGCCGGCTTCCCGCCCGGCGTCGTCAATGTCGTCACCAATGCGCCGGCGGATGCGTCTCAAATCGTGCAGGCGCTGATCGCCCATCCGGCGGTGCGGCGGATCAATTTCACCGGCTCGACCCATGTCGGGCGCATCATCGCGCAGGAAGCTGCGAAGCACTTGAAGCCGGTCTTGCTCGAACTCGGCGGCAAAGCGCCGCTTCTCGTGCTTGACGATGCCGATCTCGAGGAAGCGGTCAATGCGACGGCGTTCGGCGCCTTCATGTATCAAGGCCAAATCTGCATGTCGACCGAGCGGGTCGTGGTCGATCGCAAGATCGCCGACGATTTTGCCGCCAGGCTTGGCAAGAAAGCGGAATCGCTCGCCGCGGGCAACGCGCGAAACAGCAACAACGCGCTCGGGCCTTTGATCAGCAGGCAGGCGGCGGCGAAGGTCGATGCGCTCGTCAAAGACGCGGTATCGAAAGGCGCGAAGCTCATCGCCGGCGGGCAAGTGGAGGGAGCGGTGGCGGCGGCGACGGTGCTCGATCACGTCTCGCGCGAGATGCGCATCTATCACGAGGAATCCTTCGGCCCCGTCGCGCCGATCGTGCGTGTCGGCTCGATCGAGGAAGCCATCAACACCGCGAACGATACCGAATACGGTCTTTCGGCGGCGGTCTTTGGCCGCGACGTCAACCGCGCTTTGGCGGTGGCGCGACGGATCGAATCCGGCATCTGCCACATCAACGGCCCGACGGTGCAGGACGAGGCACAGATCCCGTTCGGCGGCATGAAGGCGAGCGGCTATGGCCGTTTCGGCGGACGCGCCGCGATCAACGAATTCACCGAGCTGCGCTGGATCACCATCGAGACCGAGCCGCATCATTATCCGTTCTGAGGTATTTTATGCCCGATGACGCGGGATCGCTTTTTCCCACGATCCGCAATGCGCGCGGCGGTCCATCCGCGGATGGCTGCAACCTGCTGGTCGAAGGGCTGACGGCGGAAGGATCGCCGGTCCGCTTCGCCGTCCCGCTGAGCGAGGTCCATCACCTGGTCTCGTTCCTGCTGGTGTCGGTCGCCAAGATTACCGAATCGCAAAGCAAACAGGGCATGCCCGAATTGCTCAGCGGTACGCCGCCGCGGCCGATCCCGGCGACAGCGATTTCGGTCGGCGAGCCCGAGAACGGCGAAGGCTATATGGTGATGAGCGTGGGCTGCGCGGATCTGGTGTTCTCGGTGCCGATCACCGCTTTCGAGCCGGTGGCGCGCGTCATGTTGCTGGCGAGCGTTCAGTCCAAAGAAAAGCCGGTCTAGCACGCCGGGCCGCGCGTCAGCAGATGCGGCGCCCGTAGGGATAGCAGCGCGCGCGATCCAGCGTGATGCCGAGATGCTTGGCCAGCGCGCGAATAGCCTCGGCATGGGCGGGATAGGGATCACTATTTTTTGTGCCGACGATGATCGGCATGAAAGCCCGATCCTCGCGTCCGCGGAGCTGGACCATGGCGCTGGCGAGGGGCGTGCCGTCGCCATCGCGCAACGTCAGGAACCAAGGCATCTCGCGCTGCAGATGCGCATCGAGACCGATTTCCTGCTCGATGAACAGCGTCGACGCGGGCGTGAAGCTCTGCGCCGCCTTGCCGCGCTCTTTGGCGAAATATTTTTCGATGGCGTGACCCATCAGATCGGATTCGCGCATCGCCTCGGCCGTGGTTTCGATCCGAAACCAGGTCTTTCCGTCGGCGCTATCGCAAACGAATTTCACGCCGCCCTCCCTCGCGCGCCGGAGCGTCCCGGCGTTCTCGACAATGTGAACGGCAACGATATATTGCCGGAAATATAACGAGATCGAACGATCGCCGCCAAGGCTTTCTCGATATGATGCGGCGATTGCCGGAGTTACGTGGTATTTCTCGATGCTTGATGTCCTTCTTGCACTCGCCGCCGGCATTCTGACGATCGCGGCGCCTTGCGTTTTGCCCATGCTGCCGATCATCTTCGGGGCGTCGGTTGCGCAGGCCAGCCGCACGCGGCCGCTCTTCATCACGCTGGGCTTTGTCCTCAGCTTCGCCGCGTTCGGGTTACTCTTCGGAATTTTTTCCGATCTGCTTGGCCTGTCGGCCGATGTGCTGCGCGATGCGGCGATCGTGCTGCTGCTGGTTTTCGGCGTGCTGATGATCTGGCCGAAGCCGATCGAATGGGCAACGGCCGGGCTCAATCCGCTGATCGATCGCGTCGGCGGGGTCGGGCATCGGGCGGGCTCGGGCAATACCGGCGGCTTCGTCCTCGGCCTGACGCTCGGTGTTGTGTGGACGCCGTGCGCTGGACCGGTGTTGGGCTCGATTCTGACTCTCATCGCGACATCGCAGCATCTCGGCCACGCGGCTTTGCTGCTGGTTGCCTATGCGGTCGGCGCGGGCATCCCGATGCTGGGCATCGCCTATGGCGGCCAATACGCCAGCACGCGCGTGCGCAGCTTCGCGCGGCATGCGCATCGCGTTCAGCAGGGCTTCGGGGTCGCGGTGATCGCGATCGCGGTCGCTCTTTATTTTCAGGTCGATACGCTGATCACGGTTTGGCTGTCGCACTTCTATCCCAACGGACAAGTAGGGTTGTAGCCATGAAGCAAACGCGCCGCGCGGCTTGGGCCGCGCTCTTGCTCCTATCGCTGGGGATCGCACCGCTGCGCGCGGCCGACACGGCCGGCGACGATCCGGCGCCCGACTTCAAAGGCATCGCCAAATGGCTCAACAGCGATCCGCTGACCATGAAGCAATTGCGCGGCAAGGTCGTGCTGATCGATTTTTGGACGTATTCCTGCATCAACTGCCTGCGCACGCTGCCCTATGTCGAAAAATGGTACGAGGCTTATAAAGACAAAGGGCTGGTCGTTGTCGGCGTGCATACGCCCGAATTCGCGTTCGAACGCGAGACCAAAAATGTGCAAACTGCGATCCAGCGTTTCGGCATCAAATACCCGGTCGCGCAAGACAATAGTTACGCGACGTGGCAGGCCTACGATAATCATTACTGGCCGGCGGATTACGTCGTCGATCAAAAAGGCAACATCGTCGCCAATTTCTTTGGCGAAGGCGATTACGACAAGATCGAAGACAAGATCCGCACGTTGATCTCCGCGGGTCCGGCGGTGCCGGAAGATAACGGCCAGGACCTGAGCAAGGTCGGCTCGCCCGAGATGTATTTCGGCACGTTGCGGCAAGAGAATCTGGCGAGTCCGGAAAAGCCGTCCAATACCGCGCAAAGCTTTACGGCGCCGCCGGATTTGCCGCTCAACAAATTTGCGCTGGTGGGGAATTGGTCTGTCGGGATGGAGTATGCGACGCTGAGCAAGGATGACGGCGAAGTGGAGCTTCACTTCAAAGCGGGCAAGGTTCACATGGTCGCCGGCAGCGCCAAGCCCATTACCGTATCGGTCTCGGTCGACGGCAAGCCGCAGCCCGCGGTCACGGTGCAAGGCAGCCAACTCTATACGCTGTTCGACAGCGACGACTATGGCGACCACAAATTGGAGCTGAAAATCCCGAAGGCGGGGTTCAACGCTTACACTTTCACTTTCGGCTGATCCACTTTCGGGCGGTCCCGTCCAGGCCGCTTGGCTCGTTTTCGGGCGCCTCTTGCCCGACGACCGATCGACGATGCGGTGGTGCTCACCAAACGGGCAGCGGTTATGGCTAAGCCGACGACGGCAAGCCTCGTGTGTTATGCCTTGATTGCGCGTGCGGCAGACAAATCGTCGGCATTTTCAATGCCTAACGCTGTTGCCATCACTTATTCGTCGAACTCGCGGCGTTAGTTTCCCAGCCGAGCCTCAAGCCCAGCGTTGTCTTGGCTTTAGTGGCCGCGCTCACCAAGCGAGTAATTTAGACCAATAGACCGCTTGAATTATGTGCTTAACAACCGCATCATTCAACAGGCTTAGACATGCGCCGTGTCATGCCCTTGCAGCTCATGCGCGACGCAAAAAGGGAGCATCGCTTGGCCATATTCAATCGAAACTCAGACTCCGGCGACTCGGTCGATATCCCGTCGGATGTGCGAGAACTTCACCCGGCGAGCGCTGAACAGAAGCGGTTGGTTCCAGAAGGCTCTCAAGGGTCGGCTCGGACGAACACCTTCGCGCCGACGCCGGACTCGCTGCTTTCGTTTAGCTTTAAGGCTTCCTCTCGCGGGCCCGAAGCGCCGCAGCAGGCGGCGGGGGTTGCTCCCGCTCGCGCGGTGCCGGCTCCGTCGGTCGACGACACGGAACCGAGCCTCATTGTGCGGCGCGGCGTCACGTTAAAGGGCGAACTCTCCGCTTGCGAGCGAGTTGTGATCCAGGGCTACGTGGAAGCAAGCGTAACGGACTGCGGAAAGCTCGAAATCGCCGAAGGCGCTATCTTCAAGGGTTCCGCGACGGTTGGCCACGCTGAGATCGCCGGTCATGTCGAAGGAGTGCTGCGGGTCGAAGGAAAGCTCGTCGTCCGTGCGACAGCCCGCGTCTCGGGAACCATAAATTACGGCCGCCTGATCGTCGAAGAAGGGGCCGCGCTTCGCGGAAAGCTCGAGGATATTTCGTCCTTGGAAGCGAGCGACCACGATGCGGCGCAATCGTCTTCCAGCGCGAGTGAGGCTGCGGCGGAGTAGTCGGCGGGTTTCCGCCGGCAAATGAATTTTCGATTCTGAAGCAGATCTGGACGGCGGAATCATCATCGCCGCGTGGCGGCGCCGCTTGCTGCCTATCGCCCGTCACCCGATCCTTCTCGGGCTGTTCCAAAGCAGCGACCGCGTTATATCGCCCTCGGGCTGCTCCAAAGCGGCGACCGAGTTATAAGGGCCGAACATCCTGAATGCCGCAGAAACCTGAATATTTCCCTGATCGTCGCTTGCGGACTCGGTTATCACCATTTCGCGCGTAAATTCGCTTCGGCGGCGTGCGTTCCCTTTCGGAAAGTCTTCGTATTGGATGTAGCCCCAGATAAACAGGCGTTGTTCTCCCGATCGCACGGCGTCCATTGTCGATGCCGGAATGGAAATCGACTCATAGTGTCGTGATTCCTGCGCGTGGATGAGGCGTGATGCCCCGTCGTCGGCGAGCAGGCTTTCTTGAACACCCGTTCGCTCGGGCAGGGCAAAGCCGCGTGGCGGATCGCCCGTATAGGTATTCCACTCGACAGAATGGCCGAGAATGATCGCGGTCTGCGCGCTGTCATTCTTCCATATCGGAAATATCTTGATCTCGCCGGAGCCGACTTCGACGGTGAAGTGGCTCAGAATGACGAGCAGCGCAAGGTATTCGTTGCTGAACGGCGTTGTTTCCTTTTTCGTCGTTTCCTTTTTCGGTGTTTCTTCTTTTGCTTTTTCTTCTTTCACTGGGGTGGCGAGGCTAAGTTTCGCGGGCGACGGGTCCGGCGCCGCGCGGGGGACGGGGTCTGGGCTCGGAACGACGCGCGGCCCAGGGGCGCGCGGTTCCGCAAGGGGGCTCTTCGCGGCGGACGTGTCTGCCGCCGCGCGGGGGAAAGTGTCTTGGCCGAGAGCGGTACGCGAGGCGGGAGCGCGCGTTTCCGCGGCAGCGCTCCGTTGATCGCCTGTTCGCGCGTCGTTCCGAATGCTCAGCCGATCCGCACGAAAAAGCACCAGCCAGATGAGGTAGCAAGCAGCAGCGCTGATCAGCAAGAAAATTGCCATCAGTACGGCATCAGCGGCCAATGTCAGCACACGACGTCTCCGTCGAGTCGAAAGGTGGGCCTCATGGGGGTACGCTTAAGGTGTTTACCGGACCATCATAGGGTCTTTACGGTTCCATGGGAACTCGCATACCGAAAGGAAGCAGGTACGCGTGCCGGAGCGAACCAAGCGTTCTGCTTTCTATTCCTACTTTTTCACCGCTTTGACCGACTGGCGCGCGCGCACGATTTCGAGCCGCCGGCGGACGAGCGAGCATGCGCGCTCCGCGTTTCCTCCCTCCACGGCATCCAGCACTCTCCGGTTGGTCGAGACAACGCGCCTGACGATGACCTCGCTCGAGCGGCGGGCATAGACCGGCTCGAGGACGAGAAGCAACGCCTTGAACTGTGCGGAGAGGGCGCGGTTGTGGGCTGCGTCGATCAGCGCGACGTGAAACTGCATCGCGACTTCCGTGAAACGTCGCGCCGTCGCCGATGTCAGGGGTTTTGCGGCAATAGTCTGAAGCTCCGCCAGGATCGCGCGTAAGGCATCGATGTCCTCGCGCGTGGCCCGCTTGGCCGCGAGCTCGGTCGCCATCATCTCGATCGCGAGCTGCGCCTCGAGCAGCTCATCGGCGGCGATGCCGACCAGTTGCAACTGGACGGCGAGCGCGTCGGCGAAACGACTGGGGTCGCCGGAAGCGACCCGGGCACCGCCGTTCGAGCCCATCTTGACCTCGATGATGCCGAGCGCTTGCAAAGCCTTGAAAGCATCGCGGACAGGGACGCGACTCACCCCGAAGCGGCGTGCCAAATCGGTCTCCGAGCCGAGCAAATCGCCGGGCTTGATCTCGCGGCGGAACAGAGCGGCGCGCACCTGATCGACAATCCGGCTCGAAACTGATTGTGGCTTGACGTCCTGCCATTGCGACCAGCGGACGATCGTTGCTGGGGACTTGGGTGTCACGCACTCGGCTCTTTTCAATGTCCGGCGAAGCTTGACATCGGTATATCTGTATTACAGATTTTGGGCAAGGATGGCCCGCAAAGCCGCGATGGGTCGGGTTGGCAGCGACAAAGTCGCAAGGAAGCGACAAGGGATACGCCAAAAAACATCTGGGAGACGCGAGAATGGAGATTCCGGTCACCGAGCAGACGATCGCAGCGCGTCTCGAGCGTCTTCCGTTTTCGCGCTGGCACGTCACGATCATTCTCCTGCTCGGGATCGCTATCTTTTTCGACTCTTTCGATTCGCTGACTTTGGCCTACGTGCTGCCGGTGATCGTGCCAGCCTGGCATATTCCCTCGGCCAGCATCGGCGCCCTCATCGGTATCGCCAATTTGGGCCAGGCGCTCGGCGCCTTCGCCTTCGGCTTGATCGCCGAACGCATCGGGCGGGTGCCGGCTGCGCGTCTCACGATAGCGATCTATGCGCTCATGAGCTTCGCTTGCGCGATGACAAGCACCTACGAACAGCTCTTCTGGTGCCGCTTCGTGCAAGGGATCGGTCTGGGCGGCGAGATCCCAATCGCATCCACCTATATCAGCGAGATGCTGCGCGCCGAAAAGCGCGGCGGCTCCTTTCTTTCCTATCAGACGATCTTTCCGGTCGGCTTGGTGATGTCGGCGATCACCGGCGCCTATGTCGTGCCGCGCTTTGGCTGGCAATGGATGTTCATCCTCGGGGGGACGCCGGCACTGATTGCTCTTTTTTTGCAGCGGTTCTGTCCGGAATCGCCACGCTGGCTCGCCTCGCGCGGTCGGCTTCGCGAGGCCGATACGGTCATGAGCCACATCGAAGATATCGTGTCGCGGAACGGAGAGCGACCGCTTCCCGAGATTCGGCGGTTGATGTTCCGGCCAACGGAGAGTCGGACGCGCTGGCGCGAGCTGTTCGAAGGCCAATACCTCGGACGGACCTTGCTCGCGTGGCTTCTTTGGGCGTGTACCTATCTGATCTCGTATGGCATGTCGGGCTGGATCCCGACGCTGTTCCGCGAAATCTATCATTTGCCGCTGCAGCAAGCGCTCATCTACAGCATCGCGCCGCCCTTGGGCATGCTCGTCGGCTCAATCCTTTGCGCGTCGGTGATCGACCGGACCGGCCGGCGCGCCTGGTTCATCGCCGCTTACTCGCTGACCGCGGTCGGGTTGCTTCTTCTCTACCTTTTTGCCGCCCGGACGGCACTCGGCATGGTGCTGGCTTATGCGTTCTGCGCGATGTGGACGGGTTCGATGGGAATGGCCGTCGTTCTTTACACCGCGGAGATCTATCCGACGCGCATTCGAGCGATGGGAGTGGCTTTTGCGAGCTTCTGGCTGCGGATCTCCGCAACCGTCAGTCCGATCCTCGTCGGCATCGCGTTGCCGTTTTTCGGCATCGCCGGCGTTTTCGGCATGCTCGCCAGCATTGCCGTGATTGGCGGCTTCGTGGCGCTTTTCATGGTCGAGACGCGGCACCGTGTGCTCGAGGAGGTTTCGCCTTGAGTCCGGCGCCGACAATGAAATCCCCCGTGACCAACCACGTCCGCTCTTGAAGGAGAAATCACGATGTTTGCCCAGATCAATCATATCGCCATCATCAGCGACCAATACGCCATGCTTTCGGCGTTTTACCAAACCTTGTTCGATTTGACGCCGTCGGCGCGCAAGCACGGCTCGCGGACCGGTTTCAATTTCATCGCGGCCGGCGATGGTTATGTCGGGTTCAACTTCCTGCCGCGCCGCGATGGTTATGTCGGCGGCATCGACCATTTTGGGATGGTCGTCGATTCGATCGATCTCGTCGCCGAGCGGATGCAGCGTTTCACCTCGAACGCCGCTGTGGTGAAGCGGCCGTCGGAGCGGCCGTTCGCCGATCTCAGCGGCAACGATCCCGATGGCAATATCTTCGATCTTGCCCAGAAGGACAGCCGCAACCTCGCCGGCGTGCACAAGGACAACGCCGAAAGCGACTACCAGACCGAGAGGACGCGCTACGCCAATCGCTACGCGATCCGCACGCTCAATACCGAGCAGGTCGCGGAGTTCTATGCCACGGTCTTCGAATTGCAGCCGGTCAATCGCAAGGAAGGGGACGAGAATTATCACCTGACCGATGGCCGGATGACCTTGTCGATCATGCCGTGGAAGATCGACAAGTTCCGCGGCATGTCGATCAAGCGTCCGGGTCCCGATCATATCGGCTTCCACGTCGAGAGCGTCGAGAGTTTCAAGAAGGAGGCGCAAGATCTTGCCGGCGCCAATACCTATATGGCGCCGCGCGCGCTCGGCGGCAGCAAGGAGTCTAATGTCCGCAAACAGTTGTTCGTCGGTAGCGCACTCGGCGGCTATCAGATGGCGGACAACGACGGCAATTGGATCGACGTCAGCGAAGTATAGAAGGCGTCGACACGTGATGGCCGCAAGCAAGAGAGAATAAGATGGATGGATCTTCGAGCGATAAGCCGACGGTCGCGGAAGCTTATCTGAGCGCCCTCAGCAAACACGGCGTCCACGTCGTGTTTGCGAACGGTGGAACCGATTTCGCGCCGATCGTCGAAGGATTGTTGCGTGCGGGGGAGCGTGGAAGCGCGCTTCCCCGATTCGTCACGGTGCCTCACGAAAACGTCGCCGTGTCGATGGCGAGCGGCTTCTACAAGGTCTCGGGCACGCCCGCCGCGGTCATGGTCCATACCACGGTTGGCACCGCGAACGCGCTGTGCGGCATCATGAACGCCGATCGCGGCAATGTGCCGATGCTGCTGGCGGCGGGGCGCTCGCCTTGGACCGAGCACGGACATCCCGGTTCGCGCAATCTCGGCATTCACTGGTCGCAAGAGAATTTCGATCAGGCGGCCATGCTGCGCCAGTATACGCGCTGGGATTACGAGTTGCGGTCGGGCCAGCCGGTCAACACGGTCGTGGGGCGTGCGCTCGACATCGCGATGAGCGAGCCCAAGGGACCCGTCTATCTGACTTTGCCGCGCGAGGTGCTGGGCGATGCGGCCGTCGATCCAGGGCCCGAGCCGCGCGAGCGGGCGCTGGGCGCGGTCCCGCCGATGCCGTCGTCGGAAGCGATCGTCCAAGCGGCGCAGCTGATCGCGAAAGCGGAGCGGCCTCTCATCATCGGCGGCGCGGCAGAGTGCTTCTTCGATCTCGCTGCGCTGGCGGAGGACCATGTTATCGCCTGCGCTCCAGGGCTCGGCGCCTATCTCCCGTCGAGTCATGCTTTAAACTTCGGGTCCGTCAGCGAAGCATTGCTGGCCTGGGCGGATCTCATCGTCGTCCTGGAATCGCCGGTACCCTGGATTCCCCGCTTCGCCCGTCCGCGGCCGGAGACGAAGCTTATCCATATCGGGCTCGATCCGCATTTTTCGCGTTATCCTTATCGCGGCTTCGAAATGGATATGGCGATTGCCGGTTCGGTTGCGCATGCCGTGCCGATGCTGAACGAGGCGCTGAAGGCCGAGGGCCGGCGCAACGGCCAAGCATCGGACCGCCGCCGCGGAGAACTTGCCGAGATGCATGCGGTCGTGCGCGAACGGCGGCGCAAGGTGCTGGAGCGGGCCAAGACCACAAGGCCGATCAGCCCCGCCTGGATTGCGCACTGCCTCAATCAGGTGAAGCAGAAGGACGCGATCATCTCCAACGAGCTCGGTGTACCGGCGCCGTTCGTCGATATCGAAGAGCCGGGTTGCTGGCTCGCGACGGGCGGCAGCGCCGGCGGTCTCGGGCACGGCATCGGCGAGGCGATCGGCGCGAAGCTGGCTGCGCCTCAGCGCCAGGTGGTATCTCTGGTCGGTGACGGCTCGTATATGTTCAACGTCCCCTCGGCCTGTCATTTCGTTGAGCGAACGGAAGAGCTTCCCACGCTCACCATCATCTCGAACAATGCCCAATGGTATGCCGTCCGTAATGCCGCCGAGGTCATGTATCCGGGCGGCCGCGTCGCCCGTGCGAATTCGGTGCCGGTAGTCGATCTCTCATCGTCGCTCGCTTATGAGAAGCTCGTCGAATTCGCCGGCGGCTACGGCGAGCGGGTCGACGACCCGGCCCAGCTCATTGGCGCTATGGAACGCGGCTTGCGTGCCGTCGCCGACGGCAATCCGGCGGTGCTCAATGTCGCCGTCGCGGCGGGAGGGCGTGCGGCCGACTGAGCCTGAGGGCTTGCTCGCCGTGGGCTTGAGAGCCCGGGAGTGCGGGGGTTCAGAAGCGGACGGAAGCGCCTGCGGTGATGGAGTGGCTGGTCTGGTTTGTGTATCCGACGAGGGCGTCGTAATCGACGAAGAAGGACAGCGCGCTGACGGTAAGGAAGCTGACGCCGCCGCCGAGGGTGAAGTAGTTGTGCGAGACGGGGTAGCCGGCGACCTGGAAGCCCGAGGCGGCGCCGTTGGCGAAGCCGACGCCGGCGCCTGAGGCGCCCATGAACTCGTGGAGATATTCGACACGCAGATGCGGCGAGACGATGCCGTAATCGGTGCTGATGGCCTGGTCGCCGCGGGCGCCGAGGACGGCGTGGGCGGAGTCGACGGTCTGGCCGCTGGCGGTGATGGCGAAGAGGCTGGAGCCGGTCTCGGTGAAGGAGCTGATCGTGCCATGCGCGCCGTCGGCGCGGAAGTAAGGCCCGAAGGTGTAGGGCCCGGCCTCGAACTCGTAACCGCCGGTGAGACTGCCGGCGAAGACGTCGCCGTCGGGATTGCCGCGCAGGAAGGCGGTGCCGCCGACGTCGCGCAGCGTGTTGAAGCTGAT
>DASXCX010000030.1:0-2087 GCA_036490955.1 Allostellaceae bacterium | reverse complement strand
ATTCGTCCGAGGCGAGGCCGTCCTGACCGATCGCGATCAGCGCCAGCACGCGGCGGCCACCGCCGGTGCCGAGGATGAGTTGGGCGTCGAATTGCGTAAACGGATCGGTGTCGAAGGACGGGGCGCCGTCGACGCCCATGAGATGCCGCGCCAGCATGCCGTAGAAGGTGCGCGGATTCTCGGCGGCGATCTTCAGCCAATAGCCGTAATTCTGCGGCCGCTTGGCCTTCAGCTCGACGCGTGCGGCCCAAAACGCCGCCGCGGATTTGACCCAAGCCGATTGGCCGCTGCTGCGTGCCAAGGCCTGGAAATGGCTGCGCGCTTCGTCGAGCCGGTCGAGCCGCCAGGCTGCGAGCCCGGCATTCCAGTCGGCGACCGGAGCATAAGCCGCGGTCTCGTTGCTGGCGCTCATGGTGAGCGCGGCTTGCGGCTCGCCCTGCGCGAGATAGCCCTCGGCGATCGCCGCGCGGAGATCGTCGCGCGTGTCGCTGTCGATGAGGAGCTTGGCCTCTTTGCCGGCGAGTAGCGCCTCGGCGCGCCGGGGCTCTTTGGCAGCAAGATCGCTGATCTGCTTCTTCAGCGTTCCAGCGCGATGCGCGACGGCCGGTAGCAAGGCCTGAAGCTGTTTACCAACGCTGATCGTCGGCGTCGGCGACAATTCGTTGGTGTCGTCGAAATCGATATTGACCGGCGACGTCGAGGGACGCGGCGGCACGGTCGCGCCGGCGGGGCGACGCTTCATCGCCAACTCGTAGATCGTTTTGGCATCGGGCTGGTCGCCGTAATGCCGAAGCCAGTCGAGGAGCGCGGCATAGCTTGCCGGGTAGGCGGAAACGCGATAGCGCTGCGACAGCACCTCGCCGAGCAGCAACTTATCCTGGAGACCGGCGATCTCGCGATCGGCCTCCTGCCAGCGCGCGGCTTGTTGCAACGCAAAAATTTGGCGGTAACGGGTGACGTCGGCGGCGCTTAGCACTGAAGGCAGATCGGCTTCGCGCAAAACCGAATCGCCCGGCGTTAACGACGCAGTGCGAAGCTGTTGCGCGGAAGCGGGCGAAGACGTTAACGCAAAGCAAGTGGATGCAAGAATAATCCACAGGCTGTGCAAAGTCCTGCGACCCGTTTTATGGGCTGGCCCCCGTATCATGACCAACCGGCATAACTATCCCTGCGCCGAATGGCAAGAAAAAATTAACACATGGTAAATTAGGTTTTTGCCTATAATGAAAGGCTTTAAAAATTACTTCAATTTTTCTGCATCGAGTTTAGTTTTGACTGTAATTCCAAAACATCGCGCCAAGATTCATTCTTGCGGGCAGGGGTTCGCAACAAAAAGGACGGATGATAAGTAGTCAAAGCGGGAACCGGGCTGTCGAGCCCCGGAACCGGCAGGTCGAACCATCTGCCACGCAGCTTTGTGATGCCTTCAGCTCGGCCGAGGATCGCGCTTGTTGCAGTTCCACCGCATAGCAACACGATGCGCGGCTTGCCGAGCGCAATGTGACGCCACACGAAAGGCAGACACAGCGCGATCTCCGTTTCGGTCGGCTTGCGATTGCCGGGCGGACGCCAGAACAGGATGTTGGTGATGTAAACGTTGCGTTGACGGTCGAGCCCCACCACGGCCAGCATGCGATCGAGCAATTGGCCGCTGCGGCCGACGAACGGCTTGCCGATGCGATCTTCGTCGGCGCCGGGCGCTTCGCCGATAACCATCACCGGCGCCTGCGGCGTGCCGTCGGCGAAGACTGTATGGGTCGCCGTCTTCCGCAACGCACAGCCTTCGAAAGACGAGACCACAGTCTCGAGCTCGGCCAACGTCGTCGCCGCGTCCGCCTGCGCGCGCGCGCCGGCGATTTCGTTGCTGGCAGGGACGATCCCCCGGGCAATCGCCGGTGCGCCGAGCGGTGGCAGCGTTATCGATGGCGCCGGTCGAGGCGCGACGATCGGTGGCGCGGCAATCGCCGCGAGCCGGGGCGGCGGCGGAGCGAAGCTGTCATGGGGCGTGTCGCCGATTACCTCGTCGATTCCCATGGCGACATACCAGTCGAGCAGCGCGGCGAGCTGTTGCCTCTCGGTCATGGTTA
>DASXCX010000029.1:0-2402 GCA_036490955.1 Allostellaceae bacterium | reverse complement strand
ACACCGTCGGCATCGACCTAACGGCATTGGCGCTCTTCAGCGGCGCGGTCGGCGTCGGTGTCGGATTGGGCTTGCAGAAAGTCGTGGCGAATTTCGTCAGCGGCATCATTTTGCTGCTCGATCGCTCGATCAAGCCGGGCGATGTCATCGAGATCGGCGACACGTTCGGGCGCATCACGTCGATGGCGGCGCGCTATGTCTCCGTACGCAGCCGCGACGGCAAGGACTATCTTCTGCCGAACGAGGAGCTGATCACCAGCCGCGTGGTCAATTGGACCTATTCGAGCCCGCTGGTGCGGCTCGACCTGCCCTTCGGCGTCGCTTACGGCAGCGATCTGCACCAGGTGCGCGCGCTTGCCGTCGCGGCCGGCAGCGAGCCGGCGCGTGTCGCTAAAGCGCCGCCGCCGGTCTGTCACGCGACCGGCTTCGGTTCGAGCGCGATCCAGTTCCTGCTCCGCTTCTGGATCGCCGATGCCGAGAACGGCGTGACCAACATCAAGGGCGAGGTTCTGATCGCGCTTTACGACGCGCTGACCGCCAACGGCATTGAATTGCCCTTCCCGCAATACGAAGTCCGCCTGAAGGACGAACGAGATCCAGGCGCTCGGCTGCCGCGCCAAAAGCCCAGCGCCGCGGAATAATTCGCCAGAGCGAGATGCGATGACATCGGCAACGACGCTTCATACGATCGACATCGCGCCACTCTTCGCGCGCCGCGCGAAGGTTTTCCGTGTGTTGAAGCGCTGACGCCGCCGGCGCGTCCGCGCGGAACCGGCAAAGCTACGCGCCGAGATGCGTTGCCCCGGCCATCAAGCGCAACGACCTCAGAACCGGTTCGCAATCCGCGACGTTGCGGCCGGCGATATCGAAAGCGCAGCCGTGGCCGACCGTCGAAAACAAGAGCCCCGCGCCGATGGACATTGCCGCCGAGTTTCGACCGGCCAACAGCTTTACCGGAACATGGCCCTGGTCGTGATACATCGCGACGAACGCGTCGAGATCGCTTCTTCCGACCATAAGATCGGCGCCGACCGGCCCCTCCACGACGTAGCCTTCCGCTTTCAGCGTCGCGATGCTCGGCTCGATGATCCGAGCATCGTCATCGCCGAACAAGCCGTTTTCCCCGGCATGGGGATTGATGCCGAATATGCCAAGCTTGGGGCTCTCGATTCCGAGCTGCCGCAGCGCGCCCGCGCCGGCACGCACTGCCGCTTCGATGAGGCGCGAATTGATGCGCGTGAGCGCGTCCTGCAGCCGCTCGTGCAAGGTGACATGCACGATGCGCAAGCCGCCGCCGACCAGCATCAGAAAAACCTCGTCTTGCGGCAAGCACTTCAACCGCGCCAGAAGGCTGGGATAGCCCGAAAACGGGATTCCCGCCGCGTTAACGCTTTTCTCGGAATGCGGACCCGCGACAATTGCCGTGGCGCGACCGGCATCGACGAGGCCGAGCGCCGCCTCGATATAGGCGATCGTCGCTTTCCCGCCAGCGGAGCTAGAAATCCCGGGCCGGAAAGAGGCAGCCTCAAGCGCGTCGACCGGAAGGAACGACAACCCATCGGCCGCCGTCGTCGCGCCGAAAGGCGTCAATCGGTCGCCGGCACCGCAGAGATCGGCATAAAATCGTATCACCCGCTCGTCTCCCAGCAGAACGATCCGCGGTTCTCCTCGTTCCTGCATAAAGCGCAGCGCCGCCTTAACGGCGATTTCCGGTCCGATACCGTTCGGGTCGCCGATCGCAAGCGCAATCGCGCTCATAGCGGAACGGCCAGAAGCGTGTCGATGCGCGCGCTATCGCAGACGACGATGCGCTCGTCGAGCTTGGCGACGTCGCCGCTGATCGCATAGACATCCAGATACCGGCCGGTCGCATAGATAACGGAATCGCCATCCTGAACGGTGCGCATGACAAGAAACGAGGTCTCGCTCCGCACCTCGAGGCCATCGTCCGATAAAATGCACGGTTGTCCGAGGATGTGGCGATAGGATTGGCGTTCGTAGATGTTCGCCTCGCGCAACGCCGACACTCGATCCCGCAACATGTCGCGCGAATTGGCAAAGATGATCCCGGCCTCGAGACCCTCGCGCACATTCTCCGCCGTCGTGATCTTGTAGAGACAGCTTTCTGAAAAGAAATCGGGCCACGCCTCCAGGCGATCGTCGTCGATGCACCGCGCGTAATCGGCTTGCGCCTGTGCAATCAATCGATACGTATCTCGCGCCATCGCTTCGCCGCCTAGAGACCCAGGCATGCGCGATAGGCCTTCCAGAAGCCCCGGACCGAAGCCTCGGTCACGCGGCTATCGCTGCTCTCGGCACTGCTTCCGCCCATCTCGACCACCGATGCTTTTTCGGATGCGGCCGCGACTCCACGCTGAACGAACCCGCCGATGCAACCATCC
>DASXCX010000028.1:0-11917 GCA_036490955.1 Allostellaceae bacterium | reverse complement strand
AATTGGGAATCAGCACAAGGAAGAGCGCGGCGAGGAAGCCAACCCGCGGTCCGCCGAGCGCCCGGCCGAGCTTCCAGGTCCCGACCAGCCCGGCGACACCGACCAACGCGTTGAGAAGATGCCGCGTTTCGTAGGTGCCGAAAGGCGAGACCGTGTTGATCGCGGCGGCGAGCGAATCGAACACCGCGCCGTAATTGAAGAAATCCATCCAGTGCAGGGCGCGCAGATCGGTAAAGCCCGACACGTAGTAATTCAGCACGAAGACGCCATACCAATTATGGCCGTCCTCGTCCCAGGTGACGCCGTAATCCTGGAAAGTCAGCAGCGCGGTGATGGCGACGACGCCAAAGAGAATGCAGGCGAGCCCGTCCCAAGACGGCACAGCCCAGCGCGCAGCGCCAAATTCGGTACTTGCCGCCGGTTGCGGCAGTTCCGTCGTGCTCATCCCGAACCCGTTCTCCACGCGCTCAACGCGCTCGCAACCGGCCGGTTCCCCTAAGCTATTGCAGCTTAAAGTCCGGCGTCCTTCATCATTTTGCCGACAACGCGCTCAGAGGCGAAAAATTCCTCTGCCATGCGGCGCGCCGCCTTGGCGTGCCGTGCGTAATCGGCGTTTACCGCCTTGATCGCTTCCAAGGCGCCGATCTTATCGGCGTATTCGAAAAGCCCTTCGCCCACGGGATAGAACCGGCTGAACTCGCTCGCCATGGTGACGACCGGCCGGCCGGAGGCAAGATAGCAAACGCTGCGGTCGCTAAACCAGCCGCTTTTCGGCCGCACATAGATGTCTTTCGCCACGGTGAACTCGGCGCGCGAGCCGCGGATGAAATCGCCGTAAGCATCGATATTGGCCGAGACCGCCCGCGGGTCAGTAAGGCGCCAGCCGGCGGCGGTGACCTGGGCTTCGATCTCGGGGGTCGGCGGCAGCATTGCCATGGTGAAGGGCACGCCGGCATCTTTCGGCACATCGAGCATGCGCAGGAAGTTCACATGCTTTGACCACACATAATGCTCGCCCTCGAACTCGATGTTCTTGCCCTTGTTCTCCCAGGTGGCGATGGTGGTAAAGGCTTCGGGCGCGCCCGGCGTCTCGGGCCAGAGGCTGACCTCGACCGGCGGCCGCGTCGGCTGCCAGGGAATGCCGCACAACGGCACGATCCAGCCCGGTCCGCCGACATTCTCGCCATAGGTGAAGAAATGCGTATGCGCGTCGAGATAGGCGCGCGCCGCCGGATCGGCCTTGGCGTATTTGATCTGCTCGTAGACCGGGTCCGTGTCGATCATGATCCGGACCGGACAGGCCATATGCTCGTCGCGCAGGCGTGTAGCGCCGCAGAGGTTGATGAGCGCGTCGGCGCTTTTCAGCAATTCGAAGACGCGCTCGCGCGACAGACCGTGATACACGTCGTTGATCGCGTCCCAATAGGCCCAACGGTCCTTGAAGCCGAAACGCTCGATCGAATCCTTGAGGAAGGCGACGTTGTAGCTGCAATCCATCATCACGCTGTTGGCGCGCGGATCGTAGGGATTGGCGCCGTGATTCTCGACGTACCAGGTGTCATAGCCGAGCTTTTGCAAACCGACGAGATATTGCAGCGCTTGCCACGCGATGCCGGCCATCGGCATCTGGGCGACGAAATGCAGCAGAACGACGCGACCCTTGGCCATCGTTAGTTCGTTTCCGGATAGGCGATCGCGATCACCTCGATCGTCTCGACGCCGGCCGGCGTCGCGAGATCGACCGTGTCGCCTGCGCGCGCCTTCAGTAAGGCACGCGCGATCGGCGCGACCCAACTCACGCGTTTCGCATCCGATGTCGCTTCGTCGACACCGACGATGGTGATGGTGTTCTCGGTGCCGTCCCCGGTCGCGTAGGTGACGGTCGCGCCGAAGAACACCTGATCGCGGCGCGTCTGCCGCATCGGGTCGACTACCTCGGCGCTTTCCAAACGTTTGGTGAGATAGCGGATACGCCGATCGATTTCGCGCAGCCGTTGCTTGCCATAGATGTAGTCGCCGTTCTCGGAACGGTCACCATTGCCGGCCGCCCAGGCGACCGTCTCGACCACCTTCGGCCGGTCGTCGCGGATGAGCTTCTTGAACTCGTCCTGCATCGCCGCGAAACCTTGCGGTGTCATGTAGTTCTTGAGCCCGCTCGGCAGCGGCGCGCCCGTTTCCGGCGCGTCGTCATCCGCGGCATCGCTCTCTTTGGTGAAGGCTTTGCTCATGATCGCGACCTCAATTTATCGGCTGGTCCCGTCATCGTCGAGGAAAGCATAGACATCGCCGGCCTTCTCGTCGCGCGCCAGGCGTTTGAGCTCGGCGCCGATTTCGGCCGCGCCGAGCCAGCGCGGAATGGCCAAGGTCATGCTCTCGCCGACCGAGCGGTTGAAGCGGTAGGCGCCGAGGCGGCTGAGCCGCGCGATCGCGACCAGCGCCGGATCAAGCGCCGCCGGCAAATACTCGAGCGACAGGCGGGGCAGCGGCCGCGACAGTCCTTCGATCACCGCATGCTCATAGCCCTCGACATCGATCTTGCAGAACGCCGGCACGCCATGCGCCGCGATCAGCGCGTCGAGCGTCGTCACCTCGACTTCGACTTCCTCGCGCCAGCGCACATGACGGAAGCCGCGACTCTCGCCGGCTTGCGCGATGTAATCGGGCGAAAGCGTCGCGACCGTCGGATGCGCCGGATCGATGGCGAGCTTCGCTTTGCCGCGTGCTCCGCCGAGCGCGGCGCTAATGAGAATGACTCGCGGGTCATCGCCGAAGCGACGCTTCAACCCGGCCATCAAACGCGGCTGCGGTTCGACCGCAACGACACGCGCGCCGAGACCGAGAAAATGCGCCATGCGGTCGCCGACATGCGCGCCGATGTCGAAGCAGAGATCGCCAGGCCGAATGAATTGGCGATAAAAAACCCTGGCGCGACGTAGCTTTAGCGGATTGCCGCGATAGATCACCGTCGAGCGCGCAATGCCGTAGCCGCGTCGCAGTGCTGATACCAGTTGCGTCATGTCATCCGTCGCGACTTCGATCGGTGCAATTCAATTTACGACGAAGATAAACCTGCCTCGGTGAATTTGCATTCGAACGCGGCAATTTTGCATTTGGCGGGCGGCGAAAAGATATTAAAATGAGCGCTATCGAACAGGGGAAGGCTGAATGTCTACGCGGGTCCTCGTCGTCGACGACGATGAGGCTTTTCGTTACGCGACGGTCAAGATGCTGGCTGATGCCGGGTTCGAAACCGCAGAGGCGCCGGACTATCGTCAGGCGCTGGATATCCTCGACAACAAGGAGCCGCTGGCTCTTCTGCTGATGGACATCGTCATTCCCGGCGTCAACGGCTTCGCATTGGCGCGAATGGCCCGCATGCGGCATCGCAGCTTGAAGGTCATCTACCTCTCGGCGTTTGATGTGCCCACGGACGAGGCGATCGGCCCGGTGCTGCGCAAGCCGATCGATGGCGACGTGCTGCTGGGCGAGATCCGCAAGGTGCTTGCAGCCAACGGATAGGCGCCACAGGTCCGCTGTTTCTAAGTTCGCTTGCCGACATAGCGGCTATCGCCCCAAATCGCGCGTGACATCGGGGGCTTCGCCCGTAGAATAGGCGGCGCAAGGACCGGGCTGAATCTCGGGAAGGCATAAAAAGCGGCTCGTATGAGCGCTGCGTTCGTCCCCGGTCGCTTGCTTGCCCCAACACTTGGGTTCAACAGACCTGCGAGATCGATTTATGGCCACAGCCGAAACCGTTTTGCTTCCGCAATTGATCGCCAAGCATCGCGACGCGCTGCTCAACGCGTGGCTCGATCATCAACGCGCCGCCAATCGCGGCGGCGTCGAGGATCAAAGCGAGCTGCGCGATTATTCTTCACGCTTCCTCGATTCTCTGCGCGTCGCCGCGACGACCGGCCAATTCGAGGACATCACGACGGCGTCCTGGGCCGAGGCGCGGCACGTGCTCGAGGAAGTCTCGCGCGCCCGTGTCCTGCGCGGCGAGACGCCGTCGCAAACCGCGACTTTCGTCTTCTCGCTCAAAGGGCCGCTCTTCGATCTGCTCGGCCGCGAGCTCATCAAGGACGCCGCGGCGCTTGCGCGCGAAGTTTGGATCGCGACGCTGCTGCTCGACAAGCTCGGCCTCTACACCGTCGAGGTCTTCCAGAAGAGCCGTGAGGAAGTGATCCAGCGTCAGCAGGACGAACTGCTCGAGCTGTCGACGCCGGTGGTCACCTTGTGGCACGGGGTTCTCGCCCTGCCGCTGATCGGCACGCTCGACAGCAACCGCACGCAAGTCGTGATGGAAAACCTGCTGCAGACGATCGTCTCGACGGGGGCGCAGATCGCGATCATCGACATTACCGGCGTCCCGACCGTCGATACGCTGGTGGCCCAGCATCTGCTGAAGACAGTTTCGGCCGCGCGCCTGATGGGCGCCGATTGCATCATCAGCGGCATCCGTCCGCAGATCGCGCAGACGATCGTTCATCTCGGTGTCGAGCTCAACGTCGTGTCGAAAGCGACGATGGCCGATGCTTTCGCGCTGGCTTTGCGTCGCCTCAACAAGACGGTGGTCGATCGCGCCAAGCCAACGGCTCGAGCCGCCGGCGCTCAGCCGGCGGAGTAAGCGCGATGGAACAGATCCCGATCATGAAGATCGGCGATTGCCTGCTGGTCAGCATCCAGGTGGATATGCATGACCGCTTGGCAATGTCCTTGCAGGACGAGCTGACCGGCAAGGTGGTCGAGACGCGGGCGCGCGGCGTGATGATCGATATCTCCGCGCTGGAGATCGTCGATTCCTTCATCGGCCGCATGCTCAACAACATTGCCGCGATGACGCGCGTGCTCGACGCCGTCACGGTCGTCGTCGGCATGCGCCCGGCGGTCGCGATCACCCTGGTCGAGCTCGGCTTGCAACTGACCGGCGTGAAGACCGCGCTCAATGTCGATGGCGGCCTCGCCCTGATCCGTCGTCTGATCGACGACGAGGAGCAGGCCGATTGAACGTCGAGAAAAGCACCACCATGCCGGTCAAGGCGGCTGAGGATGTGGTGCGTGTACGACAGGCGGTTCGCGTTCAGGCGGTCGAGGCGGGCTTCAGCCTCGTCGATCAGACCAAGCTGGTGACCGCCGCCAGCGAGATCGCGCGCAATACGCTCGAATATGGCGGCGGCGGCGACCTGCTGATCGAGGCGATGCGCGACGGTATCCGCCGCGGCTTGCGGCTGACCTTCAGCGATCAAGGACCGGGCATCGCCGATATTCCGCGCGCCATGACCGATGGCTATACCAGCGGCGGCGGACTCGGGCTTGGATTGTCGGGGGCCAAGCGGCTTTCCAACGAATTCGATATTCAATCGGCCCCCGGCAAGGGAACCAGGATAATGCTCGGCCGTTGGCGGTAGCGCATGCTGATCGCCATCGACGACCAAAGCCAGATCGCCGCGTCGCGGCGAACCGCCGAAGCGCTCGCACGCAATGGCGGCTTCGATGAGCTTCGCGCCAGCCGGCTGGGACTCATCGCGACCGAGATGGCGAGCAACATCCTCAAACACGCGACCAGGGGTCATCTTGTGGCGGCGCGTTTTGCCGACGGCACCGGCACCGGGATCGAGCTGCTGGCGATGGATAAAGGGCCCGGCATCGGCGACGTCGCTCGCGCGCTCGAGGACGGTTATTCGACGGCGGGCACGCCGGGCACGGGCTTGGGCGCCATCCGCCGGCAAGCCGACATCTTCGACATCTATTCGCGGCCGGGCGCCGGCACCGTCGTCATGGTGCGCATCCTCGCCAACGAGGACAGGGCCGGCGGCGTCGCAGCGGATTGCGAGCTTGGCATGGTCCTCGTTCCCTATCCTGGAGAGGTGGAATGTGGCGATTCCTGGGCTTTTGGCCTCAAGAGCGGGGCTCCCAGCCTCTTCGCTGTTGACGGCTCGGGGCACGGACCACAGGCTGCTTTGGCGGCCCGCGGCGCCGTGGAGGCCTTCGAGAAAAGCGATCAGATGGACAGCGTTCGGGTCATGGAAACCGTCCATCGCGCCCTCGCTCCCACGCGTGGCGCCGCGACCGCAGTGGCGCGGGTCGATCGGCCGGCGCAGCTCGTGCGCTTTTCCGGCATTGGCAATATCGCCGGGGCGCTGATCAGCAATGGCGCGATCAAGCGCATGGTCTCGCTGAACGGGACGGCCGGCCATGTCGCGCCCCGGCTGCGGGAATTCACCTACCCTTATAACGGCGCCGCGACGGTCATTCTCCATTCCGACGGGCTCTCGGCGAAATGGGATGTCGCGACCTATCCCGGTCTCGCCTCTTGCCGGCCGAGCGTCATTGCCGGTGTTCTCAGCCGCGATTTCCGGCGCACCAACGATGATTCGATGGTCGCGGTCCTGCGCGTGGCGGCATGAGCACGCGTCTTCTCGCCATCGCCATCGAGAAAGAGCACGACATCGTGCAGGCGCGTCAGCGCACGCGTCAGATCGCGGCGCTGCTCGGCTTCGTCTCGCAGGATCAGACGCGCATCACCACCGCGGTGTCGGAGATCGCGCGCAACGCGATCGAATACGGCAAAGGCGGACGCATCGAATATCGCCTCGTCGACAAGGACGCCGCAGCCTATCTCGAAATCGTCGTTCGCGATGCCGGTCCGGGGATCAAGGACATCGACGGCATACTCGACGGCTTGCATCGCTCGACGACCGGCATGGGCATCGGTGTGCTCGGCGCGCGCCGCCTGATGGACGCATTTGCCGTCGAGACCGCGCCGGGACGGGGCACCAAGATCACGATGACCAAGCGGCTGCCGCGCGCCGCCTTGGTCTCCTCCACGCTGCTCGCGCAGATCGGCGAAACCCTGGCCAAGGACGAGGCGCTCGATCCGATCGCGGAAATCCGGCGCCAGAACCAGGAGATGCTGGTCCAGCTCGAAGAGCTGAACGACCGGCAGCAGCAGCTCGCGGTTCTCAACGAGGAATTGCAGGATACCAATCGCGGCGTCGTCGCGCTCTATGCCGAGCTCAACGATCGCGCCGACCATTTACGTCAGGCGGACGAGCTGAAGTCGCGGTTCCTGTCGAATATGAGCCACGAATTCCGCACGCCGCTGAATTCCATTCTCGCCCTGACGCGCTTGCTCGCGTCGCGCGCCGACGGCGATCTCGCGCCCGAGCAGACGAAGCAGGTGCAGTTCATCCAGAAGGCGGCGGAGAGCCTGACCGAGCTGGTGAACGACCTCCTCGATCTCGCCAAGGTCGAGGCGGGGCGGACTGTCGTCGCTCCGATCGAATTCACCGCCGCCGATCTCTTCAGCACGCTGCGCGGCATGCTGCGGCCGCTGTTGGTCGGCGATGCGGTCGCGCTCATCTTCGATCCGCCGCCCGAGATGCCGGCGATGCGGACCGACGAGAGCAAGGTGTCGCAAATCCTGCGCAACTTCATCTCCAACGCGCTGAAATTCACCGAGCAAGGTGAGGTCCGCGTCACGGCGAGTTTCGACGCCGACACCGATGGCGTGACGTTTGCCGTCAGCGATACCGGTATCGGCATCGCCGAGAGCGATATCGAGATCATTTGGCAGGAATTCGGCCAGGTCGCGGGCCCGCTTCAGGCAAAGGTCAAGGGGACCGGTCTCGGCTTACCGCTCTCGAAGAAGCTCGCCGAACTACTCGGCGGCAGCGTTGCGGCCAACAGCGCGGTTGGCCGCGGCTCGCGCTTCGCCCTCACCTTGCCGCGGGTCTTTCCGCTCAGCGGCGACCGTGCCGAGCTCGATCCGGATTGGATCGTCGATCCAAACCGCATTCCGATCCTCGCGATCGACGACGATCCGGCCGCCATTCTCAACCTGGAGCGTATCCTCGACGGCACGCGTTATCAGCTTCTTGCCGCGCGCTCGACCGCTCAGGGGAAACGCGCGCTGGAGCGTATCACGCCCGGCGCGATCATTCTCGACATCATGCTCGAAGGCGAGGAAGCCTGGCGCTTCCTGATCGATACCAAGCATCGCGACGCGACGCATAGCATTCCGTTCATCGTCGTGACGAACACGCGCGACGAGCGCAAGGCGCGCAGCCTCGGCGCCGATCAATATTTCGATAAGCCGATCGATCACGCGCATCTTCTCCAAGTGCTCGACGACCTAACCGGGACGCGCGCCACCATCAAGGTACTGCTCGTCGACGATGAGGAGATTGCTCGCTATCTCGCCCGCCAGCTCCTGCCGCGCGGGGCTTTCTATTTGCGCGAAGCCGGCGATGCGCTGACCGGTCTTTCAATGGTGCGCAAGGAAAAGCCGGATGTGATCATCCTCGACCTCAATATGAAGCCGATCGATGGCCTCGGCTTCCTCGAGCTCCTGGCATCCGAAGCGCCCGAGCCGCTGCCGCCGGTCGTCATTCTCACCTCGCAGGTTCCCGACGATACGCAGAAGCTGATACGGGCCGGCGCAACCGTCATCATGTCGAAATCCGAACTGACCGGCGCCGCATTGGTCTCCGCCGTGCGCCGTGCCTTGGACGCCGAGGAACGGGTCGCATGACGGCGGCGGCGCCCGGCACCGTCCTCGTCGTCGACGACAATGACGCCGGGCGCTACATCAAGCGGCGCGTACTCGAGCAAGCCGGGCACTCGGTCGCCGAGGCGCGCGAAGGCTTCGACGCGCTGCGGATGATTGTTGCCTCGAAGCCCGAAGTCGTCGTGCTCGACGTCAAGCTGCCGGATATTCGCGGCACCGAGCTTTGCCGCCGGCTGCGCGAGAACAACGTCAGCGTTTGCGTGCTGATGACGTCGGCGGCTTTCATCGATCCGGCCGACCGAGTCGCGTCGTTGGAGAGCGGCGCTGACGCCTATTTGATCGAGCCCTTCGATCCGAACGAGCTGGTCGCCGCCGTCAGCAGCTTGCTGCGCATGGCACGCGCGGAGGGTAGTCTGCGCGCCGTCAACACGATGCTGGGCGAGAAGGTCGCCGCGCGCACGCGCGAACTCGCGACCGTCGCGATGGATCTCGAAATCGCGAAAGAGAATTCGGCGCGCGCGGAAGAGGCGTTGTGGCACACGCAAAAGCTCGAAGCGATCGGGCAGATGACCGGCGGCATCGCGCATGATTTCAACAACCTCCTGACCGTCGTCCTGGGCAATCTGGAAATCCTCGAACGGGGGTTGCGCAACATACCGGACAGCGAGAAATGGCTACGCTATATCCAATCCGGGCGGCGCGCGGCCAACGATTGCGCCGACATCGTGCGTCAGTTGCTGGTCTTTGCGCGCCGCGATGGGATGCGCTCGGAGCCGGTCGATATCAACAAAACGGTGGCGCGGCTGGAGGATTTCATCCGGCGCTCGGTCGGCGAGCAGATCGCCGTCGAATTCGCGCTCGCCGATAAGCCGGTGGTATGCAAAATCGATCCAACGCATTTCGATGCGGCCCTGCTCAACCTGGCGATCAATGCGCGCGACGCGATGCCCTCGGGCGGCGATTTGCGGATCGCGATTCGCGCCGTCAGCATCGCACCCGAAGGGGCGATCGATGGCGCAACGCCGGTCCCCGCAACGCTGGAGCCGGGCGATTATGCGCTCGTTTCCGTGTCCGACACCGGCATTGGGATCGGCCCAGACATCGCCTCGCGCGTGTTCGAGCCATTCTTTACGACCAAGGATATCGGCAAGGGGAGCGGATTGGGGCTCAGCCAGGTCTTCGGCTTCGTGAAGCAATCCGGCGGCACGATCGCGCTCGACAGCGCACCCGGCAAAGGCGCGCGCTTCGGTCTGTACCTGCCGCTGTCCGGCGAGCATGTCGCGCTCCCCGCGCCGCTCAATGCGGTCGGCACGATGCCGCGCGGCACCGGTACGATCCTCGTGGTCGAGGACAACGATCTGGTCCTCGATTACGTCGTCGCGACGACGACGGAGCTCGGCTATCGCGTGCTGCGGGCGACGAATGGCGATGAGGCGCTCGAAGTGATTGAGCGCGGCGAGCCGATCAATCTTCTTTTCACCGATGTCGTGATGCCGAACGGCATGAACGGTATCGATCTGGCGCGCGAAGTCCGCCGGCGCCGTCCGGATGTGAAAGTGCTGCTCACATCCGGCTATTCGAACCGGACGGCCGGCGCCAGCGATAACAGCGAATTTATCTCGTTGGTTAAACCCTACAGCAGCGCCGATCTTGCCAAGCGCCTGCGCGAGGCGTTGAGCGGCTGACGCCGGGGCTGGCTTAGTGCTCTGCCCACCAGATGAAGCTGTAGACGGCAGCGAGCGGGAAGGCGGCGGCGCTGAGCGCGAGGCCCATGCCCGTCAGGAGAAAGCCGCCGAGGATGTTCCCGATCCCCAGCCGGTGCCGCGGCGTTACGGCCCGGCCGATCGAGCCGTCGCTCCGCGAAACATTCGCCCCTGCGTCGATGGTGCTCATTTTCTTGTCTCCCGCCTGACCGGTTAGATGTGACGGGGCTAAGCGGCGGGAATATGGCGCGGATGAGGAGTTCTGCAGCCAAGGCGGCGAAGCATCGACACGGCTGAACCAAAACGCGCCCGCTAGGGTTCCTGGCTCGCATGATGACGGAGCTGATCGGCTGGGTGGCCGCAATCGTCCTGGTCGCGACCATCGGCCGGCAGGTCTACGCGCAATGGCGTGCCGGGACGACCGCAGGCGTTTCCAGATGGCTTTTTGTCGGGCAGGTCTCGGCATCGGCCGGCTTCGTTGTCTATAGCTGGCTGGAGCGTGATTGGGTGTTCGTTGCAACCAATGCCGTCATGCTGGCGACGGCGCTTCTCGGCCAATGCATCTATCTGCGAAATCGACGGAAAAAATCGTCGCAGTGACGCGCCGCCCAGAGCGAAAAAGCCATATTCTGTACGGGGTTGAACCCCTGGACCCCCCATGCTAGGCCAGAGCCGGAATGATGGATCGCTTGTTTGCTTGGCTCAAAGATGGCGAGAGCGCGCTGCCCGAGGGCGGCGACGAGTTGCAACTCGCGGTCGCGGCGCTCCTGCTCGAAGCCGCAATCGTGGTCGATGGCGATGTCGATCCGCATGAGCGAGAGATCGTGCGGCGGCTGTTGCAGCGTTGCTTCTCGCTCTCAATGGACGACACGCAGCGTCTGATCGCCGCGGCCGAACACCGGGTCGAGATGTCGTCCCAGCTCTTTGGTTTCACCAGCACGGTCAACAGCCGGTTGAGCCGCGAACGCAAGGTCCAGCTCGTCGAGATGCTGTGGGAAGTCGCTTATGCCGACGGCGTGCTCGATCCGCTCGAAGATACGTTGTTGCGCCGGATCGCGGGCCTTATCGATGTTTCGGACCACGAACGCGGCGAGGCCAAGCGCCGGGTGCTGCAACGTCTGGGGATGCAGCCCGCCGGATGACCCCTTCCCTGAACTTCGCTACTGAGAGTGATGCGCCATGACTTATGTCGTCAACGAAGCCTGCATCAAATGCAAATACATGGACTGCGTCGAAGTCTGTCCGGTGGACTGCTTCTACGAAGGCGAGAACATGCTCGTTATCCACCCGGACGAATGTATCGATTGCGGGGTCTGCGAGCCGGAATGCCCGGCCGAGGCGATCGTGCCGGACAGCGAGCCCGCGGCCGAAAAATGGGTCGAGATCAATCGCCAATACGCCTCCTCCTGGCCGAATATCACGCGCAAGGGCCCGGCCCCGGCGGATGCCGATCAGTGGAAAGACGTTCCCGATAAGTTCGAGAAGCACTTCGACCCCAATCCTGGGAAAAGATAGAAAAACCCAATAAGTATGGGTATTTGCGAGCGCTGCATGGCTCCCGTGCTGGCTTTTCCTGCCGTTTTGTGGTAAATGTCATAAATGGCGCGCGGTGCCCGCGTGCTTATCCCGGTGACATGGGTCCGGGTAGCTGAGCCGATGGGGGCGGGCGAACCTCGCTTGATCGGAGTGTGGTTCTGCGTGCTCG
>DASXCX010000027.1:0-10447 GCA_036490955.1 Allostellaceae bacterium | reverse complement strand
CAGCAGCCAGGGCGAGGCGAAAGCGAGCGAGCCGAGCGAAAGCATCGCCTAGTCCTGGTTCTCCGCGAGCGCCATGTAAAGAGTGAGCAGCGCGGTATGCGGCGGCTTGTCGCTGCGATGGGTGGCGAAACGCCAGCCCGCCGCTCGCGCGATCGCGGCGAGCCCCGCGCGATGCCGCGCGAGGCGCTCGGTATATTGCTCGCGGATCGTCTCGACGCGGCTGATGAGCAACGGATCTTCGCGCTCCATTCCTTCGAAACGCACGCGGCCGTCGAAGGGCAGCGTCTCTTCGGCGGGGTCGAGCACTTGCAGCAGATAGCCTTTGAGCCCCATGGCCGAATACGCCGCGACGAGCTTCTCGGTTTCTTCGAGCGGCGCGAGCAGATCGCCGATCAGCACGACCTGGCCATAGCGCGGCAGAGACTCGACGCCCGGCAAGCCGGCGTTTTTAGCGTGCGCCGAGGTTTCGCGCTGGAGCTGTTGCGCCATTCGATTGAGCACGGCGCGGCCGTGACTTGGTGCGACGCCAGTGCCGAGCAAAGTCACGCGCTCGCCGCCGCGCAGTAGCAGCGCCGCCAGCGCGAGGGTCAACAGATCGGCGCGCTCGCGCTTGGTCGGCAGGCCGCGTGCCGAGGCATAATCCATCGACGGCGATGCATCGCGCCACAGCCAGACGCTCTGCGCCGCTTCCCATTCGGTCTCGCGCACATATAGCCGCTGCGATTTCGCGCTCTCGCGCCAATCGATGCGCGTCGCGGCATCGCCGGGCATGTATTGGCGGAATTGCCAGAAAGTCTCGCCCTGCCCGACACGGCGCCGGCCGTGCACGCCCTGCGCAACCGTTGCCGCCACTCGGTTGGCGGCAACAAGCAGCGGCGGCAGCGCGGCCGCTGCTTGTTCCGCGCGATGTTGAAGGACCCCGGCTTCCGCCATCAGCGTAGCGGCTTGAGCAGCCGGTCGATGACCTGGTCGAGCGACACGCCCTCGGCACGCGCCGCGAAGGTGAGCGCCATGCGATGACGCAGTACCGGCGGCGCCAGCGCGATGACATCGTCGACGGAAGGAGCAAAGCGCCCGTCGAGCAGCGCCCGCGCCCGGCAGGCGAGCATCAGCGCCTGGCTGGCGCGCGGGCCAGGCCCCCAAGCAATCTGCGCATCGCCTTCGTCGCCATGCCCCGGACGGCCGGCGCGCACCAGTTTCAGGATCGCTTCGACGACGCTCTCGCCGACCGGCACGCGCCGCACCAGGCGCTGCGCCGCCGCGAGCTCGTCGGCGCTCATCACCTTCATCGCGGTTTCTTCGCTCGTACCGGTGGTGGCGAGCAGCATCTGCCGCTCGGCGTCAAGGTCCGGATAGCCGACATCGATCTGCAACAAGAAGCGATCGAGCTGCGCTTCGGGCAGCGGGTAGGTGCCTTCCTGCTCGAGCGGGTTCTGCGTCGCCAGCACGTGGAAAGGTTTGGGCAGCGGATGATATTGCCCCGCGACCGAGACGCGATGCTCCTGCATCGCCTGCAGCAGCGCCGACTGCGTGCGCGGGCTGGCGCGGTTGATCTCGTCAGCCATCAGCAATTGGCAGAACACGGGCCCGGCGATGAAGCGGAACGAGCGGCGTCCGCTCTCGCTCTCTTCGAGCACCTCGGAGCCGAGGATGTCCGCCGGCATGAGATCGGGCGTGCACTGGATGCGCTTGTCCTCGAGGCCGAGGACCGTGCCGAGTGTTTCGACAAGCCGCGTCTTGGCGAGGCCAGGAACGCCGATCAGCAGCGTGTGGCCGCCGGCGAGCAGCGTGATCAGGGCTTGATCGATCACCTCGCGCTGGCCGAAGATGACGCGACCGATCCGCTCACGCACGGCAGCGAGGCGCTGGCCGAGCGCGTCGATCTCGCCGGCGAGGTCGCCGGAGGCCGTGCCGAAACCAATCGGCGTTGGCAGGCTTTCAGGATTGCTCAAGAGCGGAACTCCTCAGGGAAAGCGAAGAGGCGGGACCTTGTGAACGAAGCAAAAGCGGATGATGGCGAATTGACGCGCATCGAAGCCGCTGCCGCGCCGCGGAGCGCCGGTGCAAAAGATCGCGCGGAGCCGCGGGATTGTGGGCATTTCGACATCCACATCGATCGCGATGGTAGCTGGTTCTATCGCGGGACACCAATCAATCGCGCGGCATTGGTTAAGCTGTTCGGCACGGTATTGGAACGCGATGTCGATGGCGCTTATTGGCTCGTCACACCGGCCGAGCGCGGACGGATTACCGTCGATGATGCGCCTTTTCTCGCCGTCGAACTCGAGCGCAGCGGCGAGGGTCCGGCCCAAGAGCTGATCTTTCGCACCAATCTCGGCGATTTTGTGACGGCGGACGCGGCGCATCCGTTGCGGATCGCAACCGACCCCGCGACGGCGACACCGCGACCCTATATCCTCGTCCGAAATCGGCTGGAAGCGCGGCTCACCCGGCCGGTATTCTATAGTTTGGTTGAATGGGGCATGGAGGAGCGGGTCGGCGGCTTGGCCCGGTTCGGGGTATGGAGCAAAGGGACGTTCTTCCCGCTGGATCCGCCGGCGGAGCAAGTTTGACGCGCGCCGATATTCGCGCGCGGCTTGCGGGCCGCACGGTCGGCCTGCGCGGCAATGGCTCGGCAGAGCGCGACAATATCCGCGCCGCGGTGCTCGTGCCGTTGGTCGAGCGCGGCGACGGCTGGTTCGTCGTGCTGACCCTGCGCTCGGCCGATCTCGCCGATCACGCGGGGCAAATCTCGCTGCCCGGCGGACGTATTGAACCAGAGGACGCCGATCCGCGCGCCGCGGCGCTGCGTGAGGCGGAAGAAGAGATCGGCCTGGGCCGCGATTATGTCGAGACCGCCGGCCAGCTCGACACCTGGTTCACCGGCACCGGCTTCGAGGTCACGCCGATCGTCGGTCTGGTACGGCCGCCGCCGCCGTATAAGCCCGATCCGGTCGAGGTCGCCGAAGTTTTCGAGGTGCCGCTGGCTTTCATTCTCGACACGCGCAATCACCAATGGCGCTCGCGCGAGCTTGCCGGCCAGCAGCGCTACTTCTGGGCGATCCCTTATCTTCATCGCAATATCTGGGGTGCGACCGCGGGAATGTTGGTCAATCTCGCCGAAGCGCTCAGCGGTTGAAGGGCGGGTAGGGAGATGGGACGGGTCTTCCTCACTATCATCGTGCCGCTGCTGCTGCCGACCGTGCTTTACGCGGCGTGGCGCATCCTCGCCGGCAAGCAGATCAACGTGCCGGCGGTATGGATCTGGCTGGCTGCGGCCGGGTTGGTGCTCGCCTCGGCGACGCTCGTCTTCGTCAGCGTCGATTTCGGCGAGCCGAAAGTCGGACAATATGTGCCGCCGCACGTCACTGCGGGCGGCGAGGTCGTGCCGGGCCGCGTCGAAGCGGTGCCGGCGGTGCCGCGCTAAGCCCATGCGCATCAAGCCGCCCGCCTGGATGACCGACGATTCGAGCCGCGCGCTGATGATCGCGCTCAAAGACGATGCGCGTTTCGTCGGCGGTTGCGTGCGCGACACACTCTTGAAGCGCCCGATCGGCGATATCGACATCGCAACGCCGCTTTTCCCCGAAGAGATGATGCGCCGCCTCGCGGCGGCGAAGATCAAGGCGGTGCCCACCGGCATCGCACATGGCACGATCACCGCGGTCACCGACAAGCGGCCGTATGAAATCACGACCTTGCGCCGCGATGTCGAAACCTTCGGCCGCCAAGCGCGCGTTGCGTTTTCCGCCGATTGGAAAGAAGATTCCGCGCGTCGCGATTTCACCATGAACGCGCTCTATCTCAGCAGCGAGGGCGAGGTCTTCGACTATCACAACGGCATCAAGGATTTGCGTGCCGGCAAGGTGCGCTTCGTCGGCGACCCGGCGACGCGTATCCGCGAGGACGTGCTGCGGCTGTTGCGCTTCTATCGCTTCCATGCCTGGTACGGCCGCGGCGAGCCCGATGAAGCGGCACGCGCCGGGTGTCGTGCCTCGACGCCGCTGCTGCCGACGCTCTCAGGCGAGCGCGTGCAGGCAGAGCTGGTGAAGCTGCTTGGCGCGAAAAATCCGCTGCCGAGCTTGACCTTGATGCAGGAAGACCGCGTGCTTGCGCGTGTCGTGCCGAAAAGCCGAGCGCTCGACGTCATGGCGCGGCTCATCAAGCTCGAGCCCAAACCCGACGCGCTGCGCCGCCTCGCGGCGCTGGTCGCGAGCGACGGCGACGCGCTGGCGCGTAAGCTCAAATTCTCCAACGCCGATCGCGAGCGGCTGATCGCGTTGAGCGAGAGCGTGTCTCTGGCGAGCGATGCGACCGAGCAGCGGCGGCTGCTCCATCGCCTGGGCCGCGATCTCTATGTCGATCGCGTGCTGCTGACCGCGGCGATCGCGGATGACACCGCGAATGTCAAAAAGCTGCTCGGCGCGGCGGCGAAATGGAAACCGGTGACCTTCCCGTTACGCGGCGCCGACATCGCCGCCGCCGGCGTGCCCGAAGGTCCGGCGATCGGCAAGCTCCTCGCCGAGATCGAAGCCTGGTGGGAAGACGGCGACTTCAAAGCGACGCGCAAGCAATGCCTCACCGAGATGCAGCGTCGGCTTGACGACGATTCCGTTTCGTCAGCGTCATTGCGGGGAGAGTAAGCGACCAAGCAAGTCAGCGGTGCGGCGAACTTGATTGCATCGCTGACGATCCGTTCATGCGCTCTTCGTGCGCGAACCCTTTGTGGCTAATCGCAAAGAGCGGTCGTCCGCAATAACGGCGTAATGGAATCTAAGGCCAGCTGACTTCCGGCGGCAGCGACATCAGGATCGCTTCGACATTGCCGCCGGTTTTGAGGCCGAACAGCGTGCCGCGGTCATAAATTAGATTGAATTCGACATAGCGGCCGCGCCGCTGGAGCTGATAGCGGCGCTGCTCCTCGGTCCATGATTTACGGAAGTGGCGCCGCACGAGTTGCGGATAGATACCAAGGAATGCCTCGCCGACCGCGCGCGTGAAGGCGAAATCCTTCGCCCAGTCGCCGCTGTCGACATAGTCGTAGAAGATGCCGCCGACGCCGCGCGCCTCGTTGCGGTGCTTGATGAAGAAATACTCGTCGCACCATTTCTTGAACCGCGCGTAGTAATCGGCGCCGTGCTTGTCGCAGGCGGCTTCGAGCGCGGCGTGGAAATCGCGCGTGTCGGTCTCGTCGGGATAGATCGGCGTCAGATCGCTGCCGCCGCCGAACCAGCTCTTCGTCGTGACGATGTGACGCGTGTTCATGTGGACGGCCGGCACCAGCGGCGAGCGCGGATGGATGACGAGCGAGATGCCGCTCGCCCAGAAGCGCGGGTCGTCCTCGGCGCCCGGAATCTGCTTGCGGAACTCCGGGCTGAACTCGCCCCAGACCGTCGAGACATTGACGCCGGCTTTCTCGAAGACGCGGCCTTTGAGGATCGCCATCGTGCCGCCGCCGCCGCCGTCGCGCACCCAGTCCTTGCGCTCAAAACGCTGCTTTGCGCCCCGATCGAGATCGCTCGGATCGAATTCGTCCTCGATCGCCTCGAGCGCGGCGCAGACGCGATCGCGCAGCGCATCGAACCATGCCGCCGCCTCTCGTTTTTGCTCTTCGCCGCTCACGCTCGCTCCCCGGGCAGCAGCCCTGTCTGCCGCAATGCCTCGCCCAATACCATGGAAGCGGCGAGCGCGACATTGATGGAGCGCAGGCCCGGGTGCATCGGGATGGCGACACGCGCATCGGCGGCGGCATGGACCTCCGCCGGGACGCCGGCGCTCTCACGGCCAAAGAGCAGCGTGTCGTCGGCCGCAAAGGCGCAGCGGTGATACGGTACGGTGCCCTGGGTCGTCAGCAGGATCAGCCGACCCTTCGGCACGGCGCGAAACGCGCTCCAGGAGCGATGCCGCGTCAGCGCGACCCGATCGAGATAGTCCATCCCGGCGCGCTTCAGGTGGCGGTCATCCCAGATGAAGCCGAAAGGCTCGATAAGGTCCGCCGCCACGCCGAGACACGCGCAAAGGCGCAAGATCGCGCCCGCGTTTTGCGGAATATCGGGCTCATAAAGCGCGAGCCGCATCGGCCGGAAATCCCTCACTTTTGTGCGGCAGGATGTCGCATAGAAGCTTCCGCTCAACAGTATAGCTTCCCGCGCGGGTCGCAACTTTTAGCACGCGCGATCCCGGCTCCCGTATTCGGCGGAAGTCCCGGAAAAATAAGAGAGGAATTCATGGCGGATACGGCGCAACCCGGCCCTATGGCGGCGCATGGTCACGAGGGCGGGACGCGGCGCGATTTCCTTTCGATCGCCGCGACGGCGGTCGCCACTGTCGGTGCCGCTTGTGCCGTCTGGCCGCTGGTCTCGAGCATGAATCCGGCGCGCGACACGCTCGCCGCGGGCGCACCGGTCGATATCGACATCTCCAAGGTCCAGCCGGGCCAGCAGATCATCGTGCTGTGGCGCAGCCGGCCGATCTATATCGTCAACCGCACACCGGCGATGCAGGACATCCTCAAGGCCGACAAGGACGCGGGCCAGCTTCGCGATCCCGCCTCGAGCGCCAATCAGCAGCCGGATTATGCGAAGAACGTCTTCCGCTCGGTGAAGCCCCAATATCTCGTGCTGGTCGGCATCTGCACGCATCTCGGCTGCTTGCCCGAGTTCACGCCGCAGCCGGGCGGCACCCTCGGTCCGTCATGGCAAGGCGGCTATTTCTGCCCGTGCCACGGCTCGCGCTACGACCTCTCGGGCCGCGTGTTCCAGAACGTGCCGGCGCCGTACAATCTGCCGGTGCCGCCGTATCACTACGTGAGTGATACGGTGATTCGCGTCGGCGAGAATCCGAGCGACTCGACTTTCGACTTCAACTCGATCGAGCAGATTTAAGGACGCGTTGTCATGGCCGCGCCGCAATCGCAAAGCAAACTCGTGCGCTGGATCGACCACCGGCTGCCGATCTTCACCTTCATCAATCACGAGCTCAACGAATATCCGACGCCGAAAAATCTGAGCTACTGGTGGAATTTCGGCTCCCTCGCCGGAATCATGCTGGTGATCATGATCGCGACGGGCATCTTCCTCGCGATGGAGTACACGCCGAACGTCAACCTCGCCTTCGATTCGGTCGAGCGCATCATGCGCGACGTGAATTGGGGCTGGCTGGTCCGTTACATCCACATGAACGGCGCGTCGTTCTTCTTCATCGTCGTCTACATCCACATCTTCCGCGGCCTCTATTACGGCTCCTACAAGGAGCCGCGCGAGTTGCTCTGGATACTCGGCGTGGTGATCCTGCTATGCATGATGGCGACGGCCTTCATGGGCTATGTGCTGCCCTGGGGCCAGATGAGCTACTGGGGCGCGACCGTCATCACCAATCTCTTCGGCGCGATCCCGCTCGTCGGCAACGATATCGTAACCTGGCTCTGGGGCGGCTTCGCGGTCGACAATCCGACACTCAACCGTTTCTACGCGCTGCACTATCTGATGCCGTTCGTGATCCTCGGGGTCGTCGGCCTGCACATCATGGCCTTGCACACCCACGGCTCGAACAATCCGCTCGGCATCGACCGCAAGGGCCCGCAGGACAGCATTCCCTTCCATCCGTACTACACGATCAAGGACAGCTTCGGCCTCGGCATGTTCCTGATCATCTTCTGCATCTTCGTCTTCTATTTCCCGAACGCGCTCGGCGATCCGCAGAACTACATCCGCGCCAATCCGCTGCAGACGCCGCCCGAGATCGTGCCCGAATGGTACTTCCTGCCGTTCTACGCGATGCTGCGCTCGGTGCCCGACATCCTCTTCATCAAGGCGAAGCTCGCCGGCGTGTTGACGATGTTTGGGTCGATCGGCCTGCTCTTCATCCTGCCCTGGCTCGATACTTCGCCGGTCAGGAGCGCGCGCTTCCGCCCGGTCTATAAGTGGTGGTTCTGGTTGCTGGTGATCGACGTCTTCGCGCTCGGTGCGGTCGGCGCGCATCGCCCCGAAGGCATCTGGATCGTCATCGGGCGGCTGGGCACGCTCTATTACTACGTCCACTTCCTGCTCGTATTCCCGCTGCTGGGCATTTTCGAGCGGCCCTTGCCGCTGCCGACCAGCATCAGCACCGCGGTCACCAAAGGCGGCGGCAAGCTCGCCGGCGCCTCGGCGCCGATGGAGAAGCCATAATGCGCCGCCTCGCGCTTGCCTTGCTCGGAGCGAGTCTCCTGCTCGCTCCCCTCGTTGCCGAGGCTCAAGAAGACGACGTGCCCTTGCCGCGTCCCGGCTGGTCCTTCGACGGACCGTTCGGCACATATGATCGCGGCGCGTTGCAGCGCGGCTTCCAGATTTATCAGAATGTCTGCTCGAACTGCCACTCGCTGAACCTCGTCACCTATGACGATCTCGGGCCGGACGGGCCGGGTGGCGGCATCGGCTACAGCGAAGACCAGGTCAAGGGCATCGCTGCCGAGAAGGAAGTCACCGACGGTCCCAACGACCAAGGCGAGATGTTCCAGCGCCCGGCGCGGCCCTCCGATCGTTTCGTGCCGGCCTTCCCGAACGATCAGGCCAATCGCGCGGCCCATAATGGCTCGTTGCCGCCGGACCTCTCGCTCATCCTCAAGGAACGGGCCGGCGGTCTTGGCGCGCTACCCTGGTCGGCGAACGGCGCCGACTATGTCTATGACGTTCTCACCGGCTTCAAGGATCCGCCGCCGAACGAGAAGCTGCCGGACAATAGCTATTACAACGAGTATTTCCCCGGCCATCACATCGCGATGCCGCCGCCGCTGGCGGACGATATCGTCAATTACGGCGACGGTACCAAGGCGACGACGGCGCAAGAAGCGCATGACGTCGTGACCTTCCTCGCCTGGGCGGCCGAGCCGTCAATGGAAGATCGGAAGCGCAATGGCGCCAAGGTGCTGATCTTCCTGGTCGTGCTGACGGGCTTGCTCTACGCCGCAAAGCGCAAGATCTGGGCCAGCGTGCACTGAATCTCGCCGCGTCGCGCGATCAACGCGAAGCGATCCAGGGCAAATGCTCTGGATCGCTTTTTGCTTTTAGTCCTTTGAGGTTTTACCCAACCGTCATCTCCGCGCGCCGCCTAGCTTGCGTCATTGCTTCGTCGCGCTTGCGCGCTTCTCGCTATGACGGCCTAATTTGACGGCTTGAGATATCGTCCGAAGAACGCGGTCACCTGTTGGATCGCGTCGTTCCATGCCGGCTGATTGCCGCCGGTCGTCGCGCCGTGGCCGTCCGGCGCGTTGGCGTTGCGGCGCTCCGCGACATAGCGTTCGGGGGCGGTGCCGTCGAAAGCATGGTTGGCGCCGGGATAGGTCTTGATCGTCACCGGATAGCCGGCCGCTTGCGCGCGCTCGGTCAGCACGCGGCATTGCTCGGCCGGCGTCCAATCGTCCTTCTCGCCGACGAGGATCAGCAGCGGGGCGACCGGCCGATAGGTGCCGATATAATCGACTACTGCGCCGTGATCGCCGGCCGCGCGCCGCACATTCCAATTACCGAAGCGCGCGCCGCAGCCGGGGTAGAGCGCGATGGCGGCGGCGAAGCCCTTTGGCTTGTCCGATGCCGATGGGGCGGCCGTCGGGACCGACATGGTGTCCACGACCAGGGTCGTGGCGCCGCCATGCGAGCCGCCCATGACGCCGATATGCGCACCGTCGACGAAGGGCTGGCGGCGCAAATAGGCGAGGGTGGCGAAAGCGTCGTAGGCGCGCGGCAGCGGATTGACCTTGGGCGTCGAATTGCCCGGCGGCGCGGTGCAGACGCCTTGCGGATAACCGCGCGGCGTAAAGCTGTCGGGCAGCGCGACGACATAGCCTTCGGTCGCGAGGAGTTGCGCCCAGCGCGCCGGCGCGCCGCTCGAGCGCGGGCCGAGGCCGCTGCAGTCATGCATGATCACGACGGCCGGGAAGGGGCCGTCGCCCGCGGGTTTATAGAGCTCGGTCGGCAGATCCTGCGGTACGCCGTCGGTCGTGCTCGTGACCGTCACCGCGGCATGCGTATAGGCCACCGATGCCCGCGCCGCCGGCGCGGTCACGGCACTGAGCAGAACAGCCAACGCGCTGAGGACAATCCTCATAGCGGCCCCATTCTGGCCTGCCGCGGGGCTCGCGACAATTCCTGTTGCCGCTGCCAGCGCCGCCTTCCACACTGGCACGATGGCAACGATCGGCATCATCGGCGGCAGTGGGCTTTACCAGATCGACGGTATCACCGATGTCGAATGGCGGCATGTGTGGTCGCCTTTCGGCGAGCCTTCTGACGAGCTCTGTTTCGGCAAGCTCGGCGGCGCGGACGTGGTGTTCCTGCCGCGGCATGGGCGCGGCCACAAGATCCCGCCCTCGGAGATCAACTTCCGCGCCAATATCGACGCGCTGAAGCGCGCGGGCGTCACCGATCTGATCTCGCTCTCGGCGGTCGGCAGCCTCAACATCGACCTGCCG
>DASXCX010000026.1:0-13520 GCA_036490955.1 Allostellaceae bacterium | reverse complement strand
TTCGATGACGGCTGGGATATTGCCCGAGATATTGGTCTGGACGAAATCGACATCGACCCCATGCTTTTGGAAGAAGCCCTGCTGCTCGGCGACATAACCCGCGGTGAAGCCGGTGACCGCGGTATAAGTCATCTTGAGCTTGGTCTGCGCCGCGGCCGGAAGCGCGGTGGCAAGAAGAGCCAGCGCCAGCCAGCCCGCGATCGTCGTCAAAATTCTCATGTCAATGTTGCCCTTCAGCCGTAAGGTGTTTGCGCGCGTCCTGAACGATGCTTTCGTCGAGATAGTTGGCCGGATCGATCGGCTTTGAAAGGATTCCGAGTTCGTAGCAGAGCTCGAGGTTCGCCTTGAGCACCCCGACGTCAATCAGCGCATCAGGATTGTGGTAATAGTCGCCCTTGTCGAAGAGCCAGCCGGCGTATTGCTCGGCCGGCACTTTCGTGAATTTCGCGACGATGTCGATCGCCTGGGCGCGGTTCTTCGGATCGAGGAACCAGTCGAGCCCGTGGAGGTAGTCTTCATAATAATCCGTCAGCGCCGCCCGGTTTTTCTGGAGGAACGCGGCATGGGCGACGACGAAATTCATCTGCGACTGACCGATCAGGTCGCTTTGCGTGAAGACGACGCGCGCGCCGTCTTTGAGGCGTGGGTCGTAGTTGAAGGGCGGCACCAATGCGATGACATCGGCCTTGTGGTCGAACATCATCGGCACCAAGGTCGCGAAGCCGCCTTCGATCAGCCGGTAATCGGTCTTTTCTTCAAGGTGGCGCGTTCGCATGAAGCCGCGCACCGCGATATCCGCCGCGCCGCCGATCGCGTTGGTTGCGATCACGCGGCCTCTCAGATCGTCCACGCCTTTGACCGGGCTGTCATTGGTGGCGAAGAACTGTACCGAATAGTAGCCCGGCACGCCGTCCTGGAAGCCGTCGGAAACGATGCGTGCATCGTCGATCTTTGCGTTGATCACGGCCATGCCCAGATTGGCATAGGCGAAGTTTGCCAGGTCGAGCTCGCCGCCGGCGAAGGCCGTCATCTGCGGCGCGGCGCTGGCGAAGCGCGTGAACTCGACGGTGTAGGACTGGCCGTAATGTCTCAACAGATTCGTCTGCTCGAAGATGATCGGTGCCATCGAGCCGGGCGCGCTGCCGTAGCCCTGACGGATTTTCAGCGGATCGGCGGCCGCGGCACCGGCGATGGTCGCCGCCAGCGCCAGTGTGAGCACAAATGCGCGGATCACGAAGCGTCGCTCAACGGCGGCGACAAGCGCTCCAGCACCTGGCCGCGAGGCTCGATCGCGTAGAGTGCGGTGATAAGGCAGCCAAGGAGCGAGAAGGCGCCGAAAACCACGAAGACGTAGTTGAGCCCCCAATGCGGCAATACCCATCCGACCATGATCGGCCCGGCCATCGAGGCAGCGCGCTGCCATGCGCTGGCGACGCCGCCGCCCAAGGCGCGGAGCTGGGTCGGATAGATTTCGGCGGTATAGGTGGCAAGGCCGAGGGCAAGGAAGCTGACGAAAAAAAACGCCCCAGACACCGTCAACAAGGTTTGGAGGGCCGTTAGCTCGCCGAGGAAGACGAAGCAAAGGAGCGGCAGGGCGCATAAACCGAAGCCGATCGCGAACATGGCTTTGCGGCCGATCGCCTCGATCAGATACAACGCGAGCAGCGCGCCGCCGAGACCGATACCGCTGAGGACGAGGCCATAGGCGAGCGACGTCTGTACCGGCAGATGGTAGACGATGTTGAAGAGCGACGGCGCCCATGCGGTGAGGCCGTAGGTCACGATATAGGCACAGATCCACATGAACCATACGGTGATCGTGCGCTTCAAATAGATGCCTTTAAACAAATCGGCGAGACGCGGCTTCGTTTCGTCGACGACTGGAAGATCGCGCGGCAGCGGCGGCAGCGCCTTGCCTTCCTTGACCGCGATGCCTTCTAGCTTCGCCAGCGCCGCATTCGCCTCGTCAAAACGTCCGCGGCTGGCGAGCCAACGCGGCGATTCCGACAGCATGGTGCGCAGGGGAATCGCGATCAGCGCCGGTATCGCGCCGATGATGAACATCCACTGCCAGCCAAAATTCGGGACGACGTAGACGCCGATCAGGGCGCAGACCGGCAGACCGATCGAGAACAGCACTTGCGCCGAGAGCGAGAAGCGACCGCGGCCTTCGGCTTTGGCGAATTCATTCACATAGGCGGCCATCAGCGGCACTTCGCCGCCGAGCCCGAGGCCCTGAATGAAGCGCAGCCACCACATCTCGTCGTAAGTGGTGACGAAAGCGCAAGCGAGACCGCCCAAGGTGAAGATCAACAACGTGACGATCATCGAATTGAGGCGGCCCCAGCGTTCGGCGATCCAGCCGAAAGCGATCGCGCCGATGAGCTGGCCAGCGAAACCGACCGCGATCAGCGATCCGATCATCGCCGGGATTTGCGGCGGGTTGAGGCGCCAGAAGGCGATCAACGACGGCAGCACATATGCGATGGTGATCGAATCGAAAGCGTCGAAGAACCATGCGCTGCAGATGATGATGCGCATGTTGCGGTGCCAGGACGAATAAGGCAGCCGCTCGAGGCGCGCCGCGATCTGGCGCATGTCGCTGGTGCCGAGTGTCGCCGTCGTTGCCATGAGATCGTTCCCCCTTGCAGGCCGCGTTTCGTATCGGTCGCCGCTGTTCCCCCGCGGCGCCGCGCTTGTGGCCGACGATATCGCAAGACCGACGCCGCCGCTATCGCTAAGCGATCTCGGGGCTGAGCATGCTGCTAATGGTTGTCGGTATAGAGGCCGCGCAGCGAGCCTTCGGGCCAGACGATATCGGCTATCCGCCAACCCGCCTTCAGCCGCACAAGTCGCACGACAAACTTTTTCGGCTTCTTGAAATTGCGGAAGGCCACGCTACCGGTCGCCTTGTCGGCGCCGTCGGTTTGGGTCGTTATCGCGAGCCGGGTGATCTCCCATTCCTGGGCGTCGACGAAGGGATCGCCATCGAGCGCCGGAACCTCGTCGCGTTTCTTGGCGGCGGCCTGATCGGCGGTGATCAGCTCGACCAGCGATGGCTCGAAATAGCGTTGTAGGACTCGCTTATCCGCGTAGTCGATGCCGGGAAAGCCTTTCGCCTCGTAATGCTGGTAGAGCGCCGTCAGGAAAGCCTGTGGCGTTGCCTCATCGGCAAGAGCAGACGCGGCGAAGATGGTGATACAGGCGATCGCCAGAATGAGCCGGCGCAGAAACACGGTCGGTTGCTTCATAAGGTGCGGCTCCATCAGCAGCCCTCGGGATGATACTCTACTGGTCCCGGGCGGGGAATTTGACCCTTGCGGGAGCTTTCTTGTACCGTTCGCACCGGGGTGGAAGCAGCTTTTGAGGAGCTCGGTTATGGATGCGTCCGCGCAAACACAAGTCCCGTCACTGACCTGGCTCGGCTCGATGCATGAAGGCATCCCGGTCAGCCATCAAAATCTCGATGCCTGCATCGAATTCTATACGAAGGTGCTCGGGCTGAAGCTGCTGAAGCGGCCGAAGGCGCTCGACGACATCGGCCGCGGCGCATGGCTCGGCGATGCCGACGACAAGGCGCAATTCCACCTCATCGCCACCGAAAAAGATTACAAGCCCGGTCCGGGTGTGAAATATTCCGCGACCGGCCGCCATACGGCCTGGCTCGTCGCCGATATCGAGGCCTTCCGCAAACGCATGGAAGGGCTCGGTATCGAGTACGGCGAGGCGAAGAACCTTCTCGGCGCCGGCAGCGCGCAGCTCTTCGTCGTCGACCCGGAGGGCCATACCTGGGAATTCCAGGAGCCCTTCCCGAAACGCTAAGCGCCGGCTTTCGAGCGCGCGCTAAAAAGCTATTCGCGCGTCGCGGCCGCTAGCTGACGACGCGCAGCTTCGGCGTCTCGCTCTCCATCAGCGCGGCATAAGCGGCCAGGTAATCTTGGGCCATGCGGCGCGCGGTGAAGCGCTCTTCGAAGCGCTGACGGATGTGGCGGCGGTCAAGCGTCGGGATTTTTTCGAGCGCCGCGATCGCCGAATTCTCGTCCGAGACGATGAAGCCGGTGACGCCGTCCTCGACGATCTCGCTCACCGATCCCGCGTTAAAAGCGATCACCGGCGTGCCGCACGCCGCGGCCTCGATCATGACGAGGCCGAACGGCTCGGGCCATGAGATCGGCACGAGCAATGCGATCGCGCCGCTGAGGAAATCGGCTTTCTCGGCGTCGCTTATCTCGCCGATATATTCGATGCCAGGCGCACCGAGCAGCGGCTTGATCTGCGCCTCGTAGTATTCGAGGTCGACCTTATCAACCTTCGCCGCGAGCTTCAGCGGCAGACCGCAACGCCGCGCGATCGCGATGGCGATGTCGGGCGCCTTCTCGGGGCAGATGCGGCCCAGGAAAGCGAGATAGCCCGGCGTCGTCGGCTTGGGCTGCAGGAGTTGCGCCGGCAGGCCGTGATGGATCGTCCGCACCCAGCCGGCATAGGGCACGGGCTTCCGCTGCGCGTCCGAGATCGAGATCACCGGTGCCGACGGAAAAGTGCGAAACACAGTCTGGTGCTCGTTGAGGTCGAGCCGTCCGTGCAGGGTCGTCACCGACGGTACCGGCTGGCGCGCAAAAAGCGAGAACGGATAGTAATCGAGATGGAAATGCAGAAAGTCGAATTCCGGGGCGCGCTGACACACACGCTCGAGCATGGCCATGTGCAAGGCGTTGGGGTCCCGGATCGAAGGATCGAAGCGCAACGCGGTCGGCCAGATCGCGTCCAGCTCAGCTGACGTCACGGAATCGCCACTCGCAAACAACGTCACCTCATGTCCGAGCGCGATCAGCTCCTCCGTGAGCCACGACACCACGCGCTCCGTGCCGCCGTAAAGTTTCGGCGGGATCGATTCCGTCAGTGGCGCAACCTGAGCAATTCGCATGGACAACATCTCCCTTCGTCCGCGAGCGATGTGCTGGCGGTTGCGATAACAACGCGCGACGGCACGAGCGTTATCCGCGTCCATGTTGCGGCGTTGCAATTTGTCGCAGCTAGAGCTTGGCGTCGATCGCGCGGGAACATCGACGCGGACGCCGCATTCTCTAGACAGCGGTGCGGAAGAAGCGGGCGGTCGATACGTTGTCCTGTCACCACGAAACTTCTTGAAGCGATCATGAAATTTGAGTCAGCGCACGACGAAGTGACTCGTTACGCCGATCGGCCGCTCGCGTTCCTCGGGCGCTATATCCGGCGACGCAGTGCCGCGCACGCCGCGATCTTGGCTGCGGTCCTCATCGCCGTCGGCTGTTCGGTCGGCTCGCAATATGGCCTGAAAGCCTTGGTCGACGCGTTGTCGGGGCCGAGGACGGGCGCCGCGATCTGGGCTGCTTTTGCGCTGCTGGTCGCGCTGATCGCCGGCGACAACCTTTTTTGGCGGCTCGGCGGCTGGCTTGCGAATTGCACTTTCGTTGCAGTCACCGTCGATCTGCGCAGCGATCTCTTCCGCCATTTGACGGGTCATGCGCCGAGCTATTTCGCCGATCGCATGCCCGGGACCTTGGCGAGCCGCATCACCGCGACGTCGAACGCGGTTTATGCCGTCGAGACCATGTTTATCTGGAACGTGTTGCCGCCCTGTGTTGCGACACTGGGTTCAATCTTCTTTCTCGCGACGGTGAGCCTGCAGATGACCGCGGCGATGATATCGGTCGCCGTGACGATGATCGCGGTCCTCTTCCGTCTCGCGGCGCGCGGTGCGCCGCTCCATCGCAATTTCGCCGATTGCGCCGCGGCGGCCGATGGCGAGATGGTTGACGTCATCTCCAATCTCCCGTTGGTCCGCGCTTTCGGCGGGCTCACCTTCGAACATCGCCGCTTCGACGAAACCATCGGCCGCGAAAGCACGGCGCGCCGCCGCAGCCTCTTCTATCTCGAGAAGTTACGGCTCCTGCACGCCATCGTGACGGCAACGCTCACGGCGGTTCTTTTGGCTTGGGCGGTGCTGCTGTGGCAGCGCGATCTGATTACCACCGGCGATGTCGTGCTCGTCAGCACCTTAGGCTTCGGCATTCTGCACGCGACGCGCGATCTCGCCGTCGCGTTGGTCGACGCGACTCAGCATATGGCGCGGCTCGAAGAGGCGATTGCGACCTTGCTCGTGCCGCATACGCTGTGCGACGTGCCGTCGGCGCCGCCGTTGCGGCGGCAGCGGGGCGCGATTGCCTTCGATAATGTCCGCTTTGCCTATCCCGACGGCCGCAAAGTTTTCGAGCATTTCAATCTGCACATAGAGCCCGAGCAGCGCGTCGCGCTGGTCGGGGAATCCGGCGGCGGAAAATCGACTCTGTTTGCGCTGCTGCAGCGGTTTCACGATCCGCAAGCCGGAGCGATCCAGATCGATGGCCAGGACATCGCCACGACGATGCAGGACAGCTTGCGCGCGGCGATCGCGGTCGTGCCGCAGGATGTCGGGCTGCTCAATCGCTCGGTGATCGAGAATATCCGCTACGGCCGACCGGAGATCAGCGACAGCGCTGTCGTTGCTGCGGCGGACGCGGCGCGCTGCACCGAATTCATCGAGATGATGCCGCAGGGCTTCGACACGATCATCGGCGATCGCGGCGTGAAACTATCCGGCGGCCAGCGTCAGCGCATCGCCATTGCGCGCGCGATTCTAAAGACCGCGCCAATCCTGCTGCTCGACGAAGCGACCTCGGCGCTCGACGCCGAATCCGAAGCGGCGATCCGCGAGGCGCTCGACCGAGTGATGCAAGGCCGCACCGTGATTGCGAGCGCGCATCGTCTCTCGACCGTCGCCGATTTTGATCGCATCGTCGTGATGCGCGAAGGTCGCATCCTCGAGGATGGCCCGCCCGACGAACTCTTGGCGCGGCGCGGCGCGTACTACGCGCTGGTTGCGAAGGAGCGGCGCCGTCTAGCCGACACCCCGATCGGCGATTTGGTTCACTGACCGGTTTTCATCGTCGCTTCTTGCCGCGTATCGAGCCAAGCGAGCAGCGCCGGTGCGACCACGGTGAGGTGTTTGTAGTCCAGCATCGCCGGGCTCATATCGCGGATCGCGCCGGCAAGATCGATGGCATCGTCGCGCGTCGCGATCACTCGCTCGAGCGGCGTGATCTCGGTGCGAATCGTGAAAAGCACGGCACTGCTCTCTTGCAGGCGGCGCAAGGTCTGGCGCTCGACGCGAAGATAAAGCGCCGATCCGGCGTTCGCTGTGGTGATCGTTGTGGCGGCCTCGCGGCCCACCGGCTGGAAGCGCGCCGGGTCGTCGGCGATTCCCCAATTGACGCGCGCGAGGATGCGGTCGGGCTTCAGCGCGGCGAAGAAATGCTGGACCGGCCGGGCCAGAGCGGGCGCGAAGCCGGGCACGGGCACATGGATGAAGTCGAGCGGCTGGCCGATCTTCTCTTCGAGTCGCCAGCGATTGGGGAAGCAGAGCGACGCGCCGATCAGGCGATAGCCTTCATCGCTCGCTTGCAGCAGGCAGAGATCCTCGGCCACCAGCCTGCCGGCAACATCGAGCGGATGGAGCGGCGGCACGTCGATGTCCCATGTTTCGCGGCTGGCGGCGTTATAGAGGCAACGCTCCGAGTCGAAGCGATAGAGACTCGGGAAGCGGCGCGCCAAATGCTCGGCCAATGATCGCAGCAGCTCGACCGAGGGTCCGCTCGCTTCGGGCAAAGCGCTAAACACAAATTCGTGCCGAGTCGCGAGCAATTTGCGCTTCTCGGCCAATGTTTCGCACAGGAAAGCATCGGGTACGAGCCACTCTGCTTCGCTCAGCGGCGTCAGTCCCATGGCCAAACGATAGCGTCCGCCATCAAAGAGCGTATTTCCTGTGGATTCTCGTGCTTCGCTCATCGTTGGGGGTTTAGCATGGCAAGGTAAAGCGATATAGATACGCGATTATCTGACGAGGTGCTTTATGGCGAGTTCTCCGCCGCTCGAATGTTCGAAATGCGCGATGTGCTGCAAGATGGCCGGCTATGTCGAGATGAGCAATTACGATGTCGCACGTCTGGCCAAGCATCTCGGTCTGACCCCGGGCGAGTTCAAAGAGAAGCATCTCGTCCAAATCACCCGCGCCGGCAAGATGTGGCTGAAGGACGAGCATGAGACCTGCCAGTTCCTAGGCCCCGATCACAATTGCACAGTCTACGCGGCACGGCCGACGCCCTGCCGCGGCTATGTCTGCTGGGATCAGGACGACAAGACGGTCTATGATTTCGCGCGTTTCGCGCAGCTGAGCACCAAGAAGCTACGCGAGGCCGAGAAGGCCGAAGCCGAGGCCGAAGGCCGCAAGTTGCGCAAGCCGAAGTCGCATCGCGCGCGCGCAGGGGCCTGAGCGCGCTCACTTCCCCCCTTTGCGCAGTTCCGTGACGAACTGAACCGTCTGCCGCACCGCCGGGGCGACGTCCTCGCGTTGCGGTTGGACGTATTCCGCGCCTTTGATCGGTGTCTCGTCGGGCTGGGTGGTGATCGGCACATCTTGGCGGCGTGAGGCCTGCTGGGTCGTCTTCGCCATGCCGTATTGCACGTCCTTGCCGAGGAGCCAGTTGACGAAGACGCGCGTCGCATTGGGATGCGGCCGATCCTTGAAGACGAAAAGCGCGCCGCCGCCGATTGCCTCGAGATTGTCGTCGGGGGTGTTGCCGAAGGAGCGTATATCGGTTTTGACGCCGGCTTTGGTGTAGGTCCCCATCAACGAGCGTACCGGTGGCCCGATGCCGACGGAGGCGGTCCCGCGCGCCATCGCGTCGACGACCTGGAATTGCTGCGGCACGAAATCGATCTTCTGATCGAGGATCAGTGTTTTGAACAAGTCGTCGCCAAGCTTCACGCGCAACAAATAGGCATAGGATGTGCCGGAGCCTGACAAGGTCGGATCGTGCCAGGCGATCTTCCCCTTGAGGCTCGGATCGAGCAGCAGCTTCAGTCCTTCGCTCGCGACTTTCTCTTGCGGGATTTTCAGCGCGTTGTACCAGGGCCCGGCGATGAACTTCGCCATGGCGAAGACGTATTCGCCCGCCGTATCCATGAAGGCGCCGTGCCAGCCGCCCCAGAGATCGGGGCTCTTGGTCTCGGGATCGAGGATCTCCGGCAGGACCGGGTCGAGGATGCCGTCATGCGACAGGATGATGCCGCCGGGCGGTCCGGCGAGAGCCACATCCCAAAGATATTTCCCGGCACCGCGCTCGGTGCGGATGCGAGTGACGAATTCCGGCGAATCGAGTACCGAGAGCGAGACCTTGATCTTCGGGTAAGCTTTCGCGAATTCGTTGAGGATGAAATTGCGCGCGTCCTGATTGGGCTGCGAATAAAGGATGAGGCTGCCTTCGGCATTGGCGGCATCGACCGTCTTTTGCCATTCGGCGTGCCAATCCTGGGCAGCCGCCGGTCCGGCGGCGAGCGCCAGCAACACGACGAACACCGCGGCGAAAGCGCGGCGCATCATTTCGCGAGCTTGCGGTCTTCTGCCGCGAGCGCGAGCGCCGATTGCAGCGCCTCGGTCGCATCTTCACGCTGCGGCTGGAGATAGGTCGCGCCTTTGATCGGCGTCTCGTCCGGCGCCGTCATCAGGGGCACGTCGAGCCGGCGCGAGGCCTGTTCGGTGGCCCTCGCCAGCCCGTATTGCACGTCCTTGGTCAGCAGCCAGTTGATGAAGACGCGCGTTGCATTGGGATGTGGCCGGTCCTTGAAGAGGAAGAGGCCGGAGCCGCCGATTTCCTGCAGCGCCAGATCGGGCGTCGGGCCGAAATTGCGGATATCGGTCTTCACGCCGGCTTGCACATAAGGCGCAATCAGCGCACGCACCGGCGGACCGATGCCGATCCAGGCGGTGCCCCGCGCCATCGCCTCGACGACTTGGAACTGGTCTTTATAAAATTGCGGTTGCTGCCCGGTGATGATCTGCTTCAGCCCGTCATCGCCGAGCTTGGCACGCAGCAACAGCGTATAGGGCTGGCCGGCGCCTTGAACGGAAGGATCGTGCCACGCGATCTTACCTTTGACGCTCGGATCGAGCATCAGCTTGAGGCCGAGCTTCTCGACCTTTTCGGGCGGGATTTTCAACGCGTCGTACCACGGGCCGGCGATGAAATTCGCGATCGCGAATTCGTATTTGCCGGCGTCATCGGTGAAAGCGTTCTGCCAGCCGCCCCAGAGATCGGGATTCTTGACCTCCGGATCCATGAATTCGGGCATCACCGGATCGAGGATATCGGCATGCGCTAAAACGTAGCCGACCGGTGGCCCGGCCAGCGCGACGTCCCAAAGGTATTTGCCGGCGCCGCGCTCGGTCTTGATGCGCGCGATGAATTCGGCGCCGCCCATGGCCAAGAGCGAGACCTTGATCTTCGGGTAGGCTTTCGGGAATTCGCGCAGGATGAAATCCTGCGCCGCCTTGTTGGGCTGCGAGTAGAAAATCAGCGTGCCTTCCTGACCGGCGGCATCGACGATCTTCTGGAATTCGGCTTTCCAGTCCTGCGCCGCGACGGGAGACACGCCGATCGCCAAGGCGATGCTCGCGTCGAGGACGGCACCGAACCAGCGCAACCAGCCGATTTTCCGGGTCATGCGTCCTCCCTTTATCCGTACCGCGCATGGGCGTGTTTGTTTGTTGCCGAGAACTCTAATGAAACGATGTTGTCATGACAACATCGATGTACTAGGAATCGGCCAAGGGTGGGACGGGCGATGGCGGAACAGCGCTTCGCAAGCGTTGGCGGGCTCAAAACGCATTATTGGCAGGCGGGAAGCGGACCGGCGCTCTTTATGCTGCATGGCCAGCTTCCCGGTTCCTCGGCCGAGGTCGAGTTCGGCGGCAATATCGATCGTTTCGCCGCCGCGGGTTACACCGTCTATGCGCCCGATCTCGCCGGCTTCGGCCTGACCGACAATCCGCCGGATTTCACCATCGAGGCACGTATCGCGCATGTCGAGGCCTTCATCGCGGTCACCGGCCAGGCACCGCGCGCGATCTGGGGCTCGTCGATGGGCACTTATATCGGTTGCGTGATCGCCAAACGCGATCCGCGCGTTCAGCGGCTCGTGATTACGCCGAGCAGCGTGCTGCCGCCGCCGGGCACGGCGCCGCGCACCGAAGCGGGCGAAAAGCAGGCCGAGGCCATTCACGCCTACAAGCCGTCGCTCGAAGCGGCGCGCGCTTTGTTGAGCCGGGTGCTGGTCAGCCATCCGCCCAGTGATGCGCTGGTGCGGCTTTTTTTTGCGATGAGCACCGGCAAGAACGAGGATGCCGAGCGCCAGCGCCGCGCCGCGGGCCGGCCGCGCGCAATCCACGGCGAACTGAACGATCTCAGCGCATCGAGCCTCTTGGTTTGGGGGAATAACGATGTATCGGTCCCGGCCGAGCGCGGGCTACTGCTCTTTGCCGGTTTGCCGCGCGCCGAGTTCCATGTGCTTCACCGCTGCGGTCACTGGCCGCAGCACGATCAACCCGAGCGCATGCATCGCCTCGTCGGCGATTTCCTGCGCGCGGCCTAACCGCATTCGCTAGCCGGAAAGGGTCTTCCCATGACCATCAACGAGCAGACATCGCCGATCGGACACAATCGCGGCGACGAGGTCGAGATCACCTATCACGATTTCCTGCGCACCGGTCCCGATACGATCGGCGGACGCTATCTCCGCTCGTTCTGGCAGCCGATCATGCGCGGCGAGGATATCGAGAAGGGCCGCGCCAAGCCGGTCCGTATCATGAGCGAGGATTTCGCCGTCTTCCGCGGCGAGAGCGGCAGGGTCTACGTCACCGAGCCGCGCTGCGCGCATCGCGGCGCCAAGCTTTCGGTCGGCTGGGTCAAAGGCGACGAAATCCAATGCGCCTATCATGGCTGGTTCTACGACGGCGAGACCGGGCAATGCACCAAACAGCCGGCCGAGCCGCGGCCATTCTGCGACAAGGTGAAGATCCGCACTTATCCGGCCCGCGAATATCTCGGCCTCGTCTTCGCCTATCTCGGCGAGGGCGAGCCGCCGGAATTTCCGCGCGCACCCGAATTCGAGACCGACGAGCATTTCGCCTGGCTGACGACCGACATTTGGCCGGCGAATTACTGGGCGCAGCTCGAGAACTCGATCGACTACGCGCATACCGAATTCCTGCATTGGCATTTTCACTTCAAGACGCCGGATTGCATCAATGTCGAGGAGACGGAATACGGCGTGAAGGTCTTCGTGCCCGGACTGTCCGACACCGCCGATCATTACGACACGATGTATCTCACCATGCCGAACACCCATGAATGGGCCGGCCCGCCGGGCAAGGATCCCAGCATGGGGAATTTCGCGCGCAGCTGGCGCATCCCGTTGGATGACGAGCACCACATCCGCTTCGACTATCGCGTCTATCCGTTCGGCGACAAGAACGACCCGGCCTTCCGCGAAAAGGTGGTGGGCCGGACCGGCATGCGCCCGATCGGTCAGACGGCGCAGATCTCGAACGACATCCTCGCCGGCAAGCTCGACTTCAAGAGCATCAAGGAAAATCCCGATCTGGTGCCGGGCATGGGCTTCCTGACGACGGTGCAGGATTGCGTCGTGCAATCGAGCCTCGGGCCGATGGCGACGCGCCAGCATAAGGAGATGCTCGGCCAGACCGATCTCGCCATCGCGCATCTGCGCCGCATGTGGAAGCAGGAGCTGACCGCGTTCGCCAACGGCAAGCCGCTGCGCGATTGGACGCGGCCGAAATCGCTCTGGAGCGCGCTCGACAACGCCTGAGGGAAACGGCGAGCGCGGGCGCAAGCGGTTTAAGGCCCCGCCATAGCATCGCGCCTGCCCGCTGAAATTTTACGCCGCGCGCCGGAGCGGGCGCGCTAGGATAGTGCGATGGCCCAGTTGGCGCTGACCCCTGAACTCGACCGGCCGCGCCGCCGGCTCGCGCCGGGCACGAAGCAAGCGACGCTCGTCGGCGCGCTGGTGATTATCCTCGCTTTCCTTGTGCTCTATCCAATCCTCGCGGTGGTGATCAACAGTCTGCTGCCGTCGCGCGTCTTCCAGAGCCAGGGGCTGGCGACGTGGCGCTCGGCTTTCGCCGATGCCGATGTCGTCACCGCCATCTTCAACACGCTGAAAGTGCAATTCGCGACGCAAGGCATCTCGCTGCCGGCGGCGATCCCGATCGCCTGGCTCTTGGCGCGGACCGATCTGCCCTTCGCACGCTGGCTCGAATTCGGCTTCTGGATACTTTTCTTCCTGCCGGCGCTCGGCGTGACGCAAGGCTGGCTCTTGCTCTTCGATCCGAATTACGGTCTCGCCAATAAATGGCTGGTCGATTGGGGGATCGCCGAGAGCGCGCCGTTCAATCTCTATTCCTTCTGGGGCATCATCTTCGCGCATCTGACGACAACCGCGCTTTCGGTCAAGGTGATGCTGCTGACGCCGGCCTTCCGCAACCTCGACGGCTCGATCGAGGAAGCGGCGCAGATCGCCGGCGCCTCGACGCTCAAGACGCTCATCCGCATCGTCGTGCCGCTGCTGACGCCGGCGATCATCGTCGT
>DASXCX010000025.1:0-23134 GCA_036490955.1 Allostellaceae bacterium | reverse complement strand
CGGTGAAGGCGACGCCCGCGATGCGCGGATCGCCGACAAGCTTGGCGCCAACATGACCTTCGCCCGGCAGAAGCTGCACCACATCGCCGGGAATACCCGCTTCATGCAGCAGTCGTACCGTGGCCGCAGCCACGAGCGGTGTTTGCTCCGCAGGCTTGGCGATCACCGCATTGCCGCCGGCGAGCGCGCCGGCGATCTGGCCGAGGAAGATCGCGAGCGGAAAATTCCAGGGCGAGATGCAGGCAAAGACGCCACGGCCGTGCAACTGGAGCAGATTGCGCTCTCCGGTCGGGCCGGCGAGTTCTGCCGGCGCGGCAAATTCGGCACGCAGGCGAGCCGCGTCGTAACGGCAATGATCAATCGCCTCGCGCACTTCGGACACCGCATCGGGAATGATGCGCCCGCCCTCGCAGACGATGAGCGCGACAAAATCGGCCATACGCTCTTGCAGGAGATCGCCGGCCCGATCGAGCAACCGCGCGCGCGTTTCGGCCGGCGTGTTGTCCCAGTCGGGAGCCGCTTTCGCCGCGACGGCCAACCCGCGCTCGATCTGTGCATCGCTCGCCTCCGCGACATGGCCGACGACGACACGTCGGTCGGCCGGCGACGTGACCAAGCGCGACGCGCCCGCCTCTTCCGCGCCGCCGATCGTCGGCAACGCGAGTGCCGGCTTTGCCGACGCCGTCGCGAGCGCGTTCGAGAACGCGAAGAGATGCGAAGGATCGCTGAGATCGACGCCGCGCGAATTGCGCCGGTCGGGATAAAGATCGCGCGGCAGCTTGATGCGCGGATGCTGTTTCGCTTTGAGCGCTCTGAGGCGCGTCACCGGATCGGCGATCAGTGCCTCGACCGGCGCGCGCTCATCGACCAGGCGATTGACGAAAGAGGTGTTGGCGCCGTTCTCCAAGAGACGGCGCACGAGATAGGCGAGCAAATCCTCGTGCTCGCCGACCGGCGCATAGATGCGGCAGGGGAATTGCGCCGGGCCGAGACCGACGATCTGGTCGTAGAGCGCTTCGCCCATGCCGTGGAGGCGCTGGAATTCGAAATCGCGGTCTGTCCCGACGAGATCCAGCACGGCAGCAACCGTATGCGCGTTATGCGTCGCAAATTGCGGAAAGAACGCGTCGCGCGCCGCCCAGATGCGCCGGGTGCAAGCGAGATAGGACACATCGGTCGCAAGCTTGCGGGTGTAGACTGGGAATTCGTCGAGGCCGCGCTCCTGCGTGCGCTTGATCTCGCTGTCCCAATAAGCGCCTTTGACGAGGCGCAGCATCAAGCGACGATGATAGCGGCGCGCGAGGGCGGCAAGCCAATCGATCAGCGGCAGTGCGCGTTTCTGATAGGCCTGGAGCGCAATACCGAGCCCATTCCATCCGACGAGTTCCGGCGCTGCGGCGACGGACTCGATAAGATCGAGCGAGAGATCGAGGCGATCGGCCTCCTCGGCATCAATGGTGAAGCCGATACCGGCGCGCTTGGCTTGCTCGGCAAGGCCGATGATGATCGGCAGCAGTTCGCGCAACGCAAGACCGCGCTGTGCTTCCTCATAGCGCGGATGCAGCGCCGAGAGCTTGACCGATATGCCGGGCGCGCGATGGAGATCGCGGCCCTTGGCGCGTGCACCGATCGCCGCGATCGCCGCGCGATAGCGCTCGGCATAACGCGCGGCATCGGCGGCGGTCCGCGCCGCCTCGCCCAACATGTCAAAGGAATAACGATAGCCGCGCGCTTCCTCAGGCGCAGCCCGGTCGAGCGCCTCCTCGATGGTGCGGCCCATGACAAATTGATGGCCAAGGATGCGCATCGCGGCGGTTACCGCCTGGCGCAGCACCGGCTCGCCGGTGCGCGCGACAAAGCGGCGTAGCACGGCGCCCAGTTCCTGTTCCGCTGGATCGTCATGCAGCAGGCGGCCGGTCAGCATCAGCGCCCAGGTCGAAGCATTGACGAAGAGCGAGGAAGACTGGCCGAGATGCCGCGCCCAATCGGCATCGGCAAGCTTGTCGCGGATCAGGCGATCGACCGTGTCGGTGTCGGGAATGCGCAAGAGGGCCTCGGCGAGACACATCAGCGCGATGCCTTCGCGGCTCGACAGCGCGAATTCATTGAGAAAGGCGTCGATGCCTCCCTTTCCGTGGCGCTGACGGCGCGCCTCGAGCACGAGGCGCCGCGCTGTCGCGGCGATCCGCGCCGTTGTCGCATCGTCGTGATCGGCGGCGGCGAGAATGCGCGCGACCACCGCACTCTCGTCGCTGCGATAATCGTCGCGCACCGCCCGGCGCAGCGCATCGGGGACGGGTGGCGGCGAGTCATAGACCCAAGCCATGGCCGGGGAGATTAAAGCGGTTTCGCTTGGACTGCCATTTCAGCCGAAGAAACCGTGCAGGAACCAGCGCGGCGTGCTGTCGGTATGATAAAACCCGGCGCGATAAAGCCAGAAGCGCTGTCCTTCCTCATCCTCGACGCGATAATAATCGCGCGATTCCGGCGCGGATGGGCCGGGTTGGCGCCACCATTCGGGCGCGATGCGCTCCGGCCCGTCGGCATGACGCACGCGATGCGCGCGCTGGCGCCAACGGAAGAGCCGCGGCGGATCGTCGGGAATCGGCGCCATCGCCTCAATCGGCTCGGGTCGCGGCAAGAGTCGAATGGGACGGAGTTGCGCCGCGTTCCAGCGTGCCGGCGTTTGCGGCTCGGCAAGCGGTGCGACGAAGCGCACCGCGCGCTCGGGGATATGGCTTTCGCGCAGCACCGGCCGCGCCAGTGCCCGCATGCCGAGGCGATTGGCGAGACGATCGACCAAGGCAGCGAGATCGGCGCTGTCGCTGCGCGCCACTTCGCCATCGAGGCCAAGTTGCGCCGCGGCGAGCTTCTCGACACTTTCCGCTGTCAGCACCAGATCCTCGATGCCGAGCCCGGGATCGATCCGCTCTAGTTTTTCCTCGAAAAGACGCCAGAGATGGCGCGTGTCGCGCGACGGGAACGCCGTGCCGATCGCAATGCGCTCAACGCGGCTGTCGATGCGATAGGCCGCAAGGCTGAGGCGGCGCACGCCGAGCCCATCCTCGCCGAGACAGCGCGTCAGATGCTGCAGCAATTCACGCAGCGCCGCCGCGATCGCTTCCGCCGTCACGATCGGCTCGGAACAAGAGCGATGCGACCAGAGCAGCGGCTTGGGCGGCAGCGGCGACAGCGGCTCGGCGGCAAGGCCGAGCGCCTGATCGAGCCGCAGCGCGACGCTGTCGCCGCAGCGCGCAGCAAGGGCGGCGCGCGGCAGGGAATAAAGCTCGCCAATGCGCTGCAGCCCCAGCCGCTCCAGCAGCGCCACGATCTCGGACTCGAGCCGCAGCGCCGCGACGGGCAGAGCGGCCAGCGCCTGCGCCACGCTGCCGCGCGGCACGGTGAGCGCGGCGGCGCCGCCAAAACGCGATATCGCCCAAGCGGCGCCGAGCGTATCGGCAATGGCGGCACGCGCGTCGATGCCTTGCCGCGCCAGCCGCGCGACCGCCCGGCGTGTCAGTCCGGCTTCATCGCCGAAGAGATGCGCGCAGCCGGTAACGTCGAGCAGGATGCCGTCGGCGCCGCAAGACGTGACCCAGGGACTGAAGCGATCGCACCATTGGGCAAGTTTCGCCAGTGCCGCCGCATCGGCGATGAAATCGGCTTCCTCGACGAGCAGCGACGGATCGAGCGCGCGCGCATCGGCAACACCCATGCCCGGCGCGATACCTTCCATCGCTGCCCGCGCGCTCACCGCGGTGACAACGCGCCGGCCGCTCACCGTCGTCGCGAGGGCGAAAGGCCTATCCGGCCGCGCGGATCCGCAGAAGCGCCGGTCGATCGGCCAGCGCGGCAGAAACAGCGACATGACGCGTCGTCCGAATTTGGGCATCACACGCCTCCACATCCCACGCCATCGGCATGCCGCCGCGACAGCGCAGCAATTCCACCCGCCAGCGCGGCCGGCCAATGCCGGGCTCGCCCGCGACCGCCGCGCTCGGCAAGACGGCGATGCGCCAGCGCGTCACTGCCGCTGATACCGTCGCTTGGCCGGCATTCCGATGCAGCACGAAACCCGTGACACCGGCACTTTCCGCCGCAAGCTGCAGCCGCCGGCTGGCCGGCATCGACAACGAATCGACCTCGCCGACCACCGCGGCCAGAGCGCGGCTGCGCAGCCCCTCTTCCATCGCCCACAGGATTTCGCGTTCATTCGGGGCGCGCAGCAACACCAGTCGCCGAACGTCGAGCCCGGCCAGTGCCAGGCCAGGTGCGTGGAGGTCGGGACGCTGTAGGCACCATAACACCGGCCGCGCGGGCACCAGTCGCGCCAGGATGCCGGCGAGGAACAAGGAGGCAGCGCCATTCCCATCGGTAGCGCCAGCATTCTCGATCTCATGCAAGGCCGCCAAAGGCAGGCCTCGCCAGGGCAAGGCCCCATCGATTGCCGGCGCCGCAAAAGGCAGCACGCCAGCTTCCTGCCCGAAGCCCTCCGCCTCGGCCAGGTAACAGCGCAAATCGGCCAGCCGCGCCTGGCGGGCGGTTTCGGCAGCCTTATTCATGTTCTCTATTTGTTCCAAAAGACCTCCGGAGTCAAGTCTGTTGCCGAGACAACCGTTGCCCTACCCCTCCTTTGCCTTTAGACACGAAAGCCCGTTTTGCTTCTCATGAAGGACGGGGCCATAAAGGACAGGGATTGAACTTCGCCGAGCACGTCCATCACTTCGTTGTCGATTACGGCTATCTCGCTGTGTTCCTCGGCATCTTCTTCGAGGATTTCGGCCTTCCGACACCAGGAGAGACGATGCTCATTGCCGGCGCGGTTCTTGCCTCGCATGGCTCGCTCAACATCTATTGGCTGCTGCCGATCGCCTGGGCCGGCGCAGTCGCCGGCGACAGTATCGGCTTCCTCATCGGCGCCAAAGGCGGCAAGAAACTCCTAACCCGCTACGGCGGCAAAATCGGCATCACCGAAAAGCGGTTGCAGAAGGTCGAGGCGTTCTTCGAGCATTACGGCGACATCGTTGTCGTGTTCGCTCGGTTCTTCATCATCCTGCGCCAGTTTAACGGCATTGTTGCCGGCACGCTGGAAATGCCGTGGCCGCGCTTCTTCCTCTACAACGCGATCGGTGCCGCGCTCTGGGTCGGCTTCTGGGGCGGCGCCACCTATTGGATCGGCCGGCGCTTCTTCGAGTATCTGCACTCTTTCGGCTGGAGCGGACGCTTGGTGCTGGCGCTCATCACGCTCGGCGTTGTCGCGCTTGTCGCCAAGCTCTGGTGGGATTGGCGCTCGGATCACGGCGCGGCAGCACATGCCGCGTCCACCGACAAACCCCTCAGCGAGAAGAAGTAGGCTGATCTATTCCGCCGGTGCTGCTGCCCGGGCGCGGCTCGGTGCACGGCCGAAAAGCCGCATAAGCAAGCCGATCAACACCAGCGTGCCGAGATAGAAGACGAGCTGAATGCCGGTCGGCCGCGCGACATAGCCGACCAGCGCATGAAGCGCCTGACCGACGACGCTCTTTTCCGAGAGAATGGCGGAGGTATCCCACAGATTGCCGAGCGGCGGCAGCAGGTCCGCTTGCAGCAGGAAGGCCGCGCCTTGCGAGGCCATGCCCGCCGCGAGCAGCAGAATCAGCCAGCTTGTCACGGTGAAGAGATGACGCATCGGAATGGTGAGCAGACCCAAATACAGTGCCGCCCCAATTGCGATGCCGCCAATCATGCCGATCACGCCGCCGGTTAGCAGGCTTAGCGCGCTGCCGCCTTGCGCGGCAACAATGCCGTAGACGAAGAGAACGATCTCCGAGCCCTCGCGTGCCACGGCCGCACCGCAGACCACCGCCAGCGCATAAAGCGGCCGGGATCCGGCGAGCACGTCCTGACCAACGCGGGTTGCTTCGGCGACATGCACCTTGGCATGCCGGCTCATCCAGACGTTGTGCCAGCCGAGCATCAGAACGGCGGTGAACAAGATCGCGGCGTTGAACAATTCCTGGCCGACGCCGTCGACGGCGTTGGCGATCTCGTCGGTGAAAGCGGCGACGATGAGAGCGATCAGCACGCCACAGCCGATCCCGCCGATAACCCATTTGCCACGTTGCGCAACGCCCCGGCTGGCGGCCAGCACGATGCCGACGACCAAAGCAGCTTCAAGCACTTCCCGGAAGACGATGACAGCAACGGCTAACATTGACTCGCCCTGGATTCTGCAAGAAGGTAAAGTCGACAAATAATGCAATTGCGAAGCGTTCGCAAGATAGCTTGACTCGACTCAGCAGGGCAAGAGCCAGGCTGTGAATAAACGGCCAAAGACTTGCGCGGGGCGGAAATGGCAGATTCTCTGACCGATGTCGACGCGGTCCTCAGCGCCAATTTGGCCTTCTACCGCGCCTTCAATGAGCGCGATACGAAGGCGATGGACGCGCTTTGGTCGAGCGTAGCGCCGGTGCTCTGCGTTCATCCCGGCTGGACCGCCCTTGCGGGCCGCGATCCAGTGATACAAAGCTGGCGCGCCATCCTCGCCAATCCCGATGCGCCGCGAGTGATGTGCCATGACGACCGAGCTTTTCTCTACGGCGATCTCGCGATCGTCCAGTGCGAGGAGGAGCTCGATACCGGACATCTCGTCGCGACCAACATGTTCATTCGCGAGAGCGGCGCCTGGAAGATGATTCATCATCAGGCGAGCCCGCTCGTCGTCCGCAGTTCCGAAGAGCGGCAACGCCGCCCCTCACCCACGCTGCATTAGCTCGCGCCGAGCACGCGGCGAACCGCGCCCGTCAGTTTGGCCAGCTCCTCTTCGCCGATCGTGAAGGACGGCGTCAGGTAGACGATATTGCCGAAAGGCCGGATCCACGCGCCTTCATCGAAAAAGCGCTGACGCAGCGTGGCGTGATCCGCGATGCGATCGAGCTCGACAACGCCGATCGCGCCTTTGACGCGCACATCGCGCACACCGGAAAATTTGCGACAGGGTGCGAGATCGCGTCGCAGCGCCGCTTCGATGGCCGCGACCTGGCCGAGCCGGTCCCCGAGCGCGAAGAGATCGAGCGAGGCATTTGCCGCGGCGCAAGCAAGCGCATTCGCCATGAAGGTCGGACCATGCATCAGCGCTGCCTCGGCATCGTCCGACAGAAACGCCTCGAAGACAGGACGTCGCACGACCGTTGCCGCGAGCGGGAGCACGCCGCCGGTCAGCGCTTTCGAGAGCGTGACGATATCCGGCACGATGCCGGCGGCTTCGCACGCGAAGAGGCTGCCGGTGCGGCCGAAGCCGGTGAAGATCTCGTCGGCGATCAACAGTACGCCGTGGCGATCGGCGGCCTTACGCACGCGATGCAAAGTCGTTTTGTCATGAAAGATCATGCCGCCCGCGCCTTGCACCAGCGGTTCGACGATGATCGCCGCGATATCACGTGCCTCGCGCGCGAGCAATGCGTCGAGCCGTGCCGCGTTGGCTTCATCGCGCGGCAGATCGCCGATAAGCTGATCGGGCAAAAGCCCGCGGCCGCGGCCATGCATGCCGGCCGCCGGATCGCTGACCGTCATTGCTGCCGCGGTGTCGCCGTGATAGCCGCCGCGAAAGGCCACGAACTTGCCGCGGCGCTCGCCCCGATTCGTCCAATATTGCCGCGCGATCTTCAACGCGATCTCGACCGCGACCGAGCCCGATTCCGAAAAGAACACGCGCTCGAGATCGCCGGGCAACAACGCCGCAAGCCGCGTCGCGAGATGCGCAGCGGGCTCATGCGCAAGCCCGGCGAACATGATATGCGGCATCTCGCCGAGCTGACGTGCGACCGCCGCGGCAATATGCGGATGATTATAGCCGTGGCACGCCGTCCACCAGGACGCGATGCCGTCGATCAGCACGCGTCCGTCATCGAGAAAAATGCGGCAGCCCTCGGTACGGCGCACAGGCAGGGGCGCCGGCGCGGTTTTCATTTGCGCATAAGGCAGCCATAGATGATCGAGTCCGGCGGAAAGCCAATCGGGCCGGTCGGCGTGCGCCATCAGCTCCGGCTTGGCGCGAGGCCCAGCCGATCCATCAGCGCCCGATCATGGTCGCGGCCGGGATTGGGCGTCGTCAGCAGCCTCTCGCCGCAGAAGATAGAGTTCGCGCCGGCGAGAAAGCAGAGTGCCTGCAACTCGTCGCTCATCGCCTCTCGTCCGGCCGAGAGCCGCACCATCGATTGCGGCATGGTTATTCGGGCGACGGCGATGGTACGCACGAATTCGATCGCATCGAGGGACGGCGTTTCGGCGAGCGGCGTGCCCTCGACACGCACCAGCAAATTGATCGGCACGCTTTCGGGATGGATAGGCAAGGTCGCGAGCGCTTCGATCATGCCGACTCGATCGCCGCGGCTTTCGCCCATGCCGACGATGCCGCCGCAGCAGACCTTCATGCCGGCCGCCCGCACCCGCGCCAGCGTGTCGAGCCGCTCTTGATAATCGCGCGTCGTGATGATCTCGCCATAGAACTCAGGCGAGGTGTCGAGATTGTGGTTGTAGTAGTCGAGCCCGGCCTCATGGAGACGCGCGGCTTGCGCCTCGGTCAACATGCCGAGCGTCGCGCAGGTCTCGAGCCCGAGCGCTTTGATATCGGCGACCATGTCGCAGACCTGGTCGAGATCGCGATCCTTCGGCTCGCGCCAGGCGGCACCCATACAGAAGCGCGATGCGCCACCCGCCTGCGCCGCCTGCGCCGCGGCCACGACATCTTCGCGCCGCATCAGCTTGCCGGCTTTGACGCCGGCCTCGTAATGCGCGCTTTGCGGGCAATAAGCGCAGTCCTCCGGGCAACCGCCGGTCTTGATCGAAAGCAGGGTCGAGAGCTGAATCTCGTGCGCATTGAAGTGCCGGCGATGCGCAAGCTGTGCCCGAAAAATAAGCTCCGGCAGCGGCAAATCGAAGAGCCCAGCGATCTCCCCGCGCGTCCAATCGTGCCGCACGGCATCGTCAGCAAGAGAATCAGGCATCAATTGCGCCCCATCCGTTGAGCAGCCTGTCGCGTACCGCTATACCCGGTCCGGGTCAAGCATGCGCTCGCTCGATGAATTCGCCGCGGCCAAGCTCCGCGATCTCGAAGCCAAAAACCGCCGCCGTTCCTTAAGCGACAGCGCGCGTGAGGAGGCGATTTGGATCGAGCGCGGCGGTCGGCGCCTGCTCTCTTTTTCGTGCAACGATTATCTCAATCTCAGCCAGCATCCGGCGGTGCGCGAAGCAGCGATCGCGGCGATCCGCGATTACGGCGCCGGCGCCGGCGCCTCACGGCTTGTGACCGGCAATCATCCGCTCTATCGCGCGCTCGAGGAACGGCTCGCACACATAAAAGGCAGCGAGGCCGCCTGCGTTTTCGGCTCCGGCTATCTTGCCAATATCGGCATCATTCCGGCGCTGATCGGCAGCGAGGATCTTGTGCTCGTCGATGCGCTGGCGCATGCCTGCATTTGGGCAGGCGCAAGGATGAGCGGCGCCAAGGTGATGAGCTTTCGCCACAACGACGTGGCGCAGCTCGCATATTTTCTCGAAGGGGCACGCCGCCGGCATCGCTATGCGCTGATCGCGACCGAAGGCGTGTTCTCGATGGATGGCGATCGCGCGCCCTTGCCGCTGCTGGCGCAAATCGCCGAAGCACATGATGCATGGCTCATGGTTGATGACGCCCACGGGCTCGGCGTGCTCGGCCAAGGCGGCGGCACGAGCTTTGCCGACGGCGCGGCAGTCGCCGTGCCGCTGCAGATGGGCACGCTCAGCAAGGCGCTGGGCTCGTATGGCGGCTATCTCTGCGCTACGGGACCGGTCATCGAGCTGACGAAGAGCCGCGCGCGGCCGCTCATTTATTCGACCGGGCTGCCACCCGCGAGCGTTGCGGCAGCGATTGCCGCCCTCGGTGTGATCGCGCGCGAGCCCGACCTGACCGAGAAACCGCTGGCAAAGGCGCGGCATTTCACGACGCGCGCCGGCATCCCCAAGGCGCAAAGCGCCATCGTGCCGGTGATCCTTGGCGACGAAAGCGCCGCGCTCGAAGCGTCGAGCTTGCTTGCAAGCGAGGGCTTTCTCGTTACCGCGATCCGACCGCCGACCGTGCCCGATGGCACGGCGCGGCTGCGCCTCACCTTCTGTGCGCAGCATCCGGACGAAGCGATCGAGCGGCTCGCCGACATCATCCGCGACCGCATCTTGCAATGAGTGCCTTCTTCGTCACCGGCAGCGGCACGGACATCGGCAAGACCTTCGTCGCAGCGGCGCTGATCCACGAGATGCGCCGTCGTGGCCGTCTAGTTACGGCACTGAAGCCGGTCGCAAGCGGCTTCGATCCGGCGAGGGCGGCGGCGAGTGACCCCGGTATTTTGCTTGCCGCGCTGGGCGAGATGCCGACGCCAGCGGCCTTCGACCTTATCGCGCCCTGGCGCTTTCATGCGTCGCTATCGCCCGATATGGCGGCGTCACGCGAAGGCCGCGTCATCGATTTCGCTACCCTCGTCGGGCACTCGCGGCAGGCAATCGCGAGCGCGACCGGCACGCTGCTGATCGAAGGCGTCGGCGGCGTCATGGTGCCGCTCGACGAAAGTCATACCGTGCTCGATTGGATAGATGCGCTGCGCATTCCCGCCATTGTCGTCACAGGCAGTTATCTCGGCGCGATTAGCCACGCTCTCAGCGCGCTCGATGCTCTGGATAACCGCGGTCTTGCCGTTGCCGCGCTGGTCGTGAATGAGACGTTGCATAGCAGCGTCGCGCTCGACGAGACGGCGGCGACGATCGCGCGCTTTACCGGCGACGTGCCGGTGGTGAAGCTGGCGCGCCTTACCCAAGCCAGCCAGCCGTATCCTGCGATCGGACAGCTAACGGAACTGCTCGATCGGTTCTAGGATAGCGGCTTGGGATCGCGGCTCTTCGTGAAAGGATTTTCTCTATGCGTCTCGCGATTGTCGGTCAGCAGGCCTTCGGCAAAGCGGCGCTCGAAGCGTTTCTCGAGCGCGGCGACGATGTCGCGGGCGTTTTTGCCGCCCCGGAGCCGCCGGGCGCGCGGCCCGATCCGCTGCGCGAGGCGGCGCAAGCAAAAGGTCTCAAATGTTTTCAGCTCAAGAGCCTCGGCTCGCCCGAAGCGCTGAGCGCACTCAAGGACCTCAATGTCGAGCTCGGCGTGATGGCCTATGTCACGCAATTCGCGCCGCAATCCTTCGTCACCATTCCGAAGCACGGCATGATCCAATTCCATCCCTCGCTGCTTCCGTTGCATCGCGGGCCGTCATCGATCAACTGGGCGATCATCCAGGGACGCGGCAAGACGGGCCTCACTATCTTCCGCCCTACCGACGGGCTCGATGAAGGCGATGTCATCCTCCAGAAAGAAGTCGATATCAGCCCGGACGACACTCTCGGCAGCGTCTATTTCGACCGCATCTTCCCGAGCGGTGTCAAAGCATTGATGGAAGCCGCCGATGCCGTGGTCGCGGGCCGCGCGCACGAGACCGTGCAGGACGAATCGAAAGCGACCTATGAAGGCTGGTGCCGCGCCGCCGAGTCCCAGATCAATTGGGCGCATCACGCCGACAAAATCTACGATCTGATCCGCGGCTGCAATCCGGCGCCCGGCGCCTGGACCAAATGGGGCGAGAAGAAGCTCTATCTCTTCGAATCGAAGAAGATCCCCGTCCGCATCTTCGCAACGGTGAAAGGCTTCAAGCCGGGCCAGGTGATGAAGGTCGAGAACGGCAGCTTTACCGTCTGCGCCCATGGCGGGCTGATCGAGGTGCAGCGCTGCCGCATCGACGAGGGCAACAAGATCGCCGGCGCCGAGGCTGGTATCGAGGCCGGTACAATCCTTAGCTGATCGCCTCGGCTGATGGCCCTTATCGAGCCTCGTCGAGCCGCGCACGGCTGCACCGGAAAGGCCATAGCGCGAGAAAGCTGATCGCGGCGGCGGTGCCAAGATAAAGACCGACGAAAGCGAGACCGCCGCGCTCGGCCAAGGCCTGGGCGAGGATGGGCGCGAGCGCGCCGCCGAAAATGCCGCCGATGTTAAAGGCGACTGTGGCGCCGGTGTAGCGCACGCGTGCGGGAAAGAGCGCTGGAAGAAACGCGCCGAGAGGCCCGTAGACGAAGCCCATCATCATCAGCGCGAGCGCAAGAAATAAGAAGATGATCGCCAGCGACCCACTGCCGAGCATCGGCGCCAAGAGAAATCCAAGCACGACCGTGCCGACACAGCCGCCCATCAACACCCGGCGCGGATCGTGACGGTCGGCGAGAGCGCTGGAGGCCAGAATACCGACCGCCATGAAGACGATCGCGCACAACTGGATTTCGAGAAAAGTCGTTCGCGCATAACCGAGCGTCGCCGTGCCATAGCCGAGCGCGAAGGCCGTCGAGAGATAGAAGATCGCGAAACAGGCGACCACGGCGAACGTGCCGCCGACGGTCTCGCGTGGGTATCGCCGGACCAACTCGGCGAAAGGCACACGCGCCGGCGGCGCCGCTTTCATCGCCGCGGCGAAAGCCGGCGTTTCGCTAAGGGTCAGCCGGATCCAGAGACCAAGCGCGACCAGCACCACGCTCAAGACAAAGGGCAGCCGCCAGCCCCAAGCCTGAAACTGCTCGGGCGTAAGCCACAGACCGAGCAGCAGGTACAGACCATTCGCCACGATGAAGCCAACTGGCGCGCCGAGCTGCGGCATCATGCCGTAACGTGCCTGCTGGCCCGGCGGTGCATTTTCGACCGCAAGCAGCACGGCACCGCCCCACTCGCCGCCGAGACCGAAGCCTTGACCGAAACGCAAGATGCAGAGCAATAGCGGCGCGAGCCAGCCGACACTGTCGTAAGTCGGCAACAAGCCGATGACGACGGTCGAGCCACCCATGATCAGCAGCGAAGCAACCAAAGTCGATTTACGACCAATGCGGTCGCCGAAATGGCCGAACACTGCAGCGCCTACCGGACGCGCGACAAAGGCAAGGCCAAAGCTGGCATAAGCCGCCATTAGCTGCGCCGAGGAAGAGCTCGCGGGAAAAAACAGCGGTCCAAGGACCAACGATGCAGCCGTCGCGTAGATGTAGAAGTCGTAATACTCGACCGCCGTCCCAATCAGGCTCGCGGCAAGAATGCGCCACATGGACACGTGCGAGGCTGGGGCCGGCATTTGGGCCACGATGCGCGCCGAGCAGATCGGGATATCGCCTAGTGCGCCGATTCGGCGTGCCAGACGAGGAGGCGACGACGAACGATTTCCATCAACTTGACCAAGACCGAGCCAACGATGGCGATGGCGACGATGCCCGAAAACACACCGGGTGAATCGGCGAAGCGCATCGAGGTCATCATCGAGCCGCCCAGCCCTTCACCGCCCATCGTCATCTCACAAATGATGACGACGATCAACGAGATCGGCAGCGCGATCTGCAATCCGGTGAAGACCCCGGGCATGGCCGAGGGCAGGATGATCTGCCACAGCAACGCGCGGCGGTTGACGCCAAGGCTCTCCGCCGACCAGACGACGTATTTATCGACATTCTCGGTCGCGGCCCAAGTCGCGACCACGACCGGAAAGACCGAGGAGAAAGCGACCATCGCGATCTTCGACCAGTCGAAGACGCCGAACCACAGGATGAAGATCGGCAGGAAGGCGATCTTTGGCAACGGATTGCCGACCGAGACGATCGGATCGAAGAACCAGCGCACCGCCGGCAGCCGCGCGATGGTCACGCCGACGATGACGCCCGCGATCGCCGCCATGGCGAAGCCGGCGAAAGTGCGCGCCATGGTCAGGCCGAGCGCGATCGGTATGTCGCCCGAGATGACATCTTCCCAGAGCCGCTCCAACACCGAGGACAGCGATGGCAGCAGGAAGTCGGAGACGAAATGCATCCGCGCGCCCCACTCCCAGGCGACGGCAAGCAGGACGACCGAAGACGAGCGCAGCAGGCGCCGCTTCCAGGTCGGACTGAGAAGGCTCTTCTTGTCTACTCTCGCCATACCAGCGTCCGACGCATGAAATAAAGATAGGCCCGATCGGCGAAGAAGCCCAAGGCCGAAACCGTGATCACCACGGCGAACATCGCGTCATAGACCCCGCCTTCGCCGAGGAACGAAATGAGGTAGCCGAGGCCGCGTTGGCCGACGAGCAACTCGGATGCGACCAGCACGATGAAAGAGATCGCGACCGCATTGCGGATGCCGGCCAGGATGTCAGGCAAGGCGCCGGGCAGGATCACTTCCCACAGCACGTCGCGATTGCTCGCGCCGCAAGCCCGCGCCGACCAGATCAGCGTCTGATCGACGCCGCGCGCGCCGTTATAGGCGCTGAGGATCACCGGCAGCAGGCAACTCATCGCGATCGAGGCGATCTTCGAGCCGGCGCCGAGGCCGAGCCACAGGATCATCACCGGGATGAGCGCCGATTTCGGCATCGGATAGAGCGCTTTGACCAGCGGGCTAGCGATGTCGTCGATGGTCGTCGACCACGCCATCATCACGCCAAGAGCGATGCCGATAATGATGCTCGATCCGAGTCCGAAGAACCAGTTGATGAAAGACGACACGCCGTTGGTCCAGAGATCGCCGTCGAGCAACAGCGACCACCAGGCGGTAGCGACGGCGCTCAGCGGCGGCAACTCGCTCGGATCGACGAAATGGACGCGCGGCGCGATCTCCCAGAGCACCGCCAGGAGGAGCAGCGGCAGATAGCGGATGAAGACATTCTCACTCGTCATCCGTGTTCTTCTCCCTGGGCACGGATCGCTTCGTCGCGCACCAGGTTCCAGAGGTAATCGACCTTCGCGGTGAATTCGGGCGTGTGCTGATATTCGGTGCGCGCACCGTGCGGCGGACGCGTGTCGACGACCTCCTTGATGCGGCCGGGCCGCGCCGTCATCACCGCGACGCGATCGGCGAGATAGACCGCCTCGCGCACGTCATGCGTGACGAAGACCACCGTCTTGGGCGAGCGCTGCATGATCGCCAGCAGCTCCTCATGCATCAGCGTCCGCGTCTGCGCGTCGAGCGCACCGAAAGGCTCGTCCATTAGCAACGTCGCGGGCTCGATCGCGAGCGTGCGCGCGATCGCTACGCGCTGCTTCATGCCGCCCGAAAGCTGCGAGGGGTAGGAATCCTCGAAGCCCTTCAAATGCACAAGCTCGATTAGTTCCTGCGCCCGTTTTTCGCGCTCGGCTTTGGCCATGCGCTGCTTTTCGAGGCCGTAGAGCACGTTCTGCTTCACGGTCTTCCACGGGAAGAGCGAATAGTTCTGGAAGACGATGCCGCGGTCGGGACCGGGTTCCGTTACCGGCTTGCCGCCGACCGTGATGCTGCCGCTCTCGATCGGCAGAAAGCCGCCCAGGAGATAGAGCAAGGTGCTCTTGCCGCAGCCCGACGGTCCGAGCAAGGCGACGAATTCGCGCTCCTTCACGTCGAGAGACACGCCGTCGAGAGCGAGCACCGGCCGTCCGCGCATCGGACGATAGGTGTGGCTGACTGCGCCAAAGACGATACCGCTCGCTGCCATTCCCTCGCGCCTCGAAATTTCCTGCCCGTCTCTCATGGATGGCGCCGTTTCGCGGCCTCGTCGACCAGCGACAGATCCGCATATTTGGCGACGTCGATATCGATGTTGAGCAGCCCCACTTCCTTTTGGGTTTTGATGTTGTTTTGCAGCGCGGTCAGGTTGGGCCGTGCATCGGGGTCCCGATAGTAGTCGTTTTTCGTGAACAGCCAATCGCTAAAATCGGATTCTGGCTGCTTCGTGAACTGGGCGACGATCTTGATCCCTTCGGCGCGGTTGGCCGGGTCGAGATACCAGTGCAGCATGGTCTGCACATCCTCGAAGAAATCGACCAGTACAGCACGATGCGCGGCAATGAACGGCGCTCGCCCCGCCCACAAAGTGAGGGCGGTCGGCCCCATCGCCTGGCCAACGTCGAAGAGGCTCTTGGCTGTGCCGTCCTTTTGGACAACGACCGAGAAGGGCGTACCGATTTCGATCATGTCGACCTTCTTCTGCTGCAGCGCCGAGACCATGTTGGGAAATTCGATCTCGATGATCTGATAATCGCGTTTCGGCTGCAGCCCGCGCGGGCTCATATAGACCTGGGCCGCGATATCGAGCGCGCCGCCGATAGCGTTGGTGGCGACGATCTTGCCCTTCAAATCCTCGACCTTTTTGATCTCGCCATCGGGACGGACCATCATCTGGTTCGAGTAATAGCCGGGGACCCCATCCTGATAGAGATCGGAGACCGCGCGGATGTCCTCCATGTGCGCGTTCTGAATGGCGAGCGCGAAGGAGGAATAGGCGAGCGCGGCTAGATCGAGTTCGCCGGCGGCAAGGCTGGTGATTTGCGGCGTGCTGCCCCGGAAATGGATCGCTTCGACCGTGTAGGATTTTCCGTAATGCTTGAGCAGCTCTGGCTTGGCCCAGAGAACCGATGTCAGCTGTGCCGGCACCACCGCCCAGCCGACGCGCAACTTCAGCGGCTCATCGGCGCGGCTGGGCAACGCCAGCGCCATCAGCATGCCCGATGCGATCAGCACCGACGCGACGCCGTGCGACAATCCCATTCGAAGCCTCCCAGGTGACATTCTTGTTAGGCTAATTCTTATTGATTCCTTCGCCGCATCAAAGGCATGCGAGCGCTGCCTTGTCAACCGCGCCCTGGTCCACGTAACGCGCCGTCAATGCAGCCTGGCGGCCGCCTCGTCGACCAGCGACAAATCGGAATAGGCCTTCACATCGATGCTCTCTTTCAGGACGCCGAGCTGCTTGGCGATATCGAGATTCTTCTGCATCGCCGCGACGTCGGGCCGTGAGTCAGGCGCGTGGTAGTCATCACCCTTGGTGAATATCCAGTCCGACCAGACCGACGCCGGCTGCTTGGTGAAATCGGCGACGAGCTTGATCGCCGCCTCGCGATTTTTCGGATCGAGAATCCAGCGCATCGCACGGTTGGTGTCCTCGAAATAATCGACCAAGGCGGCGCGGTTGGCTTTGATATAGGGCATGCGGCCGGCGATGATGGTGAGTTCCGATGGACCCTCCATCGCATCTTTTTCGGTGAACAGCGCGCGCACCTGCCCGGATTTCATCGGCTCGACGGAGAACGGCGTCGTCAGGAAACCGATATCGACGCGCTTGCCGGTCATCGCCGCCAGCATGTTGGGGAATTCGATCTCAACCACCGTGTACTCGCGCTTATCCTCGAGGCCGTGGCGCTTCAACATCGCACGCATGCCGATATCCATGGCGCCGCCGATGCTATTGTCGCCGATGACCTTGCCTTTGAGATCTTCGATCTTCTTGATCGGGCTATCGGCCAGCACCGCGAAGGGGCGCGTGAAGTAATCCTCATAGCCGTCGCGCGTCGCGACGCCGATGAGACGCAGATCGTTCATATGCGCGTTCTGGATGGCGAGGCCGAAAGACGCCGGCGCAAAGTAAGCAAGCGAGATGTCGCCCGTGGCGAGTGCCGTCGTTTGCGGGCCGCTTCCCGGCGCACGGATCGCCTCAACGGTGTATGACTTGCCGTAATGGACGAGCACGTCCTTCATCTGCATGAGGATCGGGAACATCTGCCCCGGCACCGCCGCCCAAGCGGCCTTGATGACAACCGGGTCGGCATGCGCAGCCGACGCCGTCAACGTCGCCGCGATCATCGTGCCGAGAAACATGCGCCGCATTCTTGATACTCCTCCCATTTTCTTGCGGGCATGATCGCCAAGCGCCGCCGCTTGTCAACGCTCAGAAACCAAATGCCGGGTAGACAATCGCGGCGGTAGCGTGCACGATCCGCAACGCTCGCGTCGCGGAAGAGGTCTCGTGGATACGCCTGAACTGACGATCGTCGTGCCGACATTCAAAGAGCACGACAACATCGTCCCGCTGCTCGACCGTCTGAACGCGGTACTTGCCGGCATCGCCTGGGAAGCAATCTTCGTTGACGACGATTCGCCCGACGGCACGGCCGATGCCGTGCGCGAGGCGGCGCAGCGCGACGCGCGCGTGCGCTGCATCCAGCGCATCGGCCGGCGCGGCCTTGCCGGTGCCTGTATCGAGGGCATTCTCGCCTCCTCTGCATCCTACGTCGCAATCATGGACGCCGACCTGCAGCATGACGAAGCGATCTTGCCGCAGATGCTCGACACGTTACGCCGCGAGAATTGCGACATGGTCGTCGGCAGCCGCTATATCGAAGGCGGCGGCGTCGGCGAATGGTCGGCGCAGCGCCAACGCGCCAGTTCGCTGGCGACGCGACTCGCCCATCTCGTAACCAAGACCGACATCGCTGACCCGATGAGCGGCTTCTTCATGCTGCGGCGGACGGTGTTCGAGCAGGTGATGCGCGGCCTCTCCACCCAGGGTTTCAAGATTCTGCTCGATATCCTGGCGACGGCAGAGACGCCGCTGCGCATCAAGGAGATTCCCTACCACTTCCGCCCGCGCGTCGCCGGCGAAAGCAAGCTCGACACGCTCGTTGCCTGGGAATTCGCGATGCTGCTCGCCGACAAGCTCGTCGGCCATATCGTGCCGGTGCGCTTCCTGCTATTTGCCTTGATCGGCGGGCTTGGCGTCTTCGTTCATATGGGCGTGCTCGCCGCAGGGCTGAAACTCTTCGGCCTGACCTTCGTCGCCGCGCAGACTGCCGCCGCCTTCGTCGCGATGACGGTGAACTTCGTTCTCAACAACCTCTTCACCTATGCCGACCGCCGCCTCAAGGGCTGGCGCATCCTGCGCGGACTCGTGTCCTTCTATGTGATCTGCAGCTTTGGCGCCGCGGCGAATATCGGCGTCGCGTCATATCTCTTCGCGCAGCAACAGGTGTGGTGGGTCGCCGGCATCGCCGGCATCGTCATCGGCTCGGTCTGGAACTACGCCGTCTCATCGATCTTCACCTGGAAGTGACGCGAGAGGGGCGCGCCTTGCGGGCGGTGCGCCTATTGCCGGCGGCTGGCGCGAATGACGTAGCGATCGCCGGCAAAGCGCTCGAAGATCGTGTCGATCGTCGGATGCGTGATCGGACCGTTTTCGGAATCCGGTACGAGATTCTGCTCTGAGACATACGCCTCGTAGGGTCCGCCCTGCGCGTTTTGCGCGAGCAAGTGATAGAAAGGCTGGTCCTTCGACGGCCGTCGCTCCGCGGGGATCGAGTTATACCATTCGTCCGTATTGTTGAAGACCGGATCGACATCGAAGATCACGCCGCGAAACGCATAGAGGCGGTGACGGACGATTTGTCCGACCGCGAACTTTCCGATGCGATAAACCTGCGGCGTCACGAGAGCCAGTCTCCTTTAACGTGTGCGTCAGCATCGCAACAACGAGCGACCATTTTAAAAAAATCCGCGCTGATCACAAGAGGCGCGAGAAAGTGCTTCACGATGACGCGATTGTTGGAGACACGAAAGAATCACGTCGACCTCGGCTCAATCCAACGACGTGCGGACTGTCCGAGGCCGATCGTCGATCGAGAATCTTCCCTGAACTTTGGGCCACATTGAACAGCGCGAGACGCGTGCTCTTTGCCGCCTATCTCAGCAAAGAGCGGACCAGCTCTGTCGAATCAATCACTTAGCCTTGCCGTGCCACGACGTGTGGAAAATCCGGCGACGGTGCGCGGGAATTAATTTACCGTGGTGCGAGGTATTTGCGCGCAAGCCGCAGCAATTCGAGATCGCAAGTCTGCTTCGCGATCTCCTCGAGATCCTCGAAATAGTTCTTGAGCGCTTGCGGCGTCAAACGGCCGATCAACCAGCCGATGAATTGCTCGGGCGTCCTCACCCAGGCCGGCAAAGGATCGAGCCCATGGCCATAAGGCAGCGCGACGCGCAGAATGCGCCAACGGCGGCGGCGAAGCTGATCATCGATCGGATCGAGATCGGGTTCCAAAGTCCATCCAGGACGACTTTGAACCCCACTTCCGCGGCCAGCCATTGCTTCTCGGCCCCCTGAAAAGCGGAACGCGATTTGGCGTTCCTCGCTCCACGAGCCCCATCATTAAGGTTAGCGTGGATTAAGGATGAATATAGAAGCGGCCTCCCAGAGGCGCAATAATAATCTATCGTTAACCATGCCCATGCGCCCGATAGAACATAATAATTTTAGCTATTTTGCTAATAATTACCGCAGGCGAGCAAGAAGACGCTGGAATCTTTTACTTGTTCACGAGTCCCTGTAAAGCCCACCAACGGATCGGCTCAAATCTCCTGCACCGAAAGCACGCCGGGCAAGCGCTGCACGGCCGAGAGGACCTGCGGACCGATGCGGAAACCGCCAGGGAGCGCGATCTCGACCTCGCGCGTCAACAGCGGCACGACCACATTTACATGCCCCCGCCCGCCGGCCTCGCTCTGCAACACGCTCTTAAAGGCCGCCAACGCCGCCACCTCTCCGAGCACAACTTTGAGCCCCGCCGCCGCTTGAGCGACGATCTTCTCGAGCGGCTCGACCCGTTGTGCCGTCAACCGCAGCGCATCGTCATCGGCGCGGATATCGACCGTGACCAGCAGCGGCTTGCCGCTATCCAGGAGCTCGCGCGCCTGGGCAAGCACCTCCGAGAAGAGCGTCACCTCGAAAGTGCCGGTCGCGTCCGACATCTGAACGAAGGCGAAGCGCCTGCCCTCGGAAGACGAACGCTCCTTCTTGCCAATGACGATGCCCGCGAGCTTGAAGCGTGTCGAGCCGCCCGCCGCGAGCCGTTCCGGCAGCTCGGCGAAGCGTACCACGCCCACCCGCGCCAAGCTCTTGCCATAGGCGTCGAGCGGGTGGCTGGAGAGATAGAAGCCGAGTGCGGCAAATTCCTGCTGCAGCCGGTCGAGCGCCGACCAATCCTGCACCTGCGGCAGGACCATGCGCTGCCCTGCCCCCGCACCAGCTTCGCCGAAGAGGCTGACCTGCTGGCTCGACCGCTCCTCCGCTGCAACGCTCGCGTGGCGCAATAGGAGATCGATCGCGGCGAAGCTCTGCGCGCGATTGGGATTGAGGCAATCGAAGGCGCCGGCGCGGATGAGGCTTTCGAACTGGCGGCGATTGAAGCTCTTCACGTCGAGGCGCCGTGCGAAATCGAAGAGATTCTTGAACGCCCCGTTCGCCTTGCGCTCGGCGAGGATTTCGCGCATTGCGGCGGCGCCGACACCTTTCACTGCCGCCAGCGCGTAACGGATCGCCGCGCCGTCCTTGGTTTGCTCGACCGAGAACTCCACCCCCGAGCGGTTGATGTCGGGCGGCAAGATTTTGACCGCCAGCCGCGCACATTCCTGGCGGAACTCGTTGAGCTTGTCGGTATTGCCGAGATCGAGCGTCATCGACGCGGCCAGGAATTCGACCGGATAATTCGCTTTGAGATAGGCCGTCTGATAGGCGATCAGCGCATAGGGCGCCGAGTGCGACTTGTTGAACCCATAGCCGGAAAATTTCTCCATCAGGTCGAACACGACATTCGCCTGCGCCTCGTCGATGCCTTTTTTGACCGCGCCGCCGACAAAATTCTCGCGCTGCGCGACCATCTCCGACTTGATCTTCTTGCCCATGGCGCGGCGCAGCAGGTCCGCCCCCCCAAGGCTGTAATCGGCCATGATCTGCGCCGCCTGCATCACCTGTTCCTGATAGGTGAAGACGCCGTAGGTTGGCTGCAAAATCGGCTCGAGCATCGGGTGCGGATAGGCCACCGGCTCTTCGCCGTTCTTGCGCTTGATGTAGCTCGGAATGCTATCCATCGGCCCGGGCCGATAGAGCGCGTTCATCGCGATGATATCTTCGAACCGGTTGGGCTTGAGCTTGCGCAAGCTGTCGCGCATGCCCGAGCTTTCCAACTGGAAGATGCCGTGCGTATCGCCGCGGGCGATCAGTTCGTAGGTCTTCTTGTCGTCGAGCGGTATCCGCGCCAGATCGAGCGGCGTGCCGCGCTCGGCAATAAGACCGACGGCTTTCGTCAGCACATCGAGCGTCTTGAGGCCAAGGAAGTCGAACTTCACCAGGCCCGCGAGCTCGACGTATTTCATGCTGAACTGCGTCACCGGCATGTCGGAACGCGGATCGCGATAGAGCGGGACGAGCGCGTCCAAGCGCCGGTCGCCGATCACGACGCCGGCCGCGTGGGTCGAGGCGTGGCGGTAGAGACCTTCGAGCTTCAGCGCGATCGCAATCAGGCGCGCGACCGATTCGTCCTCGTCGCGCATCTGCTGCAACGCCGGCTCGCCATCGATCGCCTCTTTCAGCGCGACCGGGGCGGCGGGATTGTTCGGCACCAGCTTGCAGAGCTTGTCGACCTGGCCATATGGCATTTCCAGCACGCGGCCGACGTCACGCAGCACGCCCCTGGCCTGCAACGTGCCGAAGGTGATGATCTGCGCCACCTGATCGCGGCCATAGCGGTTCTGCACGTAACGGATCACCTCGTCGCGGCGGTCCTGGCAGAAATCGACGTCGAAGTCCGGCATCGACACGCGCTCGGGATTGAGGAAGCGCTCGAACAGCAGATTGAAGCGCAGCGGATCGAGATCGGTGATGGTCAGCGCATAGGAGACGAGCGAGCCCGCGCCCGAGCCGCGGCCCGGTCCGACCGGAATGCCCTGGTCCTTCGCCCACTGGATGAAGTCGGAGACGATCAGGAAGTAGCCGGGATACTTCATCCCCTCGATCACCTTCAACTCGAAGGCGAGACGCTCGCGGTATTCCTCGAGGGTGCGGCTGGGCGCGAGCCCATATGACGTCACGCGGCGCTCCAGCCCCGCTTCGGCGCGGGTCCGCAATTCGGCCCCCTCGTCCACGGCGCGGTCGCCTACCGAGAAGCGCGGCAGGATAGGCTTTTCGGTGAGCGGCCGGAACGCGCAGCGTTCGGCGATTTCCACCGTCGACGCCAGCGCCTCCGGCAGGTCGGCAAACAGCGTGGCCATCTCGGCGCGGCTCTTGAAATAATGCTCGGCGGTGAGCTGGCGGCGGTCGGTCTCCGCAACGACGCGGCCCTCGGCAATGGCGATCAGCGCGTCGTGGGCGTCGTAGTCCTCGCGCTTGGCGAAGTACGGCTCGTTGGTTGCGACGAGCGGAATATCCCGCGCATAGGCAAGCTCGATCAGCGCACCTTCCGACAGACGTTCGCCCGGCGTGCCGTGGCGCTGCAATTCCATATAGAGCCGGTC
>DASXCX010000024.1:0-2213 GCA_036490955.1 Allostellaceae bacterium | reverse complement strand
TGCTTGGCGAGCTTCTGCACCTGGCCCGCCGCCACGGTGGCCGCCACCAGCTTCCGCGTATCGGGATCGTCGTCGAGCCCGTCGAATTTCTGCGCCAGCCAGTCCGGCACACTGGTGCCGGCGCGAGTGACGAAATTGCGGGCCTGCTTGAAATTGTGCATCGGCATGATGCCGGGCACGATCGGAATGCTGATGCCGCGGGCGCGGACGCGGTCGAGATAGCGAAAGTAGAGGTCGTTATCGAAGAAGACCTGGGTGATCGCGCGGGTCGCGCCGGCATCGACCTTGGCTTTCAGCGTGTCGATATCGGCGTCGAAGTCGCGCGCCTCGGGATGTTTCTCCGGGTATGCCGACACGGAGACTTCGATGTCTGGATGACGCTTCCTGATCCCGGCAACGAGCGCGGCAGAGGTCTGGTAGCCGTCCGGATGCGCGAGGTAGGACGTGCCGATGCCGGTCGCGGGATCGCCGCGCAGTGCGACGATATGGCGGACGCCGACCTCGTGATAGCGCTCGACGATCTCGTCGATCTCGCTGCGCGATGCGCCGACGCAGGTGAGATGCGCGGCCGGAAGCAGCGCGGTTTCTTTGAGGATGCGCGCGATGGTCGAATGCGTGCGTTCGCGGGTCGATCCGCCCGCGCCATAGGTGACGGAGACGAAATTGGGAGCAAGAGGCGCCAGCCGGTTGACGGTCTCCCACAGGTTCTTCTCCATCTCCGCGGTCTTCGGCGGGAAGAACTCGAAGGAAATCGCCGGCCTTTTCGGCGCGTGGGGGTTTGGGGAGGTGTCAGTCATGGTGGCGTAAAATCTCGCGGGGCCGGTCACGCTAGCTTGGGAGGACCTAAAATAGGGCAAACGCGCGGGCCCAAACAGCCCACCGGGGGTTGGGAAATTGCCCAATACTGACATTAAATTCGGCTACTGGAGCCAATTTCTATGGCGGTGGGCAATCATGCGGAAGTGTAAGTATATGAAATATAATGATATATTGTAAGTATAAAGATTGGGCCAGATGAAATCAATTCTAAAAATCCATCATTTGTCCCAATGGTTGGCCGCCATCGCGCGCCTGACCGCCCTTCAAATGCCGCCCTTTGTGCGGCCGCATCTCACGCACTAGCTTGGGCATCATGCTTCCGCTCTCCGTCCTCGACCTCTCCGTCGTCACCACAGAAACCAAGCCCGCTGCGGCGCTGCGCAACAGCATCGATTTGGCGCGCCATGTCGATGGGCTCGGCTATGTCCGCTATTGGCTCGCCGAGCACCATAACCTCGCATCGGTGGCGAGCCCCGCGCCCGACGTGATGATCGGGCAGATCGCGGCGGTGACCAAAAATATCCGCGTCGGTTCCGGCGGCGTGATGCTGCCGAACCACGCGCCGTTGGTCGTCGCCGAGCGCTTCAAGATGCTGGAGGCGCTGTTTCCCGGCCGCATCGATCTGGGCCTCGGCCGCGCCCCGGGCACGGATGGCGCGACCGCCTACGCGCTGCGCAGCCGGCTCGATCAGCGCCAGGGCGATGACTTTCTGGAGCGGCTGCAGGAGCTCACTCTGTGGGAGACGCGCGATTTCCCGGCAGGCCACCCCTACAACAATGTGGTGGCGATGCCCGACGACACGCCGCTGCCGCCGATCTGGTTGCTCGGTTCCAGCGATTACAGCTCGGAGCTTGCCGCGCAAGTCGGCATGGGCTTCGCCTTCGCGCATCATTTCGCGTCTCACGACGCAATCGACGCGATGACGAATTACCGCGCGCGTTTCAAGCCGTCGGGCTGGCGTGCGACGCCCCACGCGATTCTCGCGGTCGCCGTGGTCGCGGCCGAGACCGACGCGGAAGCCGAAAACCTCGCCTCATCGATGGATCTCAATCGCCTGCGGCGCGACCGCGGGCAATACCTGCCGCTGCCGAGCCCGGAAGAGGCGCTGGCCTATCCCGCCACCGACGCCGAGCGCGTCTCGATCAAGCGCAACCGCTCGCGGCTGTTCGTCGGCAGTCCGGCGACAGTGATCGAGCTGCTTCAGCCGATGATCGATGCCAGCCGGCCGGATGAGTTGATGATCATCACCGCGATCTACGATCACGAGGCGCGCAAGAAGTCGTATTCGCTGCTTGCGGATGCGTTCGGGTTGGCGAAGAAGGCGGCGGCTTAGTCGCCTCTATTCCATCTTCTCGTTGAATGTGGCGCGGAACGGATGGGCCGGATAGACGCCG
>DASXCX010000023.1:0-2451 GCA_036490955.1 Allostellaceae bacterium | reverse complement strand
TCTCCGGCCCAGTCATCTCCGGCAAAACGGCCAAGCCCGTTTTATTTCGCCGGATTCTCCGCCTTCCACGGGTCCTTCACCTGCTCGAAGGTGACGAATTCGACATTCGCGTAGCGGCCGTCGACCTTGTCGACTTTGCGGATGTAGACGTTCTGCACGATATCGCGCGTCTCGGGATCGATCGCGATCGGACCACGCGGGCTGTCGGGGTTCTTCCAATGCGACAGCAAGGCCATTGCCTGATCGCCGGTGAATTTGCCCTTGGTCGCCTTCACCACGTCGTAGATCGCGGCCATTCCGTCCCAGCCTTGGACCGAGAAGGGATTCGGCACGAGCTGGTCGCCGTAATCGCGCTTCCAGGCCGCGAGGAACGCCTTGTTTTGCGGCCGATCGGCGGCGGCGGAATAGTTCGAGGCGCTGTTCACGCCGAGCGCGATGTCGCCCATGTTCGGCAGCTCTTCGTCGGTCGTCAGGTCGATACCCGATACCGGATGGATGCCGGCGGTTCGCATGCCGAGATCGGCCATCGTCTTCATGATCGCGGTCGATTGCTTGCCGGAGATGCAGAAGATGTAGAGCACATCCGGCTTCACATCCTTGGCGCGCGCGAGAAACGGGGCGAAATCCGGGTTGACCACCGGATAGCGCACCGAGCCGACCATCTCGCCGCCGGCTGCCGTGAACGCCTTGGCGAAGGCGGCCTCGCTTTCTTGTCCGGGAGCGAAATCGGGCACCGCGGTGTAGCCCTTTTTCCAGCCTTGCTTCGCCGCCCAAGTGCCGAGCGGCGTCACGAGCTGGGGCAAGGTATAGGAGACGCGGATGATGTAAGGCGACATGCGTGTCAGCGTGACACCCGCCGCATTCATGATCACGAACGGAACTTTCGCCTCGGCTGTCAGCGGCGCGATCGCTGCGGCATTGGGCGTCCAGACCACCCCGGTCAGGAATTGCACATGATCGCGCGTGATCAGCTCCTGCGCGATGCGTTTCGCGACTTCGGGATTGGGGCCTGTATCGTCGCGCACGACGAGCTCGACGCTTACGCCCGGCGGCAGATCCTTTTGATGCTCTTTGACATAGAGCTTGATGCCCTTGTCCATCATGTCGCCGGTTTGTGCCTCGGGGCCGGAATAGGTGTTGATGATCCCGACCTTCACGACCGTCTGCGCCGCGGCCAGCGCCGGCATAAGCAACGCGACGCTACTCAGCAAATACAAGGCAGCAAAAGACTTGCGCATCCCGATCCTCCCTTTTGATTCTTTGCGCTGAGCGCGGGTGCCGGATCGTTCCCGGTCTGCCCGCGCGGCGCGGAATTCAGTGCCCGAGGAACTTGTCCTCCGCCGTACCGGTCTTGCCGATCGTCCATTCGCCGTTGGGCTGGCGGTCGAGGACGCCTTCCTCGCGCAGCCGGTAAAGCTCCATCGCGATCTCGCGGCCGTCGCGGCTGCCGACTGCTTCCATGAGCTGCGTGAAGAACAGCGGTTGCGCCTCGAGCGCCTGGCGCACGGTCTGGTAGCGTGGCGTTCCGGTCAGATGCGGCGCGCGCGGGCGCCAGAAATCGACGCGGCTCTCATGCCCGTACGGTGCCGTCGCATCGAAGCCCATCTTCGCGGCCTCGGTCTCCTCGAACATGGTCGGGTCCATATAGGCGCCCTCATGGGTCTTCTCGAGGATGAGATCGCGGTCGGCGCGGAACCGCGTGCACAGCGCCCATTCGATCTCATCCGCCTGCGCCACGTCGATATCGTCATCGACGACGACGACATGCTTCAAGACGGTTTCCTTGAGCAGCGCCTCGATCGCCTTGCGCGCTTCGCCCGGCTTGCCGCGCTTCAGCGCGACGCGGCCATGGAGACGAAGCCCTGGCCCCATCGCCACGGCCACCGGCTCGATGCCCGCCTTGCGCAGGCAGCGCCAGATAGAGAGCTCGGTGCCGAGCGCGCTCATATTCGGGGAATCGCCGCGTGCCAGCACATGGCTCGAATGCAGCACGGTCTGGAACAGCACATCCTTGCGATGCGTGATCGCGGTGACGGTGAACACGGGATCGATATGCATCGGCCCGTAATAGCCCCACATCTCGCCATAGGGCCCTTCCGTCTCGCGATAGCCGAGCTCGTCGAAATAGCCTTCGATCACCATCTCGGCGTCCGCGGGCACGAGCACGTCGTTGGTGACGCTCTTCACCAACGGCGCTGGCTCGCCGCGCAGGCTGGCGAGAATGTTGCGCTCGTCGCCGGGACGGCGCTGCACCGCGGCGAGGAAATCGATCGGAGGAGAGCCGACGACGAAGCTCACCGGCAGCTTCTCTTTCCGCTCGACGCAGGCCTTGTAGATCTTCTTGAGATCGGAATTGGCCGTGAGATTGGCGCGCATCGTGTTCTTCGAGCGCAGCATCAGGCGGCGGCAGCCGATATTGGCGCGGCCGGTTGCCGGGTCGATCGAATAGTC
>DASXCX010000022.1:0-15329 GCA_036490955.1 Allostellaceae bacterium | reverse complement strand
AGGATGATGTCGAGTAAGCTGCCGTGTTCGAGACTGAGCGCCCGAGATCCAGTCCTCAGTGAACGCAAGAAGAGAAAGCCGCAGTGCTGTTTGTCCTTCTTCGAGAAGGATGTGGGCGTGTCCTCTTCGGACAAACTACGCGTGAAGTAGGTGTTGCCGATAAAATCGTCTTCATCGGGATCATATTCGCCGATGAATGTGACTCGCAGAGCCGCTTTGATCTCCGCGGCATCGACACTGGCCGGGTTAGCTTCCTGATAGAACGTCCCGGTGAGCGCATTCAGCCATTCGACATGCGCTCCAAATCGCGCGTCCTGCTCCGGCGACAGGTTGGTGATCGTCACCTCAACCGTGATTTTGGGCGCCGGGCCCGGCTCCGCACCTCCCGGCGCTTCGGGGTTCTCAACGAACAGATACTTGCCTTGATAGAAATCGTGCTCGTCAACGGGCGGACGCCGGCTCAGCCGATCGGGGCCGAGAGCTAGATCGATCGCCTCGAACACCGATGATTTCCCGGTGTTGTTATCACCAATCAGCACGGCATGATCGGGCAGCAGCAGCTTGGCGGAACGGACACCCCGGAAATTCTCAATCGCTACGGAAAATATCTTCACGACGATTTCCCCTACCGAAGCGCCACCGTGCTTCCCTCACCCAAACCTATTCTCTTTCGGGAACCCGCGCGGCGCGATCCGCCCCGCGCTGGCGCGGGCGCCTTTCCAATCGTCGAGGTCCATCTCGGTGCGGGTGCGCTCGCCCGAGCGCCACGAGAGGCCCTCGGCATAAGTGATCACCTTCGCGTCGGCGAGGCCGCCGTCGTGATAGCGTTGCAGCAGCACGCCGCGGCCGCGCGACATTTCCGGTAGTTCGCTGAGCGCGAAGAGCAAGAGCTTGTGGTTGTCGCCGACCACCGCGACCGTGTCGCCGTCGGCCGGGGCGCAGACCAGCGCTTTCGCGGCGCCGGCTGGATCGCCGCCTTCCTTGTCGCCGCCGCCCAAATTCAGCGCCTGCTTGCCGTTGCGCGTCTGTGCCACCACCTCGTCCGCCGGCACGACGAAGCCGCGGCCGTCGCTCGACGCGAGCAGCAGCTTGGTGCCCGGCTTGTACGCCATCACCGCGACGACATCGTCCTCGCCCGGCAGCTCGATCATCAGCCGCACCGGCTCGCCATGGCCGCGCGCGGATGGGAGTTTCCCCGCGTCCAACGTATAAAAACGCCCGTTGCTGGCGAAGATGAGGAGCTTGTCGGCGGTCGTCGTCTCGATGACGAAACGCTCTTCGTCGCCCTCCTTGTATTTGAAATCGCCGTGGCTGAGGCCGTGGCCTTTCGCAGCGCGGATCCAGCCTTTCGCCGAGCAGAGGATGGTGACGGGCTCGCGCTCGACCGCGGCCTCGAGCGCCGCCGCCTCGATCTCGGCCGGCGCCTCGCCGATCTCGGTGCGGCGCTTGCCGATCGGCAGATGCGCGTATTCCTTGCGCAGCTCGCCGATCTCGCCCTTGATCGCGCCCCATTGCAGCTTCTCGTCGGCGACGAGCGCCTTCTTGTCCTTCTGCTCGGCCGTCAGGCTGCCGAGCTCTTTCTTGATCTCGATCTCTTCGAGGCGGCGCAAGCTGCGCAAGCGCATGTTGAGGATCGCCTCGGCCTGCACGTCGGTCAGCTTCCACTTCTTGATCATCCGGTCTTTGGCGTCGTCGTATTCGCGGATGATGCGGATGACCTCGTCGATGTTGAGGTAGACGATCATCTGCCCGCGCAGGATCTCCATGCGGCGGGCGATCGCCTCGAGGCGGAACTCGGTGCGGCGCTGCAAGACCTCGCGGCGGTGATCGAGCCAGGCTTGCAGCGCCTCTTTGATGTCCATCACGCGCGGGATGCTTTGCGCGTCGAGGACGTTGAGGTTGAGCGGAATGCGCTTTTCCAGCTCGGTCGCGCGGAAGAGCGATTCCATCAGATGGGCGGCGTCGACGTTGCGCGTCTTGGGGCTGAGGATGACGCGGATCTGCTCGGCCGATTCGTCCTGCACGTCGTCGAGCAGCGGGAGCTTACGCTCCTCCAGAAGCTGCGCGATCTTCTCGATGAGCTGCGACTTCTGCACCTGATAGGGAATTTCGGTGACGACGATCTGATAGGTGCCGCGCGCGCCTTCCTCGACATGCCAGCGCGCGCGCAGGCGGAAGCTGCCGCGGCCGGTCTTGTAGGCCTCGATGATGCTCTCGCGCGGCTCGATCAAGACGCCGCCGGTCGGGAAATCGGGGCCGGGGATGAGGTCGACGAGCTCCTCGACCGTGGTGGCGCGCGGGCGCTTCAGGAGATTGAGCGCGGCGTCCAAGAGCTCGACGATGTTGTGCGGCGGGATGCTGGTCGCCATGCCGACCGCGATGCCGGCGGCGCCGTTGGCGAGGAGATTGGGGAAGCGCGCCGGCATGACCACCGGCTCGTCGTTCTCGCCGTCGTAGGTCGGGCGGAAATCGACCGCATTCTCATCGATTCCGGCAAGAAGAGCTTCGGCGACGGCCGTAAGCCGGCTCTCCGTGTAGCGCATCGCCGCCGCGCCGTCGCCGTCGACACTCCCGAAATTCCCCTGCCCGTCGACCAGCGGATAGCGCTGCGCAAAGTCCTGCGCCAAGCGTACCAGCGCCTCATACACCGCGACATCGCCGTGCGGATGGAACTTGCCGATGACGTCGCCGATGATGCGCGCCGATTTCTTGTAGCCGTTGCCCGGCGCAAGGCCGAGCTGGCGCATCGCATAGAGCACGCGGCGATGCACCGGCTTCAACCCATCGCGCACATCCGGCAGCGAGCGCGACACGATGGTCGAGAGCGCATAGGAGAGATAGCGCTCGCCGAGCGCATCGGCGAAGTTCACGTCACGAAGATCGGCGGCGGCGGAATCGGGTGGCGGAGTCATGATGCCGATATAGCAAGAACCTTGGTAAGCGCGTCAACATATCGGCTGCGCGCCGCGGGTAATTTCGCCTGATGCGGCGCGAAGACGCGCTGCTCGAGGAAAAACCCCGCGAGTCGCAGCCCGTCGAGCATGTCTTGTGCTTCGGGCCGAGCGATCTGGCCGCACAAAAACGCGGGCAGAGGCAAGAGCTTTTCTCGGTAAGGCGCACCCGCCGTGGCCGACACCGCTTGGCCCGAGCGTGGCGAGACATAAACGAGATTGTCGGTCGCCCCGGTCGCGGCGCAAGACGAGAGATCGAGGCCGAAACCGAGCTCCTCCAAGAGCGCGATCTCCCATTCGACATAAGCGATCGCCCAGCGGTCGTCGGCGCCGAGCGCCTCGATCAGATGCAGCAGCAAGCGATAGGCGCGCGGATGCGGCTCGCGCTCGGGCAACGCCGCCGCCGCAAGCGCCGCGGCCGATGCCAGCGCGCCAAGCCGCAGCGGATCGTCGAGAAGCTTGGCCGCGTACGCATCCGATACCTCGCCGGTCAAGAAACCAAGATGCTCGGCAAGCCGCGCGCGCCACGTGACGGAGAGGCGATTGCCGATCTGCCAATGCGCCCGTGTTTTGGGCGATTGTCCGCCACGCAACAACCCGGCATGACGGCCATGCTCGCGCGTCAGCAACTGCACGACAAGCGCCCGCTCGCCATGTGCCCGGGTTGCCAGCACGATGCCATCGTCGGACCACTGCATAATTGCCGCACTACTTTCTAATCGTCACCCCGCGAAAGTGGGGGACCGCCTCGCGTCACTCCGGATAATCGAGCCCCAGTGCTGCGTACCGCTCGCGATCCTCGGCCCATTCGGGCGTCACGCGCACGAAGAGGAAAAGATGCACGCGGCGCTCGAGCAGCTTTTCCAATTCGGCGCGCGCCGCAGCGCCGATCTTCTTCACCTGTGTTCCGCCTTTACCGAGCACGATCGCCTTCTGGCCCTCGCGCTGTATATGGATGACTTGGCTGATCTTGACGCTGCCGTCTTGGCGTTCTTCCCATTGCTCGGTCTCGACGGCGGCGGCATAGGGCAACTCCTGGTGCAGCTGGAGATAAAGCTGCTCGCGCGTGATCTCGGCGGCGAGTAGGCGCTGCGGCAGATCGGTGAGCTGATCCTCGGGGTAGAGCCACGGCGCTTCCGGCACGGCACCGGCGAGGAATTCCGCGAGGTTGGCCGTGCCGTCGCCCGCGGTCGAGGAGATCATGAAGACGCGCTCGAAATCGCAGAGCCGCGCGAGTTCGCCGGCGAGCGGCAAGAGCTGCTCGCGCTTGACGAGATCGATCTTATTGAGCGCCAAGACACGGCGGCACTGCGTCCCTTTCAAACGTTCTAGGATGCCCCGTGTATCGTCGTCGATGCCGCGCGCCGCATCGACCAGCACGACGACAAGATCCGCATCCTCGGCGCCCGCCCAGGCAGCCGCCACCATCGCGCGATCAAGGCGGCGCTTCGGTGCGAAGATGCCCGGCGTGTCGACGAAGATGAGTTGCACCTCGCCTTTCAGGGCGATGCCGAGTACACGGCTGCGCGTCGTCTGCACTTTGGGCGTAACGATCGACAGCTTGGTGCCGACGAGGAGATTGAGCAACGTCGATTTGCCGGCATTGGGCGCGCCGACCAGCGCGACATAGCCGCAGCGAAGGCTCATCGTTTTGTCATGGAGCGAGTCCCATGGCAGAGAGTGCGGCGGCAGCGGCCGCGATCTCGGCGCCACGTTTCGACGACCCGGTGGCGGTGGCCGTGGCTTTTTCCAAGCCCTCGACCTTCACGGTGACGGTAAAACGGCGCTTATGCGCCGGGCCTTCCGCGGCAACAGTGGCATAAGCGGGCAGCGGCAACCCGCGCGCCTGCACCCATTCCTGCAGGCTCGTCTTCGGATCGCGCGGCGGCGCGCCGAGCCTGCTCAAGCGCATTTCCCAGCGGGTCTCGACGAAGCTGCGCGCGGTATCAAGCCCGCCATCAATATAGAGCGCGGCGATCACCGCCTCGCAGACATCGGCGAGCACGCTCTTGTTCTCGCGCACGCCGGCGCCCTCCTCACCTTTCGAGACGATCAGCCGCGCGCCGAGGCCAACGGCCTGCGCGACCTCGGCCAAGGCCTCCCGACGCACAAGATGCGTATGGCGCCGCGTCATCTCGCCTTCGGCCTCGCCGGGAAAGCGCCGCCACAGTAGCTCGGCGATGATAAGGCCGAGGACACGGTCGCCGAGGAACTCAAGCCGCTCGTAGCCGCGGCGCGAGATGCCTCGGCGGCGCAGCGCGCTCGGATGGGTGAGCGCCTCGATCAGCAAATCCGGATTGGCGAAGCGGTGGCCGAGCGTTTCTTCCAGCGCAGTGACGCCCGGAACCGCTTCGTCCATCAATGAATACCCGAGAGCAGGCGGCCATAGCGAATGGTGAAAGGCCACTTCCAGACCTCCCACCAGCGCGCATAGCCATCGGTCGAGAAGAAGATGAATTGCGCCTTGCCGACGAGATTCTCCGCCGGCACGAAGCCGACGCCGCTGTTCGGGTCGCGGCTGTCGGCGCTGTCGTCGCGATTGTCGCCCATCATGAAATAGGTGTTGGACGGGACGGTGAATTCGTCGGTGTTGTCGAGCGGTTGATCGTCGCCAAGCTCAATGATGTTGTGGCGATAGCCGTTGGGCAGGGTTTCGATATATTGCGCGAAGGTCGCGGTGCGGCCGTCCTCGGTATAGAAATAGGGCTCGAGGCGCTCGCGCTTCACCGGCTGGCCATTGACGTTGAGGATGCCCCCCTTCATCTGGATCTTGTCGCCGGGCAGGCCGATCAAGCGCTTGATGAAATCGGTCGAGCCGTCGCAGCGCGCAGCTTCGGCGGCGGCGGCGGCCGGGTTGAGTTGCGGATACTGACAGGGCAGCTTGAAGACGACGACATCGCCGCGATGCGGCTCGTTGAAGAAGATACGTCCGGAGAAAAGCGGCAGGCCGAGCGGCAGTGAGTACCGGCTATAGCCGTAGGAGAATTTCGAGACGAAGAGATAGTCGCCGACGAGAAGGGTCGGAACCATCGAGGCGGAGGGGATACTGAAGGGCTCGTAGAAAAAGGTGCGGATAAAAAGTGCAATAACAATTGCATAGATGATCGTCTTAAGCGTCTCACCGATTCCGCCCGTCACTTTCCTTGCCATTAAGAATGCTCTCTAACTTATTGATCAGGCTGGTTTTGCTTGTGCGGGACGCCGTGGAGCCAGAGTTAGCCGCGCGGGGTCGGCGAAGTCAAGGGCAGCCGGGCCTTTTTCAAGGTATCGGAATCGGTTCGGCGCTGATGATGACAAAGGCGCTTGCCAGTGGCGGCTCGTCGGTCAGCGTCAATTCGATCTTCGCAACCATGCCCCTGGGAACCATTCTTTCGAGCTGGGCCAACGCACCGCCCGTCAACACGAGCGTCGGCTGTCCACTCGCCAAATTCACGACCCCCAAATCCCGCCAATAGACACCGCTGCGGAAACCGGTGCCGAGCGCTTTCGAGCACGCTTCCTTTGCGGCGTAGCGTTTCGCGTAACTAGTCGCGCGATTCGCACGCCGCTCCGAGCGGCGCCGCTCTTCCTCCGTGAAGATGCGCGCGATGAACTTCTCGCCATAGCGCGCGAGCGTCCGCTCGATGCGGCGGATGTCGATGAGATCGCTGCCGATACCGATGATCACGCGGTCTTGACGCCGAGCGCAGTGGCGCGCCCCTGTTCCATCAACGCGCGCATGCGGCGAATCGCGCTGTCGAGCCCGCCGAAAATCGCTTCGCCGACGAGGAAATGGCCGATATTGAGCTCGACAATCGTCTGAACCGCAGCGATCGGACCAACCGTCTCGAAACCAAGCCCATGCCCGGCATGGCATTCGAGGCCGAGCGCCTCGGCCAGCGCCGCGGCATCGACAATGCGCTTGAGCACTAATGCACGCTGCGCGCCTTCGGCTTCGCAGTAGGCCCCCGTATGCAACTCGATCACCGGCGCGCCGATCGCTTTTGCCGCTTCGAGTTGCTTTGGCTCTGGATCGATAAAGAGTGACGCGCGAATGCCGGCTTGAGTCAGCTGCCCGACGAAAGGCGCGAGCCGTGCGGCCGCGGCGGCAACATCGAGCCCGCCTTCGGTGGTCAGTTCAGCACGGCGTTCCGGCACGAGGCACGCCGCGTGGGGCTTGTGCTTCAGCGCGATTGCAAGCATCTGATCGGTCGCGGCCATTTCGAGATTAAGCGGAACCGTCAGCTCGCGCGCGAGACGCGCGATGTCTTCGTCGCTGATATGTCGCCGGTCCTCGCGAAGATGCGCAGTGATGCCGTCAGCGCCCGCCTGTTCGGCGAGACGCGCGGCGCGGATCGGATCGGGATGCTTGCCGCCGCGCGCGTTGCGGATCGTCGCAACGTGATCGATGTTGACACCCAAGCGCAGCTTGCGCCGATTCGCTTCGTGCCCCGCCATACGGTCACCCTCGGGCGCGTTCGACCGAATTAATCACCGGCGTCGCCCGCAAAGCGGCGATGATATTCGTCAGATGCCGCAGATTTTGGACCTCGATATCGACGAGAATCTCGAAGAAATCGAGCGAGCGGTTGGTAATTTTTAGATTGGTGATGTTGCCGCCGCCCTTGCCGATCACCGTGGTCAAACTGCCGAGACTCCCCGGTTCGTTGCCCAGCGTGACATTGACCCGGCCGACATGCCCGCCCGCCGACGCATCGTCGTCCCAGGCGACATCGAGCCAGCGCTCCGGCGTTTCGGCAAAGGTGGCAAGCGTTTCGCAGTCGATCGTATGGATGGTCACGCCCTTCCCCGTCGTGACGATGCCAACGATACGATCGCCCGGCAACGGGTGACAGCACCCGGCGTAGTGCACCGCCATGCCGGGAATGAGTCCGCGGATCGGTACCGCATTTTCCGGCTTTTTGCCGCGCGCCGTGACCAGCGGCACGACCTTGGCCGCGCGTTGCTCAGGCTTCGGTGGATGCAGCGCATGCACGACCTCGCGGCCGGTATGGAGCCCCTCGCCGACGGCAACATAGAGATCGTCGACCGTCTGGACATTGAAGGTGCTGAGGACGTCGCTCAGCGCTTTCTCGATCAGGTCGTGGCCTTCCTGCCGAAAGGCTTTTTGCAAGATCGCCTTACCGAGATCGAGATATTGCTGGCGCTGCTGCGTCCGGACGAAGCGGCGGATGCGCGCGCGCGCCTTGCCGGAAACGACGAAGCGTTCCCAGGTCGGCGACGGTGTCTGCGCTTTCGAGGTGACAATCTCGACCTGATCGCCGTTGACCAGGGTCGTACGCAGCGGCACGAGCTTGCCGTTGACCTTGGCGCCGACGCAGGTATCGCCGATCTCGGAATGGACGGCGTAGGCAAAATCGACCGGGGTCGAGCCACGCGGCAATTCAATGAGATCGCCTTTCGGCGTGAAGCAGAAGACTTGATCTTGGAACATCTCAAGCTTGGTGTGCTCGAGGAATTCCTGCGGATCTGACGCGTGCTCCAAAATATCGAGCAACTCGCGCAACCATCGGTATTGCCGACCTTCGGTTCCCGGCTGAGCCGATTGCTTATAAACCCAATGCGCGGCGACGCCGAGCTCGGCGACCTCATGCATCTCGCGGGTGCGGATTTGCAACTCGACGCGCTGCCGCTCCGGACCGATCACGCCAGTATGCAGGGAGCTATAATTGTTGGCCTTTGGCGTCGAGATATAATCCTTGAAGCGGCCTGGCACGACCGGATACTTGCTGTGCACCACGCCGAGCGCGTGATAGCAGGCGCCAACGTCTTCGACGACGACGCGAAACGCCATGATGTCGGAAAGTTGCTCGAAACCGACATTCTTGCGCTGCATCTTGCGCCAGATCGAATAGGGCGATTTTTCTCGGCCGGACAATTCGGCAGCGACGCCGCCCTCTTGGAGAGTCTGTGTCAACTCACGCAGCACGCGCGCGACGAGATCGCCTCCCCTGTCCTTCAGGAAGGCCAGCCGCGTCTTGATGCCTTCGCGCGCCTCGGGATAGAGCTCGCCGAAAGCGAGGTCTTCGAGCTCATCCTTCATCTCATGCATGCCAATACGCTCGGCAAGCGGCGCATATATCTCCATCGTCTCGCGTGCGATGCGGCGGCGCTTATCCGCGTCCTTGATAAAACGGAGCGTGCGCATGTTGTGCAGCCGGTCGGCGAGCTTTACCAATAGCACACGGATGTCTTCCGACATCGCGAGAACGAGCTTGCGGAAATTCTCCGCCTGGCGCGTCTGGTCGGATTGCAGCTCGAGCCGCGACAGCTTGGTCACGCCATCGACCAGCCGCGCGATCTCCGGTCCGAACAGCTTCTCGATGTTGTCGAGCGTCGCGAGCGTATCCTCGACCGTGTCATGCAGCAGTCCGGTGATGATGGAAGCACCATCGAGCTTCATGCTCGAAAGGATGCCGGCAACTGCGACAGGATGCGAGAAATAGGGATCTCCCGACGCGCGCAGTTGCGATCCATGCGCCCTGGTCGAAAAAACGTAGGCGCGGTTCAACGCGTCTTCATCGGCATTCGGATCATAGGATTTAACGCGCTCGACCAGCTCGAACTGGCGCATGATAGGAGCACGCGCTTCGGGAGCGCCTGTCGGCGCTGGAGCGGCGGCGCGAGTGAGCGTTTCGCCGCCTGTCATTCAGCTACTCGATCTTGTCGTCCGGCTCGCCATCGCCTTCCGGCATATCCGGCAAAACGTCGTCATCGCCGGCACCGGATTCGTCGCTCGCCTCGAGCATGTCTTCCTGAAGTTCGTCATCGATCGCGGCCTCGTCGCCCGCGTCGCCCTCTTCATCGCCCATCGGCGCAAGATCCCCCGCCCAATTGGCCGGTGCACCGATCTCGACATCGTGATCCTCCTCGGGCTCGTCGATCTCGACATGCTTCTGCATACCTTTGATGACATTGTTCTGCAGATTCTCGAGGGGAATCGTCACATCGGCAATCTCGCGCAACGCGACCACCGGGCCCTTATCATTGTCTCGGTCGACCGTGAGCGGCGCGCCCGAAGCAATATCACGCGCGCGTTGAGCAGCAAGCAAAACCAATTCGAAGCGATTCGGGACTTTGACGACGCAATCTTCGACGGTAACGCGAGCCATTTAGCGGAATCTCCGGTAAGAATATTTCAAGTTGCTAAATATATGAGCCCGCCTGTAGCCCTGCAACAGGGTTTCCTATCAAAACGCTGGGTTTTCGGCCAATTTACCGTTTAGCCTAGCATTGGTCGGGCTTCTTGCCCCGGTGGCAGCGCAAAAATCAAGCTTTCGACGGTTGTCCCGAGGATTGGATGCCGCCAACCGGGGGCTATTTCGGCCAGCGGCAGCAAAACAAAGGCCCTTTCCTGCAGTCGGGGATGCGGCAGGGTTAGTTCGGGAGTGTTTTCGACCCGACCATCATAGTCGATGATATCGAGATCGAGCGCTCGGGCAGCATTGCGAACGGTTCGTTGCCGACCGAATTCCTGCTCCACTTGGCGCAATAGCACCAGCAGCGCGCCTGGTTCAAACTTGGTCTCGACCCGCGCGACCCCGTTTACGAACGAGGGTTGGTCCGAGACCGGGACCGGCGCGGTGCGATACCAGCGCGACCGCAGGACGATACGGACGCCGCTCGCTTCCAGTCGCTTGATCGCCGCTTCCAATGTCTGCTGCGGCATACCCGCAGGGCTCGGCAGATTGGCACCGAGGGCGATGAGGATCATCGGTGCTCACCTGCGTCAGATGCCTTCGGTCCCCACCCAGGCCCAATCGTCGATCGGATGAAACATCTCGTCGACCGAATGCGGCTTCGCCATGAGTCCTTGCTCATAGGTGTAGCGCAAGGCGGTCGCGACGTTGTTGCGATTGATGGCGTTGAGTCCGTATTGCCAAGGGTCGCGACCCAAGAGCCGATTTTGCTCTTCCATATTATTCATGAAGAAGGCCAGAGGCAGGATACGTGGATTGCGCAAATGCTGGAGAGCAATCTTCTTGGACTCATTAAATGCATAAGCGAGGTTCTCGGGGACCCACGGGTTCTTCTCGACGATCTCCTGCCTGATAATCAGCGTATGCATGATCGGGAAGATCTGCGTCTTTTCGTAATACTCGATTTCGGCTTGCTTGTAATCGGGGAAGAGCCGCGCGATGCGTTTATCGCCGCGTAATAGGGGCTCCGGTATGCCGGCGGACATCATCGCGTCGATTTCGCCGTCGAGCAGTCGTTCTTCGACGCTCTTGCCCTCCCTGATGATATCGATATCGAATCCTTCCTGATGCGCGAAGGGAATATCGTGCGGCCGGTCCGTCAGCCATTTCACGTCCTTATGCGACAGGCCGTAGTGCTCGCCGAGCGTGCCCCGCAGCCAAGTACAGGCCGCCGCGAGCATGCCACCGCTGCAGCCGAACTTTCCGCCCTTGAGGTCAGATGCTTTTTTGATGCCTTTTGCTGCATTGACAAAAATGAAGCCGTGGCGGAAACGGCGATGGAGGAAAATCGGCAGCGCAATATAAGGATGACCGCGATCGCGCGCCATATAATAGCCGCACAGATTGAACTCGCCGGCGTCACATTCGGCATTGCGATCTAGCCGCCAGTGCCGATCGCGCGACGAGGTCGCGCACAGCATGGTCAGGTCGATGCCATCGGCCTCGACGCGGCCTTCTTTCAATGGCCGGACGATTTCATAATCGCCGCAAGTCAGCGTGATCTTCAGCTTCGAGGGCATAATGCTTTCCTCACATCGTTTTGGGCAGAAACTCTTCCGTATAATATTTCGTCAGATCGGAGAACTTCATCTCGACAAATGATTGCCGCACCACGTCGAGGCCGCTTGCCCGGAATTTGCCGTCGCCCGAAAATTCCGGCATCACCTGCTCATATTCCATCGCCACGATCGCCTGCGAGTGTTTGTCGGTTGTCCTTCGTGACCGTATTGGTCACGAAGATCGTATGAACGCGGAATTCGCCGACGACCTCCGATCTGCATTCAGAAGACGCGCCCGCGACCATCGCATCAATCTGCGCACCGCATCGCTCAGGCATGGTCGACCTCCCTAATATTATCGGCACGCACTCGCCAGATACGGGTGCGCCATAGGCATTTACACCTTACCTCTACGTTATGCGCAATAGCGACGAGACGCCGTCATCTTGCAGCCTTGACCGCTTGACGCAACACGAACGATGAATGCAAATGAATACGTTATTGCTTCGATCGGTCGACGGAGTTTGGAATGTTGTTTTACCCTCAAGAGCGCATCGCGTTGTTCATCGACGGCGCCAATCTTTATGCAGCCGCGCGCGCGCTAGCCTTCGATATCGATTACAAAAGACTACTGCAGCTTTTCGGATCGAAAGGTCGTCTCATTCGTGCCTTCTATTACACCGCGCTGATCGAGGATCAAGAATATTCGCCGCTGCGCCCGCTGGTCGATTGGCTCGATTACAACGGCTATACGATGGTGACGAAGCCGACCAAGGAATTCACCGACGCGATGGGCCGCCGCAAGCTCAAAGGCAACATGGATATCGAGCTCGCGATCGACGTGATGGAAATGGCCCAATCGCTCGATCATATCGTGCTGTTCTCGGGTGACGGCGATTTCCGCCGTCTGGTCGAAGCGGTGCAGCGCAAGGGCGTGCGTGTTTCCGTCGTATCGACCATCCGGTCGACCCCGCCCATGGTGGCGGACGAGTTGCGCCGCCAGGCCGACGTCTTCATCGAGTTGCAGGACCTCGCGCCGCAAATCATGCGTACGCATAACGGCAATCATCACCGCGAGTCGCACCAGCAATTTTCTGACAGCGACGCGTGAGCGCGGTTGCCAAAGAACCGCGAACGGCCGATCCCGGCCATGATTGCGCGCTTTGTCCTCGCCTTGTCGATTTCCGCATGGCGCAGCGCGGCGCGCATCCCGATTGGCACAACGCACCTGTGCCGTCTTTCGGCGATATTTCGGCGCGGCTGCTGATCGTCGGCCTCGCCCCCGGACTCAAAGGCGCCAACCGTACCGGCCGGCCGTTCACGGGCGACTACGCTGGCGATTTGCTCTACGCGACGCTTAAGAATTTTGGTTTCGCGCGCGGCGAATACGCTCAGCACAAGGATGACGGGTTGAGGCTGGTCGACTGCCGCGTCAGCAATGCCGCGCGTTGCGTGCCGCCTGAGAACAAGCCGTTGCCTGTAGAAGTTTCAACCTGTCGTCAATTCCTCATCGCCGAGATCGCGGCGATGCCGAAGCTGCGCGCGATCCTGGCACTGGGCCAGATCTCGCATGGTGCGGTGCTGACCGCGCTCGGCCAGCGCAAGTCGGCGTTCGCCTTCAAACATGCTGCGATGCACGCGTTGTCGGATGGCCGGCTGCTCGCCGACAGCTATCACTGCTCGCGCTACAACACAAACACCGGCAAACTAACGACAGATATGTTCGAGACCGTGTTCACGGAACTGCGCAAGCGATTGTCGTAGTATTCCATTACGTCGTTGCGAGTGAAGCCAAGCGATCCTCGCTGCAATGACAAAGCGCTGCTTACTTCCCTACTCGTTATGTGCGCGCAAGATACGGGCGCGGCTGCGCTGCCAGTCTCGTTGCTTCTCGGCCTCGCGCTTGTCGGATTTGCGTTTGCCCTTGGCAAGGCCGAGCTCGAGTTTGGCGCGACCGCGATCGTTAAAATAGATTGCCAACGGGATCACCGTCATGCCTTCGCGCTTGATTGCGCCGAGCAGCTTGTTGATCTCGCGCTTGTGCAGCAACAGACGACGCTTGCGCCGTGGCTCGTGGTTGAAGCGCGCGGCGGGATATTCCGGGAAATTCGCGTTGATGAGATAGATCTCGCCGCCTTCATCGCTGGCGTAAGCTTCGGCGATCGTGGCCAGACCTCGGCGCAGCACTTTTACCTCGGTGCCGGTCAGCTGCAGACCAGCCTCCAGCGTTTCCTCGATCAGGTAATCGTGTCGCGCGCGCCGATTGAGCGCGACATATTTCTCGTCCCCACGCAGCGCCATGCGGCGCAGACCTCATTAGTTGAGGACGCCGGCGGAGCGCATCGCCGTGCGTACCTGCTCTTGCGCCTGTGCGCTCGCGGGGACCAGCGGCAACCGCACATCCGGCGTCGACTTGCCGAGCAGCGAACAGGCGTATTTCACCGGCGCCGGGCTCGTCTCGCAGAAAAGCGCGTCATGCAAAGGTAGCAGCCGCTCGTTGATCTTCATCGCGGTCGCGACCTCGCCGCGGCGCCAGGCCTGATGCATGTCGGCGCAAGCGCGCGGCGCAACATTCGCCGTGACTGAGATGCAGCCGTCGCCACCCTGCCCCATGAACGCGATCGCGGTGACGTCTTCGCCCGAGAGCATTGAGAAATCGGAATCGATCGCGGCGCGCGTGCGCAGCGGCCGCGCCAGATCATTGGTGGCGTCCTTCACGCCGACGATGTTCGGGAGCTTAGCGAGGCGCGCCATCGTCGCGACGGTCATATCGATGACGCAGCGCGCCGGGATGTTGTAGATGATGATCGGCAGGTCAACCGCCTCGGTGATCGCCTTGTAGTGCTGGTAGAGCCCTTCCTGCGTCGGCTTGTTGTAATAGGGAGTGACGACGAGCGCCGCATCGGCGCCGGCGTGCTTGGCATGACGGGTGAAGTCGATCGCCTCTTCAGTCGAGTTGGAGCCCGTCCCGGCCACTATGGGCACCCGGCCCTTGGCCACCTCCACACAGAGTTCGACAACGCGCTTATGCTCGGCGTGGCTGAGAGTCGGCGACTCGCCGGTAGTACCGCAGGGCACGACCCCTTCGGTCCCTTGTTCGATCTGCCAATCGACGAAATTCTGGAATGCTTTTTCATCCACTTTGCCGTCCCGGAACGGCGTAATGAGCGCAACTAGCGATCCCTTAAGCATTTATTTCTCCCGCCGCGTATTTCGGGCGCTTCTGCGACGATAGGCCATTGTGTTAACAGCGGCAACCAGCGGGAAATTCATTGTTCTGCTACTTCTTCTCGGTAATATGAATGCTTGGTGGGAATCAGGAAGTGATTGGTCTTATACGCACCTTGGCCCTGCCTGTCCTGGCAATGCTGGCTTGGGGAGTCGGCAGCCAGGCATGGGCAGCGCCGCTAAGCGAAAGCGACCGGCAGATTTACACGGCGGCCTTCGACGCGATGAAACGCGGCGATGGGAACGCGGCGGAGACGCTTGCCGCGCCCGCGCACGACCGCCTCCCGGCCCAGGCACTCGCCTTTCTCGGATATACCCACAAGACCTCGGGCGCGTCGTTCAGCGACATTTCGAGCTTCATCGCCTCCCATCCCAACTGGCCGAACCAGAAACTGCTTCAAACCCGAGCCGAGGAAACAGTCGCGACCGCTAGCGACGCGCAGCTCATCCCC
>DASXCX010000021.1:0-4276 GCA_036490955.1 Allostellaceae bacterium | reverse complement strand
GCATGCCGCCGAGCTCGATCAGCATGCCATTAACACCCGCGACCCGGCCCCAGCGCCGGTATTCGGGGTTTACCGGATAGGGCACCCCGCCGACCGAGGTCGAATTGGCACTTCTCACTCAAGTTATTGAAGATATTAACGATTTCCCGGGATACCAGCGTTGGGGCCGGGTCGCGGGCGTTAACGGCATGCTGATGGAGCTCGGCGGCATGCCGCGCGAGGTCACGGTCGGAAGCCGATGCGATGTCGTGACTCAGGAACGCCGCCGAGTGGCTTGTGAAATCGTCGGTTTCCGCGGTGGACGAGCGCTTGCGATGCCGTTTACGGCGCTCGACGGGATCGGCCTTGGTTGCCGGGTCGAACTCGCGACCGGCACGCCGGTCATTTACCCGGATGAATCATGGTTGGGGCGCATCATCAATGCGATGGGCGAGCCGATCGACGGCAGGGGCCCGCTGACGCAGGGCCGCGTCGCTTACCCGCTGCGCGCCGCGCCGCCGCCGGCGCATGCGCGTCAGCGCGTGCAAGGCAAAGTCGATCTCGGCGTGCGCGCGATCAACACCTTTTTGACCTGCTGCCGCGGGCAGCGCATGGGCATCTTCGCCGGCTCGGGCGTCGGCAAGTCGACGCTGATGTCGATGTTCGCGCGCTACACCACGGCCGATGCAACGGTGATCGGCCTCGTCGGCGAGCGCGGCCGCGAGGTGCAGGAATTCATCGCCGACGATCTTGGCGACGACGGCCTTGCTCGTAGCATCGTCGTCGTCGCGACCTCGGATGAATCGCCGCTGATGCGCCGCCAGGCGGCCTATCTAACATTGGCGATGGCCGAGTTCCTGCGCGATCGCGATCGGAACGTGCTTTGCCTCATCGACAGCGTGACGCGCTTTGCTACCGCGCAGCGCGAGATCGGTCTTGCTGCGGGCGAGCCGCCGACCACCAAAGGTTATACGCCGACGGTCTTCGCCGAATTGCCGAAGCTCTTGGAGCGCGCCGGACCCGGCACGGGGCAGGGCAGCATCACCGGACTCTTCTCCGTGCTGGTCGAAGGCGACGATCACAACGAGCCGATCGCCGACGCGACGCGCTCGATTCTCGATGGGCACATCGTCCTCGATCGCGCCATTGCGGAGCGCGGCCGCTATCCCGCGATCAACGTGCTGCGCTCGATTTCGCGCATGATGCCGCAATGCAATTCCGACGAAGAGAGCGCGCTCATCGCGACGGCGCGCGGCTACATCTCCGTCTATGAGAATATGGCGGAACTCATCCGCCTCGGCGCTTATCGCCGCGGCAGCGATCCCAAAGTCGACGAAGCGATGCGCTTCTATCCCGCGATCGAGGCTTTCCTGACGCAAAGGAAAGACGAGCGCAGCGATTTCGCGTCGGCCTATGCCGCGCTGGCCCAAGTCCTCGCGGCACCGCCGCCAGTTGAGTCATGAGCTCGCTCGACACCCTCATCAAGCTGCACCGCTGGCAGCTCGACGAACAGCGCCGCAAGGTCACGGAGTTCGAGAACCTGGCCGACAAGCTGCGCGCCGAAATGCAGCGGCTCGACAACGAGAAGATCCACGAGCAAACCGTCGCGGGCACGTCGCACGAGGCGAGTTATACCTATAACGGCTACGTCAGGACGCTGATCGATCGCCACGCCAAGCTCAATCAGTCGATCCAGGAAACCGAGCAGCAGATCGTCGACGCGCGGGCCGCGCTCGCCGATGCCTTCGCCGAAGTGAAACGCTACGAGATCGCCGCCGCCAACCGCTTGCTCGCCAAGCATCGCGGCATCGAGCGGCTGCGCCAGGCCGAGCTCGACGAAGTCGCGCTGGCTGGGTTTCGTCGCAAATCGAGCTGAGCCTCAGTCGCGGCTTACCGTCCAGGTTATCCGCAGCGATTTCAACTCATCGAGGAGCGCGTCGAGGTCGACGAGGCCGATGCACGGACTCGCGCCTCGCTCGACGATATCACCGTGCACCAACCGCAACGCCAGAACGATCGCCGGAGTGCAGGGAATCATCAGCCCATCGCCCGCGCGCGCGACCAGATCGAAGCTCAGCCTCTGTCGCTCGCCCGTCGCCGAGCGGCCGCGCAGCTCCATATAGAAACCGCTGTCGTCGGTGCCGAATCGATCGAAGAGCTGCGCGGCATGATGGAGCACCGGGGCCGCGCTGCGTAGATTGGGAATGACGTGGGCGCGGACCAACCAGGTTAACAGCCAGAGGCCGAGTTGAAGTGGCGCTAATTCGAGACCGGCGCGAAAGCGGATCGTGCGGAGTGTCGGGAAAAGCTTGGGGAAGAGGGCAAGGTCAGGAATATCGCAATTCGCGAGGCTGCGAAGGCCCAGGCCTGTGAAACGGCGCCATGTCAGGCCTTGCCAGCCCTGAACCGTCTGCATTCGTCCGTCGATCAACGTCGTGAAGGGTTTTCCGGCGTAGCTGAGTACAGCTTGCACCGTTGCCAGCCCGCGATTGGTTTGCTGCGCCGTAGCGATACCGAAGTCGAGCCTTTCCAAAGCGGCGAATTCGGCCGCATAGCGGATCAGCACGGCGGCGGTGAGGCCGGGCACGGTGCTCGCGCCGCTGACGACGAGGACTCTTGCGGCTTTCGCCAGCGGATCGAGCCGGCCGACGTTGGTGACAAAATCGCGACCGTCGGCAAGGTCGATGTAATGCACGCGATTACGGATGCAGGCCTCGGCGACGTCGTAACTTTGCCCTTGAAACGGTCCCGAGGTGTGAATGAGGATATCGGGCGCGATCTCGCGCAAAGAGCGATCGAGATTGTTGTTGATATCGAACGCGGCCCATTCGGTATTCAATTCGGCGGCAAGACGCCGGGCGTGGTCGGCAGAACGACCGGCGATGATCACGGTGAGCGCGGATTCGCGCGCCAATCGCTTGGCGATGAACTTGCCGAAATTGCCATAACCGCCGATGAGGAGAATGCGTTGGGTCACCGGCTGTGCGTTATGCGGGTTTGATGACCATCAGGAAGAAGATGGCGACCAGCCCCAAGAAAGCCGGCCAACCGAGTGCAAACCACAGACGAAAGAGCCGGTGGTATTCGCTGGGGAGTGGGACATTTGTATCGCGACAGGTCGTCGCGATCTGCTTCAGCCGGATTTGAATCCAGACGACCGGCAGCCAGCATGCGCCGGCAATCAAATAGAGGATATAGGTCGCAGCGAGCCAGCCGTCGGTCCAAGGCAGGCCGTCGTACCAAATCAACCATGCACCAGTGAGGGGCTGGATGATGGTAGCCGGCGCGGTGAACAGATAGTCGGCAAGCACGGTCGTACGAAGTGCGAAGACCTTCTCGCCCAAATCCTTGGTGAACCAGCTCTGGAACATGAAAAAGGCGATACCCAACCCCGTCCCGAACAGGATTGTCGCGCTAACGATGTGGAGGGTCTTGATAAGGAAATAGACGCTCATGACGATTGCCGTGCGATTATACCGTCACAGCGATCACGTGTCTGGCGGCGTTACGCCGTGATCTGGATGCGTTCGCGCATCCGATCGAGCGGATGCACCAGGAAGGTGGCGACGGTCGCGAAGCTGAGATCGCCGCTGATGCCGGTTGCCTGGAGTGACCGCCGGAATATCTCCCGCATCTCCTCGCGCAGTTCCGGCGTCAAGCCGCGATGGCTGCGCAGTACGAGGATCAGCCGCTTGGCGCGCACCAGGCAATCGAGTTGAACCGGGCCGAGACGGCTGAGTTCGGCCTCGAGGGCGAAGCGGATCCCGTCCTGTCCCGTAGGGTTGTCGCGCTGAAGATAGAGGCGAAGCGCGAGTGGGAAATTGCCGAGCAGCAGGGGCAGGGTCAGCACGCGCCACTCGCCGGTCGCCTCATCGTCGCTGAGGCGGCGCAGCGCGGCGATATCGTCGGCAAGGCGCTGGTTGAGCTTGCCGTAGCCGGGACCGTTGAGCGCGCGGGTGATGGCCGGGCCGGGCCAATTGCCTTGATAGAGCGCACCGAGCAGATAGAGGAGCGTGCCCGCAAGCTCGGGACCCGAGGGCGGGGTGAGTTCGGCGCGGAGCTGCTCGGCGAGCGCCGCCGCCTGGCCGAGCAGGGCGAACAAGGTTTCCTCGAGCGCGATCCAGCCGCCGCTGCGGGCCGGCGCCATGGCGGTTTCGGCTTCGGGCGCGATCGTATCCATCACGATGAATGCGATCTCTGTCCCGGGAGCCAGCGCCAGCTTGCGCCGCAAGGCGAGCAAGCCGATCGGCGTCGACAGCAGGGTCTCGCTGCCGGCGCTATCGACCACGGTGCCGGT
>DASXCX010000020.1:0-5127 GCA_036490955.1 Allostellaceae bacterium | reverse complement strand
CGCATCGGCCGCTATTCGATCATCGGCATGAAGCCCGATCTGATCTGGCGCTGCTTCCGCAACGAAGCGCAAATCAATCGCGGTGCGCTCGACAGTCCTGCCGACTTCACAAAAGAAAGCAATGCCGCGCTTGATTCCCTGCGCGCGCTGATCGCCGAATGCCGCGTCGAGAATGACGGCAAGCTGCCACCAATGGCCTCGGGCCTGTTCGGCTATCTCGGCTATTCGACGGTCGGGTTGATCGAGCGGCTGCCCGACAACAATCGCGACACGCTCGGCATCCCCGACGGAATTCTCGTCCGCCCGACCATCGTCTGCATCTTCGACAATGTCTTCGGCACGGTGACTGTCGTGACGCCGGTCTGGCCCGGTGCGGTTCCGGTGCGCGAGGCCTATGAGGCCGCGCGCGAGCGGCTTACCGCGGTCATGCGCGATCTCGATAAGAGCCTGCCGGCGCGGCGTATGAGCGAAGACAAGCCGGCCGCGCTCGCCGCGCCCCTGGGCAATATGAGTCGTGAGCAATGTCTCGCCCTAGTCGAGACCGCGAAGGAATACATCCGCGCCGGCGAGATCTTTCAGGTCGTGCCGTCAGTGCGCTTCACGGTGCCTTTTACGCTGCCGCCTTTCGCGCTTTATCGCGCACTGCGCCGGCTCAACCCCTCGCCTTTCCTGTTCTATCTCAATTACGGCAACTTCGCCGTGGTCGGATCCAGCCCCGAGATCATGGTGCGCCTGCGCGACGGCAAGGTCGAAATCCGCCCTCTCGCCGGCACCCGGCGCCGCGGCAAGACGGCGGAAGAAGACAAACAGCTGGAGGAAGAGCTGCTTGCCGATCCGAAAGAGCGCGCCGAGCATCTGATGCTGCTCGATCTGGCGCGCAATGATGTCGGACGGGTTGCGAAGATAGGCAGCGTCCGTGTCGGCGAGCAATTCGTCATCGAGCGCTACAGTCATGTCATGCATATCTGCTCGCACGTCGAAGGGAAAATCGACCCGAAATACGAGGCGGTCGATGCGCTGCTTGCGGGCTTTCCGGCCGGAACGCTCTCTGGCGCGCCCAAGGTGCGAGCGATGGAGATCATCGACGAACTCGAGCCGGAGCGGCGCAATCTCTATGGCGGCGCGATCGGCTATTTCTCGGGCGATGGCAGCATGGACACCTGCATCGTGCTGCGTACCGCCGTCGTGAAAGACGGCAAAATGATCGTGCAAGCCGGTTGCGGCGTCGTCGCCGACAGTAATCCCGCCGCCGAGTATCAGGAAATCCAGGACAAGGCACGCGCCCTGCTGCGCGCCGCCGAAGACGCGACGCGTTTCGCCGGCACGTCGGAACCTTAAAAAGCAAAAAGGCCGCAGCGAGCGCCGCGGCCTTTCGCGAAAAGGAGAGCCGGCTTACTTCGCCGGCGCCATCTCGCGGGCAGGCGCAGCGGCCTTCGCCGTTGCCGGATCCTTGAGATTGAGAATGCGCTTGGCGTTCGCATAGAAGATCTTGTGCTGATCTTCGTCCGAGAGCTTCATCTCGTTGAACAACTTCAAGCAAGTCGCCGGGTCCCAGCACGGATAGTCGGTGCCGTACATCACGCGATCGACGCCGAAATACTCGATTGCCCACTTCATGCCCTGGGTGTGCGGCGTAACGGTATCGGTATAGAAGCGATGGATGTAGTCGCTCGGCGGATGCGGCAACTTCGCGCCCTTGCCGTTCTTGTCCATGCGGCCCGATTGGTACGGAAGCGCGCCGCCGGTGTGCGACATGAAGATTTTGAGATTCGGGTGACGTTCCATCACGCCCGAGAAGATCAGGCGCATCGCAGCCGTGCTCACCTCGATCACGCGGCCCAACGACACGAAGAGCGCGCCGTTATAACCGTCGATCAGCATGTCCTGGAACACGGCATCGGTCGGGTGCAGGAACAGCGGCACACCGAGCTTCTCAACGTAATCGTAGAACGGCTCGAGACGTTCGGCGTCGATACGCGGATCGTCGCCGACGCTACCCGGCAGGTTGAGGCCCATCAGACCCAGCTTGTTGATGGCGTGATCGGCGACATCGATCGCCGTCTGCGTGTCGACCAGCGGCACCGCAGCGCTCGCCCAGACGCGGCCCGGATGGGTGCGCTGCGCCCATGCCATCTCTTCGTTCCACTGGGTCGCGAAGTCGCGACCCATGATCTTGTCCATATAGGAAAACGCGACCGAGAACGGACCGATCGAGCAGACGACGTCGACCTGATGGCCAAGCCCGTCCATGTGCGCGAGCTGCTCGTCGATATCGAACCAATCGGTCCAGCCGCCGAGGAATTTCTCTTGGCGGCCCGAGGGCCCCCAGAATTCATAGCCGCCGCGGTCGTTCGGCTCGGAGCGCGGGAAATCCTTACGCTTGCACAGCGCCTCGAAGACCGAGCGCGGCCACCAGTGGAAATGGGAATCGATGATATGCATCAAGGGTCTCCTACCGATCGGCCGCGCCACGAAACGGGCGGGTTCTGGGTCATAATACTAAGGATTGAGCCGGGTTCCGGTCAACAGAGGCCAAAAGCGTTAAGGTTCAAGGAAGAATGGGTGAAATTGGTCTGATCGGCCAGACGCTTCGCCGGATAGCATTCTATTGCGCCCTGGTCGGCGGCTGCGTTTTCGTATTCCTACGGCATCCCGCCCAGGCGGGGCCGCCCTTCGTGTCGGATGATCCCGAGCCGACCGACTACCAGCATTACGAAATCTATCTCTTCACCAACGGCGCGAGCGCGGCCGACGGCACGACCGGCGAGAGCGGCGTCGATTTCAATTATGGCGCCTTGCCCGACCTGCAACTTACCGCCGTCATACCGATGGCCTATTCGTTACCGCGCGATGCCGCGAACGAGATTGGCTTCGGCAATGTCGAGCTCGCCGCAAAATATCGCGTCCTCCACCAATCGCAGATCGGCTGGGACATTGCCGTATTTCCGCGCATTTTCCTGCCGAGCGGCTCGTCGCGTATCGGCGACAATCATCCCGCTCTTTTGCTCCCATTTTGGTTGGAGAAGGATTGGGGCGATTGGTCGACTTTCGGCGGTGGCGGCTGCCAACTCCAGCATGGCGGCGATTCAAAGAATTTCTGTCTCGTCGGCTGGGCGCTGGCGCAACAGGTCCTGCCGGATCTGCAACTGGGCGTCGAGATCGTGCATCAAACATCCGACACAAAAGACGGCCACGCTTCAACAGGAATTGGTGCCGGCTTCCGCTACGATCTGAATGAGCACTATCACCTGCTCGGCTACTACGGACCGGGCCTTCAGAACACAGCGACGAACGCACGGCATTCGTGGTACGCGTCAATCCTCTTCACCTTCTAGCGACTACGGCAACGAGCAAGGAAATAAATTACGTGAGCAATGCGACGACGCTGAGCAAAGTGCCGGCCGTCACGCTGGGCTTCTGGATCATCAAGATCGCGGCCACGACGTTGGGTGAGACCGGCGGCGATACCGTGACCATGACGTGGAATCTCGGTTATCTCATCGGCACCGCAATTTTCCTCACCGCGTTCGTCGCGTTGGCGGTCTGGCAGATTGGCGCAAAGAGTTTTCACCCGTTCCTTTACTGGGCGACGATCGTCGGCTCGACCACCGCCGGGACGACCATGGCCGATTTTGCCGATCGTTCGCTCGGCATCGGCTATACCGGCGGCTCGCTGCTACTGCTCGCTTGCGTGCTTGCCAGCCTAGGCGCCTGGTATTGGGCGGCGGGCACAGTGTCGGTGAACACCATCACAACCCCCAAAGCCGAAGCATTCTACTGGATAACCATCACCTTCTCGCAGACGCTCGGCACGGCGCTCGGCGACTGGGCAGCCGATTCTGGCCTCGGCTATGGGGGCGGCGCGATTGTATTCGGCGCGCTGCTGGTCATCGCCGCCGTCGCTTACCTTTGGACGAGCATATCACACGTGTTGCTGTTCTGGACCGCCTTCATCCTGACGCGGCCTTTGGGCGCGACAGTCGGCGATTTTCTCGACAAGCCGGTAAGCGCCGGCGGCCTTGCTCTCAGCCGGCCGCTTGCCTCCGCGGTGATCGCCGTTTTGATCATCGCCTGTATCCTGCTGATCCCGCAGCGGCCCGGCGTTCATCCCGGCTCGACCGCGTCGACGGCACGGTAACGCAGCCGCTTACTGCCCGCCGGCCTGAAGCTTCGCCAGCTCGGCGCGGTAGGCGCCGATAACCTTCGCGCCGTCCGGCGTGCGGGCAACCCAAGCGGCTTCGAGGGGCTTCATCTTCTCGCGCCACGCCGCCGTTTGCGCGCCGGTCAGCTGGACGATCGTCCGCTTGTCGCCGCGCGCGATCGTCTGGTCTTTCCCGTCCTTGCGCTCCTGATCCCACCAGGCCCCGAAGGCTTGGCTCGCCGCCTCACCCGCATGCGCATCCAGCACCTTCTTCACCTCGGGCGAGAGCGACACATATTTCTTCTTGCTCATGAAGATCATCGCCACCGAAGTACCGAGCGATGTGTCGACGTGATAGGTCGTTACCTCTGCGAGCTTGAACGGATTGAACGAGGTCCAGGACACGGCAGCGCCATCGGCCGTGCCGCGCTGGATCGCGGCATACATCTCGAAGAGCGGAATCGAGAGCGGCGAGCCGCCGAGCAGACTGATTGCATCTGCGTTCACCTTCGAGGCGACAATCAGTTTCGCCCCGCCGAGATTGTCGAGCGATTTGAGCGGGTGCGCCAGGTGAATGCCCGCTGGCGTCAGTGCCACCAGAAGCAACGGGTGGATGGTATCGTATTCGGCATCGAGAGTTTCCGAACGATACATACGCCACAGCGCGGTCGAGCCTTCGGCCGAGCTGCGCGCCATGAAGGGCAAGGTGGCGACGTCGGAACGCGGAAATTTACCCGCGACGTCGTTCTGCAGTATCCAGCCGATCTGGATGACGTCGTCGAGCACGCGGTCATAAGCGTTCGTCGCATTCGCGATCGCCGTACCGTCGCGCACGTCGATGCTGAGCACGCCCTTGCCGTCCGCGTTGATGGCCTGTGCCCAAGGATGCATGAACAAGGCGTTGGGGTGGGATTCGGCGGAATTGGCCGTAGCGAAGATGAGCGTGGTCTCGTCCGCCCCCGCACCGCGCGGCCCGAGAAGAATCG
>DASXCX010000019.1:0-18685 GCA_036490955.1 Allostellaceae bacterium | reverse complement strand
GCCGGGGCTGCTCGGACTGCCGGCGATCGCCGGCGCGGCGGATGGCGGCATGTTCGAGCGGCCCGTCCGCACGGCGCCGATGGAGATCTGCCATTGCTCGCTGACTTTTTTCCGCCGCACCGAGTCGACGCGCCGGCTGCTGCAACTCCTCGCGGCCTATTTGCGGCCGAAGCTCAGCGAGTACGGTGTTTGGATGCTCGACCAATCCTCGCTTTTCACGCTGACCCGTCTCGCGGCACGCGAGCCCGAGAGCCTTCTCTGGACGGACGTTCCGCCGCTGCGCTGGCTCAATTTCTCGAACGTTCCGGGCCTCGCTCTCGACGCGGTCAATCCCAATCAAGCCGCGGCGCAAGATGTCGCCGGCAAGCATGCGCTGCGGCGATACCAATCCATGGGCGAGGTCCAAATCAGCCTTGCCGCCGACGGCCGTCCTTCCTTCGCCCGTGCCGCGGCGGCGGCGGAATAGATCGAGAGGCTTTCGATGTTCCTCTGCCCGATCGCTCGCGAACAGCTCATACAGCTTCTGCCGAAAGGCGGCGAAGGGCTCGAGATCGGCGTTGCCGAAGGCGAATTCTCCAAAGTGCTCCTCGACACGATAAAGCCGCGCAAGCTGCATCTCGTCGATCCATGGGCGCACCAGGCGCGCGCAGATTACGATCAGGACGGCAACAACGTCGACGACGACGCTCAGGAGGCGCGCTATCGATCCGTCGTCGCGCGCTTCGCCAGCGAAATTCGCGAAGACCGGGTCACCGTTCATCGCCGTTATTCGCAAGATGTTGCGGCCGAATTCAGCGAGGGCCAGTTCGATTGGATCTATATCGACGGGCTACATAGCTATGAAGGCGTCCGCTCCGACCTTGAACGGTACAAGGGCAAGCTGAAGCCGGGCGGGATCATCATGGGCCACGATTACACCAACAATCAGCGCGCGCAGCAGATGCAGTTCGGTGTTGTCGAGGCGGTCAATGAATTCGTCGAAAAAGAAGGCTTTGCCTTCCTGGCGCTAACCCATGAGCTCTTTCCGACCTATGTGCTCGGGCGCCATCTCGACCAGCCAATCGCGCAGCATCTGATCGGCCATCTTCTTTATCATGTTCCCGGAATCGTCGAGTTGCGGGACTACCCGACGCGCCGCAGTTTCGAGCACAAGATCATCCAGGTCGGCGATCGGTTCAAAGTCGTCGCTTCGTTCTAACCGTCCCGGATTGACGGCATACTGCGCCGGACCGCGCGTCGGCTTCTAATATGCCGGATCGAGGGCGGTCAACTGCGGCAAAAATATGAACGCCGTCGCGACATATGGTCGTAGCGCCGCCGTCAAACCAAATGCAACCGCTTCTTGTGCCAGCCGTTTATCCTCCGCGGCAAAATTGAGGCGGAGGCGCAAGCATGCGGCAAACGGCGGATGGCATCGCCACGGCCATGATCGTGCTTCCGGACGAGGCAGCGCGTGCCTTCGCGGAAACCCAGGCCGCGGTGAGCGCGCGCAGTGTGATCGCGTGGGGTGAGCATTGCACGGAATGCGCGTTCCCCGCGTGTTACAGCACCTGCAGCTATTATACGCCGCGCCGCGATCACCATTGCCGCCGCTTCGAGAACGGGATCGAGCGCGCAATCGCACCCAATCACCGGTCGCTGCAACTGACGCGCATTGTCTTCCGGCGCTGGGGCAAGCTCGAAGGCCAGGGGCGGATCGCCGTGCGCGGGCAGCGCGGGGCCGATGTGCTCGAAGCTGCGGACATCGCCCTGGACCGCGTTCTGTCGCACGCCCTGCCGGCGATTGTGCGGGACAAGTTCGCTTGGCGCCTCAACGATCTGAAGGTTCGACTCGTCTCGCGCGGCGCGGCGTTACAAGCGAGCGACATGTTTGTTCTCGAAGCTTGGCATGCGGGCAGCCGTAGCTGGCCATTTACGCTGGCGATCATGACAAGCGCCAAGGAAACGGCCGGGCTTTTTCAGACGGCGGCGCCGCTCTTGCCGGGCTACAACCGGCTTCTCATCCCGGTCGCCGAAATCGCGAAGCTGGTCGATCTCGAGAAGCCCCTCACGATTCAAATCGAGCCGGTCGAGGAAGGCGCGCCGCCGATCGTCTTCGGCATGATCGATTTCTGCCGCCTCGCTCGCTCGCTCGCCGCGGCGCCCGCCCAGCCGGTTGCCGTAAGCGCGAAGCCCACGGGTGAGCTGCCGAAGCTGAAATGCGTCGTGTGGGACCTCGATAATACTCTGTGGCAGGGCACGCTGGTCGAGGACGGCATCGACGGGGTCACCTTGTCGCAAGCGGCGGCGGATGCCGTCCGCGAGCTCGATCGACGCGGCATCATCAACTCCGTCGCCTCGAAGAACGATCCCGATCTCGCTTTCGCGGCGCTGGAAAAATTCGGCCTGCGACAATACTTCGTTTTCCCGAAGGTGGGCTGGGGTCCGAAGAGCGAGGCGGTCAAGTCGATCATCGCCGAGATGGATGTGAGCGCCGACACCTTCGCTTTCGTCGACGATCAGCCCTTCGAGCGCGGCGAAATCCAGGAGCTCATCCCGGAGATCGCGGTGTTCTCACACACGCAGATCGCGGCGCTCGTCGCTCATCCGCGTTGCGACGTGCCGATCACCGCCGAAAGCGGCAAGCGCCGCGAGATGTATCAGAGCGAGGAGCTTCGCACCGTCGCACGCGGCTCCAGCACGCTCGACTACGCCGATTTCCTCCGCTCCTGCCGCATCAAACTGGAGGTGACGCGGCTTCAGCCGCACAATCTCTTGCGCATGTATGAGCTGTCGCAACGAACGAACCAGCTCAACTTCTCGGGCCGGCGCTATAGCCAAGCGGAGCTCGAGACGCTCATGAAGGAGCAACCGGAGCGCGCCTTCGTCTTGACCTGCACGGACAAGTTCGGCGAATACGGCGCCATCGGTTTCTGCGTGCTGATGGAGACGCGCCCGGCGATCGAGTCTTTTTTCATGAGCTGCCGTGTCCAGCGCAAGCGCGTAGAGAACGCCTTCTTCGAATATCTGCGACAGAGATTGCTGGAACACGGCGCCGAACGTTTCGGGGTCGCGTACAAGCCCACGAAGAAAAACAAGGCATCGGTCCAGATGCTGGCAGAGCTTGGCTTCCGTCACGAGGCCGACGAAAGCGCGGGCGACGAATGGTTCGTCCGGCCGATCGACCGCGACTTCGCGGATAGCGACGTGGTCACGCTCGACATCCGCTGCGACGCCGCTGCGCTGGAGCTGGCCTCGTGAATCCGCTGGCGCTCATGTCGCGCAAGCTCAACGGCCTCGAGGTTGTTCTGACGCGCAACATCAAGATCCCCGCGCTCGATACGCGTCTCGGCGAGCCGGTGGTGTCCTTCAGCTTCGACGATTTTCCGCGCTCGGCCGTCACTGAAGGGAGCCGGATGCTACGCGAGCGCGGCTGGGCTGGGACCTTCTACGCCGCCGGAGCGTTCTGCGGCCGCGAGGTCGACGGCATTCCTTATTTCACCGAGGACGATCTGCGGCAGATCGACGAGGACGGCCACGAGATCGGCTGTCATACGTTTTCACATTTGCGCCTGGCCCATCAGCGTGCGCCGATCGTTCTCGACGATCTGAAGCGCAACGCGGACTTTCTCGCGAAGATATTGCCCGAGCATCGCTGCAGCAGCTTTGCTTATCCCTTCGGCGACCTGCGGTTGCCGCAGAAACGGCTGTTGTCGCGCGAATTCGGCGTGTGCCGCGGCATTTGGAGCGGGATCAACCGCGGCCGGATGGATTTCGGCGAGCTGAAAGCCGTGGGGCTTGGGCAGATCGGTCCTGGTTTCGACGAGGTCATCGAATGGCTCGACCTTGCCGTGCGCAGCAACGCCTGGCTGATCTTCTTTACCCACGATGTTTCGTCGCGGCCGAGCCCCTATGGCTACCACACCGACGCGTTCGCCAAGCTTCTCGATATCGTCGCCGCGCGCGGCATAAGAGTCTTGCCGGTGAAGAACGCCGTGGGGTTGGCGCGCTTCGCCAACTGAGTTTCCTCGAGGGAATTTCGGTTAAGCGAGTGTCTGCGCGGGCTGGCGTTCGCCGCGGATCCACGCGTTCATCGGCGCTTCGTAGTAACGGAAGCTGATTTCGGCGATCGCCCAGGCGAGGGCGACGATCAGCGCGTAGCCGAGTGGGAAGGGCAGCTGCCCGAGCCACGGCGAGGCGAGGAATATCGCCGTCGCCTGGATCAGATACATGCCATAGCTGAGCTGGCCGATGCGCGCGATCGCCCGCCATCCCCGGCCGCGGAAGATATCGATATGAGCGGCGCCATGAATGAAGAGGCACGCGCCGATGATCAGCGGCGCGACGCCGCCGTGATAGAAGGCGTACGCGATCAGCATGGCGCCGATGGCAATGCTCGCGCGCGCGACGCGTTTGCCATGCGGCAGCCGCTCGCCGAGCAAGGCGAGCAGCACGCCGAGCGCGAGCGTGTCGAAGCAGACGAGCGAGTTCATGTCGCGCGCGAGAAAGCCCCAATGCATCGCACTGCCGACGATCCGCGTCGCGATGCCGAGCACGACGATGGCGGCGAGCGCGGCATAGAGGCGGCGGCGGCCGGCCCAAAGCACCAGCAGCGGGAAGCCGAGATAGAATTGCTCCTCGATCGCCAGCGACCACATCACGTCCCAATGCAGTCCCCAATAGCCGTTGCGCAGGATGCGCTCCCAGTTGTTGGTGAAGCTGAACAGCGAGACCCAGAACTCGCCGGTGAACGGGGCCTGCGGGTTGCGATAGGCGTCCTGGAACGGATGCGATGACGGGTCGCCGGCGAGCAGCATCGCCGCGCCGAATCCGACAGCGAGGAGGAAGAGCGGCTGGATGCGGGCGATGCGTCTGAGATAAAAGCCGCGCAGCGACAGGCGGAAGAGATCGGGCTCGCGCGCCATGGTGGTGCGCGTGATAAGGAAGCCCGAGAGCACGAAGAACAGCGTCACGCCATAAAAACCGTGGCCACCGATGCGGCGCAGCAGCTCGTCGCCGGGCGCCGCGCTCGGCGACGAGAGGTAAGAGAGCACCCAGTGATTGGCCATCACGGTGAGGATCGCGACTGCACGCAGCAAGTCGATGCCGATATTGCGGCCGTTCATAGAAGCGGGCATCGCGCGGCGCGATCAGCTCGGCAGACGCAGGCGGACGCGCAATCCCCCTTGCGGCGAATCCTCGAGAGTCACGTCGCCGCCCTGGCCGCGTGCCAGATCGCGCGCGATGGTGAGACCGAGACCTAGCCCGCCGGTATCGGGATTGCGCGCGGCGTCGAGGCGATAGAACGGGCGAAAGACGCTGTCGCGCTGTTCCGCCGGAATGCCGGGCCCGTCATCGTCGACGGTGACGTCGAAGCCGTCGCGTACGGCGACGCCGGTGATCCAGATATGCTTGCCGTAGCGCCGCGCATTGCTGATGAGGTTGGCGATGCAGCGCCGCGTCGCATCGGGCCGCATCGGCAGCACGTGATGCTCGGGCAGGGCGGCGAAAATCGGCGGGCCGCCGCGCTGCGCCGAAGAGATCAGCTCGTTGATCATCAACACGATATCGGTGTCGCGCTCGGACTCCTCGCCTTCGCCGCGCGCGAAATCGAGATAGCCTTGCACCATGCGCTGCATCGCCGCGACATCGGATTTGAGCTCGGCGACGGAGGGGTCGTCGGGCGTCAGCTCGAGCGCGAGCTTCATGCGCGTCAGCGGTGTGCGCAGATCGTGCGACACGCCGGCCAGCATCTCGGTGCGCTGCGTGATCTGGCGCTGCAGACGGTCGCGCATCTTGATGAAGGCGCGTGCCGCCTGGCGCACTTCGGTCGCGCCTTCGGGCTTGAAATTCGGCACGTCGCGGCCCTTGCCGAGCATGTCGGCGGCGACGGCAAGGCGCTGCAGCGAGCGCACCTGGTTGCGCATGAAGACCGAGGCCACGGTCAGCAGCACCAGCGAGGAACCCATCATCCACAAGATGAAGAGCGAGGCCGTCGGAGTCGACAGGCGCTTTCTCGGCACCGCGATCTGCATCACGCCGTTCGGCATCTCGACCGAGACGAGAAGATCGCGCGGATCGAAATCGCCGTCGATCTCAAACGGGCGGCCGACGCGCTCGACCATCGCCTGGGCAAGTTGCTCCTCGGTGCTGCCGCCGGTCGTGCGCTGCAACCCGGCGGGCAATTGCTCGCCTTCGCGGAACGCGTAGACGAGCTCGGTGACGTCGCCGGAGCGCGCGAGAAGATAGTCGCGTTGGGCGCTGTCGTCGGCGGTGCTCAGCGAGTTGAGGGTAAAGCCGATATCGCCGGCGACAGCCGTCGAAAGGCGGCGCACCACGGTGTCCCAGACCCGGTCGTAGAAGAACCAGGTCGCCAGCAGCTCCAAGAGCACCATCGGCAGCACGATGATGAGCAGCGAGCGGCCCCAGAGCGAACGCGGCAGCGCGCGCTTGAACCATCGGCGATGGCTGTCGGCGAGCGCCGTCGCGGGCACCGATGCTGTCGGGAAGAGCGGCAGCCGCCGTTGCGCGGGATCAATCGGGCTTGAGGACATAGCCCGTTCCACGCACGGTCTGGAGATAACGCGGGAATTTCGGATCGCGCTCGATCTTGCGTCTGAGGCGCGTCATCTGCACGTCGACGGTGCGGAGATTGCCGCTGCATTGCGCCTCGAGCGACAGCGCTTCGCGCGAGACCGGCTCGCCCGGCTTTTTCGCCAACGCGACGAGCAGCGCCGTCTCCGCCTCGGTAAGATGCACCAGCTCTTCGCCGCGATAAAGCGCGTTGCGTTTCATGTCGAAGCGCAGGCTGCCGAGCGCCAGCTCCTCGACGACGGGCGCTGACGGGGCCGGCGGGGCGACCCGCTGCAGGATGTTGCGGAGGCGCAGCACCAGCTCGCGCGGCTCGAAGGGCTTGGTCAGATAATCGTCGGCGCCGCGCTCCAGCCCGTCGATGCGGCTCTCGGACTCGGCCATCGCGGTGAGCAATAGGATCGGCACGTCGCTGGTCTGGCGCAGGCTTTCGGTCAGCGCGAGACCGCTTTCGCCCGGCATCATCACGTCGACGATCAGCAGATCGAAAGCAATGCTCTGCAACTTGAGCCGCGCCTCGGCGGCATCGCCCGCGGTAGTGACGCGAAAGCCGGACTCGACGAGATAGCGGCGCAGGAGGTCGCGCAGCCGCGCATCATCGTCGATGACCAGAAGGTGGGCTTCGGCCGGGTCGCCGTTCATGACGCCATTATACACCGGGAAAGGCCCGGAACGCGTCGCGGCGCATTCGCCCGATCAGCGGCCGCGCCGGAACCGGCTGCGGTCGAGATCGCTCGAAATGACTCCCAGCATGACTTTGCGGAAGCCGTCGACCGCTTGTGGGCCGGCTTCGGCGTAGGCGCGCTCGATGCGCTGGCGCTGATTCTCCGAAAGCTCGCGCTCGAGCTCGGTTCCGGCGGGCGTGAGCTGCAGCAGACGCTGGCGGCGGTCGCTCTTGCCGGTGTGCTGGACGATGAAGCCCTGGCGGACGAGCTGGCCCAGCACCCGCGCCAGACTCTGCTTGGTGATGCGCAGAATGCCCAAAAGCTCGCTCACGCTCATATGCGGATGGCGGCCGACGAAATAGATCACCCGGTGATGCGCCCGGCCGAAGCCATAGCGTGCCAGCATCGCGTCGGGCTCGGCGGTGAAATCGCGATAGGCATAGAATAAAAGCTCAATACCTTGGCGCAGCTCGTCCTCATGCGAGCTCGGCAGGGTATCGACGGCTTTTACGTCAGACATGTTGACATATTTTTAGCAGGGTTGTTACATGTTCGGCAAGGCGCGTGAAAGGCCCCTATAACCGGGCAAGGCACGAGGAACGCGGAACATGGCGACAGCAACGAGACCATTTGACGATCGCGACGGGACCATCTGGCTTGACGGCAAGCTGGTGAAGTGGCGCGACGCCAATGTCCATGTCCTGACCCATGCCCTGCATTACGCCAGCAGCGTCTTCGAGGGCGAGCGGATTTACAGCGGCCGCATTTTCCGGCTGCGCGAGCACAGCCAGCGCCTGATCGACTCGGCGAAAATCCTCGGCTTCGAGATTCCCTGGACCCTCGAGCAGATCGAGGCGGCTTCGAACGAGACCGTCCGCGCCTCCGGCATCCCTGAGGGCTATGTCCGGCCGATCGCTTGGCGCGGGGCCGAACAGATGGGCGTTTCGGCCCAGCTCACCAAGATTCATTTGGCGATCGCGGTGTGGGACGACTGGAAGGCCTATTTCACGCCCGAGGCGCGCTCCAAAGGCATCCGCATGGCGTGGTCGAAATGGGCGCGGCCGGCACCCAACACCGCGCCCACGGCCGCGAAATGCGCCGGGCTCTACATGATCTGCACGCTCTCGAAGCATGCGGCCGAGGCCGAAGGTTTCAACGACGCGCTGATGCTCGACTGGCGCGGCCAGATCGCCGAGGCGACCGGCGCAAACATTTTCCTCGGCATCGACGGCGTGCTGCATACGCCGACCCCGGATTGCTTTCTCGACGGCATCACCCGGCGCGCCGTGATGGGCCTCGCCAAGGCGCGGCAGATCAAGGTCGTCGAACGCGCGATCATGCCGGAGGAGCTTGGCAAGGCGCAGGAAGTCTTCGTCACCGGCACCGCCGCCGAAGTGACGCCGGTGACGCAGATCGGCGAATACAAATTCGACGTCGGCCCGATGAGCAAGCAGCTCGCGGCGGATTTCGACAAGCTCGTCCGCCAGCCGGAAACCGTCGGCGCGAAATAGGCCGGTTCATCCGATTCTAAATCTCCGTCATCTCCCCCGTAAGCGGGAATGACGGCGTCGGATCGAGCGCGTCTATTCAGCGCTTGCGGCGGAATTCGGTCCAGGACCGCTTAGTGTCCTGTGCAAAAAGAGCCACGCCAGCGTAGGAAGTGCGATCGCCAAGCCGAATCCCTTGGTTGTGAGATTGCCAAACGTAAGCCCCATCAGCAGGGCGCTAAAGGGCCATTGGAGCCACAGCCCGATCCCGTGGAGGGCGCTCGGCATTGTCGGGTCGCGCCATACCCAGAAGACAACAGCGCCGCCAATCCACATCGCAAACACGTCGCAGAGGACGACGAAAATTAGCAACCGTGGCCAAGGGGGCTGCTTCGGCGACGGAAGCGCGACGAGCGATGCGAGAAGGGCGCCTGCACCCGCTGCGATATGGAACCAGTAAGTCCGGACACAGGCGATACCGACGTGCACATGCCCCGCGACGAGTGGATCAGGGAACGATTTCTGAGCGCAGAGGCGATACCACGGACCAGGCACGAGAGTAACGATAGCGACGCTCGCCAGCAGAGCTAAGCCAGCCGCCAAAACGGCCGCTTTCAATCTGGGGAGCGAGAAATTCACCGAATCACCCGGGTGGTCGAACGGCGGCAACGGCGCCGCGCGCATTCGGGACGACTCCTAGCCGTATCTTATTAAGATCAGGTGCACCCCCGAATTGATTTGGCCATGGTTTGCGGCTTCAACCGACGGCTATGAACTAGCTTTTTGTCCACCGTTCAGCGGCTTGGTCGTCGCTGTCTTTGGCTTCGACCCAGCGCGGCCCCGCGCTCGTTTCTTCGAGCTTCCAGAACGGCGCTTTCGTCTTCAGCCAATCGATGAGGAAGCGGCAGGCATCGAAGGCCGCGTCGCGATGCGATGACGCGGTCACGACCAGCACGATGCGATCGCCGGGCTTCAGTTCGCCGTAGCGATGGACGATCAGCACCGCATCGAGCGGCCAGCGCTGCTTGGCTTCGGCTTCGATCGCCTTGAGTTGTTGCTCGGTCATGCCGGGATAATGCTCGAGCGTCATCGACATGATCTTATCGCCGCCTGCCATGTCGCGGACGAGGCCGATGAAGGACGTGACGCCGCCGATGTCGGTGCGGCCACGCGTCAGCGCTGCGATCTCCTGGCCGGGATCGAAATCCTCGCGCTGGACGCGGATCATCGCCTCAGCCTCCGGTGACCGGCGGAAAGAGTCCGACCTCATCGCCCGGCTTCAGGCGATGGTCGTAGGGGACGTATTCGCGATTGACCGCGACACGCACGAGCTTGGTGTTGGTGAGCGCCTCGACATAGTTCGGCCCGCGCGTCTTCAGCCAATCGATGAGCTGCGCCACGGTCGCGATGCTGCCTGGCGGATCGAGCGTCTCTTCAGCGGTGCCGATCTTCTGCCGCAGCCAGGCGAAATAGAGGAGTTTCATGCAAGTAATGTAGGTGGTTCCTCGGCGCATTAGAACTGTGCGCTGGTCAAGCATCCTGCGTCGGCGAACCGCCTACGGAATCACTTCGCTGAACGGCAGGAAATCGACCGGCATGCCGGGCTCGACTTTGGTTACGCCCTCGGCGATTTCGGCGAGGCCGTCGCTTTCGACCATCGAGGTCAGGATGCCGGCGCCGTCGCGCGCGAATTTCTCCGCGATCCAGCCGCCTTCGCCGTCGCGCACCAGCCGCGCCCGCACATATTCGGTGCGGTTCGGCCGCTTCTTGTAATCGAAGCCGGCACGGACGCGATAAAGCTTGGGGCCGGGATCGTTGGCGCCGCTCAAGAGCAGCATGAGCGGCCGCGCCAAGAGGAAGAACGTCACCATCACCGCGACCGGATTGCCGGGCAGGCCGACAAACGGCACGCGGTCGATCTGGCCCATCGCCACCGGCCGCCCCGGCTTGATCGCGAGGCGCCAGAAGTGGAGCTTGCCGAGCGCCTCGACCGCGCCTTTGACGTGATCTTCCTCGCCGGTCGACATGCCGCCCGAGGTCAGCACCAAATCGTGATTCGTCGCGGCATCGGCGAGGGCGGTGCGCACCACCTCGGGTTTATCGGCGAGGATGCCGAGATCGGAGACCGCGGCCCCCAGCCCTTGCAGCAGCGCCTGAAGGGTATAGCGGTTGGCGTCGTAGATCGCGCCGAGCGATAAGCCGTCGCCAGGCTCGCGCAGTTCGTCGCCGGTCGAGAACAGCGCGACGCGCAGCGGGCGATAGACCGCGAGCGAGGTGAGACCGAGCGAGGCGGCGAGGCCGATCTCCTGGGCGCGAAGCCGTCTTCCGGCTGCGAGTACAAGAGTTCCGGCTTTGATGTCCTCGCCGGCCTCGCGGCAATTGGCGCCGCACTTGATGCCAGCGGGGATCGTCAACCGGCCGTGCTCGACCTTGCAGTCCTCCTGCATCAGCACCGTGTCGGTGCCGCGGGGCAGCAGCGCGCCGGTAAAAACACGGATCGCGCTTTGCGGCGGGGCGTCGTCGCGCAGCGGATGGCCGGCAGCGGCGCGTCCGGCGATCGGCAGCACGGTCTCGCCGCCGGGCACGAGATCGGCGAAACGCACGGCATAGCCGTCGACCGCGACATTGTCGGCGGGCGGCACGTCGCGCGTCGCGACCAGCGGCTCGGCGAGGATGCGGCCGACCGCGTCTTTCAGCGACACGCGCTCGGCTTCCGCGACCGGCGCCAGGTTTTCCTTCAGCAGCGCCAGCGCCGCGGCGGCCGACATCAGCTCGCCGCCGAAGGCGAAGCAATCGTCACTGAGCTGCGCCACGACCCGCCGCCGCGATACGAAGATGAGCGATGATGAAACCGGCGATTGCGCCGACGTCGTCGAGCGCGAAACGCGGCAGCTCGCCGAGCCCGGCGACCGGGAGGTCGGAGGCGACGGCAATGATATCGCTGTCCGCGGGCGCGAGGAGCGGCTTGCCGACGACAGCGCGATAGACTTCGAGCTTCGGCAGCGACGCGCGCTTGAAGCCTTCGACGATCACGAGATCGACCGGCGACATGTAGCGCAGCAATTGCTCGAGCGCGGGCTCGGTGTTGCCGCGCAGCTCGTGCATCAGCGCCCAGCGGTTCTCGGACGAGACCATGACCTCGGTGGCGCCGGCCTCGCGATGGCGATAGCTGTCCTTGCCCGGCTGATCGACATCGAAGGCGTGATGCGCGTGCTTGATGGTCGAGACGCTGACGCCGCGCTGGATCAGGGCCGGCAACAATCGCGTCATCAAGGTCGTCTTGCCGCTGCCGCTCCACCCGGCGAGGCCAAAGACATGCATCGGTTTACGTGGCCTGGCTCGGCTTGGCGGCTTTCATCGCGCCAGCTTTGATCTTTTGCGCCTGTTGCTGCCGGCGGTCCTCTTCGACATTCACGTGGACGATGCCGGCATGGAGATATTTGTAGCCCGTCATTAGGGTGAAGGCGGCAGCGATCCAGAGCAGGCCCTCGCCGAGGAATTTCGCGTGCAGGATTTCCGGCCCGGAATCGCCGATCAACAGCACGCCGATCGCGACCATCTGAACCGCCGTCTTCCATTTCGCGAGATTGCTCACCGGCACCTTCACGCGCATGCCGGCGAGATGCTCGCGCAGACCCGAGACCAGGATCTCGCGCGACAGGATGACCAGCGCCGGCAGCACCGTCCAATCGGTGATGCGCTGGGTCGCGGTCAGCATCAGCAAAGTCGCGGCGACCAGCACCTTGTCGGCGATCGGGTCGAGGAACTGACCCCACGCCGATTGCTGTTCCCAGGCGCGAGCAAGGCGGCCGTCGAGCCAATCGGTGAAGCCGGCCAGGGAGAAGATGATGCAGCCGCCCCAAGGTCCGACCGGCGGATCGAGATAAAAGGTTGCGACCACCAGCGGCATGGCGATGATCCGCGACAGAGTCAGCAAATTTGGCAGGGTGGTCAGCATCGGCTCGGCGCGATCTTAGCCTTCGGCATGAAAATGGTCATAAACCTTTTTTGCGACGGTTTTACTGATTCCGTCGACGCGTTCGAGATCGCTCAAGCCCGCGCCGGCGACGCCGCGCGCCGAGCCGAAATGATGCAGCAGCGCCCTCTTGCGCTTGGCGCCGATACCCGGGACTTCGTCGAGCGGCGAGCCGGTGATGGCCATCGCGCGCTTCTGCCGGTGGGCACCGATGGCAAAGCGGTGGGCTTCATCGCGCAATCGTTGCAGGTAGTACAGCACGGGATCTTTCGGCTCGAGGCTGAGCGGCTCCTCGCCCTCGCGGAAGAAACGCTCGCGCCCGGCGTTGCGATCCGGTCCTTTGGCGACGCCGACCACCGGCAGGTCGTCGATGCCGAGATCGGCGAGCACCCGCAAGGTGGCCGAGAGCTGACCTTGCCCGCCATCGATCAGCACCAGATCGGGCCAGGTGCCGCGATCGCGATCGGGGTCCTCCTTGATCGCGCGCGCGAAGCGCCTCGTCAGCACCTCGCGCATCATGCCGAAATCGTCGCCCGGGGTGATCTCCTCGGATTTGATGTTGAATTTGCGATAGGCGTTTTTAACGAAGCCCTGCGGTCCGGCGACGATCATGCCGCCGACGGCGTTCGTGCCCTGGATATGGCTGTTGTCGTAGACCTCGATACGGTTCGGCGGTGAATCGAGGCCGAAGACATCGGCGACGCCCTGCAACAGCTTCGCCTGCGCCGCGCCTTCGGCAAGCCGCCGCGCCAGCGCCTCGCGCGCATTGATCAGCGCGTGCTCGACCAGCTTTTTCTTGTCGCCGCGCTGCGGCGCGCCGAGCTCGACCTTGCGCCCGGCGCGGCTCGACAGCGCCTCGGTGATGAGTTCGGCCTCGGATGGCATCTCGTTGACCAACACGCAAGGCGGCGCGGTGCGATTGGCGTAGAACTGGCCGATGAAGGCCCCAAGCATCTCGGGCAGGTTCGTATCCTGGGTATGGCTCGGGAAATAGGCGCGATTGCCCCAATTCTGCCCGCCGCGAAAGAAGAACACCTGGACCGAGCTGTGCGGGCCGGCCTGGTGACCGGCAATGATGTCGGCGTCGCCCAGCCCCTGAACGTTGATGTCCTGCCGGCCCTGGACCTGGGTGAGCGAGCGGATGCGGTCGCGGATCAGCGCCGCGCCCTCGTAATCGAGCGCCTCGGATTTCGTCGTCATGGTCGCGGCGAGCCGCGCCTGTACGTCCTGGCTGCGGCCCTTGAGGAAAGAGCGCGCGTCCTCGACCAGCTTGGCGTAGCCCTCCTGGTCGATGCGGCCGACGCAGGGCGCGCTGCAGCGCTTGATCTGGTAGAGCAGGCAAGGCCGCGTCCGCGTGGCGAAATAGCTGTCGGTGCAGGAGCGTAACAAAAATGCCTTCTGCAGCGCGATCAAGGTGCGGGTCACCGCGCCGGCCGAGGCGAAGGGCCCGAAATAATCGCCCGGCTCGCCGGTCGCGCCGCGATGCTTGGTCAGCTTGGGAAATTCATGCGCGGTCAAATGGATATAGGGGAACGACTTGTCGTCCCGCAGCAGCACGTTGTAGCGCGGCATGAAGCGCTTGATGAGATTGCATTCGAGCAGCAACGCCTCGACCTCGGTGTGGGTGATGACCACTTCCATCGAGCGCGTTTCGGCCACCATGCGGCGTAGCCGGTTCGGCAGATTGCCGATATGGGTGTAGTTGGTGACCCGGTTCTTGAGATTGCTCGCCTTGCCGACATAAAGCGGGTCGCCTTTGGCGTTGAGCATGCGGTAGACGCCGGGCGAGGGCGGCAGGGTTCGCACGACATCGCGGATCACCGCGATCCCTTGTGCGATCTGCCCGACCGCCGGCGTGGTGTCTTCATCTTCCGCCGCCTCGTCTTCCGCGCGAGGCGTAGTTTCCGGGTCGTCGATCATCGACCTTGCGTCTCCGGAACCATTTTTCGTCCAATCGCGCGACCCGCCGATTTTTTCCTTGCTTTTTGGGCTATCCACGATTCCGGTGGAAAACTCTGTTGAGAAGCCAATGCGCAGGCAGCAGCGGCCGCATGGTTACGCCAATTTGTAGCGGTTGCACAAATTTTGACCATTTTCGTTATCTTATTGATTTTCCTGACTCTAATTGTGACAACGCGTCACCCCGCTGACACAGATCACATTTTCGCCATAAAATCGCGCGCGCAGGCCGTGCCGAAGAGGGGGTGTGAACAACTTACCAAGCGCGCTTTTCCGCGTCACACGCGGATAAATGTTGTGCAATTCACGTGGTTAGCTCTGCTTTTCAATCTCCAGTCTACATTCGCCTTAATACTGTCATTCCGTTGTCTGCGTCGCGCCCGGTTGCGCCCAGCCGAGATGCTGCCCGCCATCGAGCGCGATCATCTGCCCGGTCATTGCGCCGCTCGACAGGATGAAGCGGACCGCGGCGGCGAGCTCCTCCGGTGTCGCGCCGTGCTGCAGCGGCACGCTCGCCTGCTGCCGGGCGAATTGCTCGGCGCTCTGCCGCGGGCTCGGAAGAGTGGGACCCGGACCGATGCCGTTGACGCGGATACGCGGCGCGAGCGCCATCGCCATCACCTGGGTGAGCGTCCAGAGCCCCGCCTTGCTCAGCGTGTAGGAGACGAAATGCGGGGTGAGGTTCCACACCCGCTCGTCGAGGATGTTCACGATCGCGCCCTGACGATCGGCGGGAAGCTGCCGCGCGAATTCCTGCATCAGCACGAAAGGGGCGCGCAGATTGGTGTCGAGGTGTGCGTCCCAGCTCGCGCGGGTGACGGTCAGCGCTTCGTCGCGCTCGAAAAGCGACGCATTGTTGACCAGGCAGGTGAGCGGCCCGAGCGCCTTGGCGGCGGCGCCGATCAACGTCCCCGTCGCGGTCTCATGCGACAGATCGGCCGCGAGCGCCGCCGCGCGCCGGCCCTTCGCCTCGATCGCCGCGACGACCGCCGCCGCATCGGCCTGCGACAATCCGTAATGCACCGCGACATCGTAGCCGTCCTCGGCCAGAGCGAGAGCGATAGCGCGGCCGATCCGCTTGCCGGCGCCGGTGACGAGCGCGGCGCCTTTCGATGAAACGCTCATCCGCCGCGCCGATCGCGGTGGAAGCGCTGGCGCGCTTTGCGCTTGGCGATTTCCTTGGCCGAGGTGCCGGCCCGGCCGCCGATCGAGCGGCCGCGCATCCCCGCAACCGGCGCCCCGCCACCCGCGTGCGGTCCATCCGCCACGCGCGGCGAGCCAAGCCCGAGATCGTATTCCTCGAGCCGCTTGATCTCGTCGCGCAGCCGCGCCGCCTCCTCGAATTCGAGATCGGCGGCGGCCTGGCGCATCTGCTTCTCGAGATCGGCGATCACGGCTTTGAGGTTCGAGCCCTGGTAATGCGCCTGCTCGCTCTCGCCCAAGCCGACGGTGACATGGTCGCTTTCATAGACGCTGTCGAGGATGTCCGAGATGCCGCGCTTGATGCTTTCCGGCGTGATGCCATTGGCGGCGTTATAGGCCTGCTGCTTCTCGCGCCGGCGCATGGTCTCGTCCAGTGCCTGCTTCATGCTCTCGGTCATTTTATCGGCATAGAGGATGTCGCGGCCGTCGAGATTGCGCGCGGCGCGGCCGATGGTCTGGATCAGCGCGGTGCGCGAGCGCAGATAGCCCTCCTTGTCGGCATCGAGGATCGCGACCAGGGCGCATTCCGGGATGTCGAGACCTTCGCGCAGCAGGTTGATGCCGACCAGCACGTCGAACACGCCCAAGCGCAGATCGCGGATGATCTCGATGCGCTCCAGCGTGTCGACGTCCGAATGCATGTAGCGGACGCGGATGCCGTTCTCGTGGAAATACTCGGTCAGCGCCTCGGCCATTTTCTTGGTCAGGGTGGTAACGAGGACGCGCTGGCCTTTCCGGGCGGCGTCGCGGCATTCGGCCATGAGGTCATCTACCTGATTTTCAACAGGCCGGATGATCGGCGCCGGATCGACCAGCCCGGTCGGGCGCACCACCTGTTCGACAAACACGCCGCCGGTGCGCTCCAGCTCCCACGGCCCCGGCGTCGCCGAGACATAGGTGGTCTGGCCGCGCATCTCGTTCCATTCCTCGAATTTCAGCGGCCGGTTATCGACGCAGGCGGGCAGGCGGAAGCCGTATTCCGACAGGATGGTCTTGCGGCTGAAATCGCCGCGATACATGGCGTGGAGCTGACCCATGGTGACGTGGCTCTCGTCGATGAAGATCAGCGTCTCCTTCGGCAGATATTCGAACAGGGTGGGCGGCGGCTCGCCCGGATTGCGGCCGGTCAGATAGCGCGAATAATTCTCGATGCCGGCGCAGCTGCCGGTCGCCGCCATCATCTCGATATCGAAAGTGGTGCGCTGCTCCAGCCGCTCCGCCTCCAAGAGCTTGCCCGTGGCGCGGAATTCCTCGAGCCGCACCTTCAAATCGGTCTTCATCTGCTCGATCGCCTGGAACAGTGTCGGCTTGGGCGTGACATAGTGGCTGTTGGGATAGATCTTCACCTCGTCGAGGGCGGTGATCTTCTCGCCGGTCAGCGGGTCGAATTCATGAATCGCCTCGAGCTCGTCGCCGAACAGCGACAGCCGCCAGGCGCGGTCCTCGTAATGGGCCGGGAACAGCTCGATCGTGTCGCCGCGCACGCGGAAGCTGCCGCGCACGAAATTCGTGTCGTTGCGGCGGTATTGCAGCTCGACCAGCCGCTTCAACAGCTCGGTGCGGTTCACGCTGGTGCCGGCTTCGAGCATCAGCGTCATCTCGGAATAAGTCTCGACCGAGCCGATACCGTAGATGCAGGAGACCGAAGCGACGATGATCGTGTCGCGGCGCTCGAGCAGCGCGCGCGTCGCCGAGTGGCGCATGCGGTCGATCTGCTCGTTGATGGACGACTCTTTCTCGATGTACGTGTCCGTCCGCGGCACATAGGCCTCGGGCTGGTAGTAGTCGTAGTAAGAGACGAAATACTCGACCGCGTTGTCGGGGAAGAAGCTCCTCATTTCGCCATAGAGCTGCGCGGCGAGGGTCTTGTTCGGCGCCAGGATCAGCGCCGGGCGCTGCGTCCGCTCGATGACATGCGCCATGGTGAAGGTCTTGCCCGAGCCGGTGACGCCCAACAGGACCTGATCGGCCTCGCCGTTCTGGACGCTCTCGACCAGCGCCTCGATCGCCTGCGGCTGGTCGCCGGCAGGCTGGAATTCCGAGTGAATGGCGAAGCGCTTCCCCTGGTCGGCCAGCGGGCGCTCGGCGGTGAGGATCGGCATGGGAAGCTAAGATAAGGCGCGCGCGAGGGTGTTTCCAGCGGTTGCCGGGTGAACCCGGCTGTCGGTAACGGTTTGTAGTACAGGCGAGCGATGTGCCAATATTGGTCATAGATGCCGGGTATCAAGGACACATTCAAAGTACTCAACCGAATGGTCGCCGACGGAATCGTTGGGCGATACGCGGTCGCCGATGCGGTTGTTGCATTGAATTACTTGGAGCCCACGCTGACGCACGATGTCGACATCTTGATCTCGGTGGAAGAAGGGCGAGATCAGCCGAAACTGGCGCTCGTGACCTTGGAACCTATTTGTTGTATCTCCGTGGAGCTGGATATTCGCAGTTTGTCGGCGAAGGGATCGTTGTCGAGGGTTGGCCGGTCCAGTTTCTCCCGATCGCCACTCCGCTCGATGCTGAGGGGCTTGAGCGGGCAGCGAACCTCGAGATCGAGACGGATGAAGGACCGCTGCTCGTCCCGACGCTTCGGCCGGAATACCTCGTCGCGACGGCTTTGCGCGTCGGCGATCGAAAGACCGTGTGCGGATTTTTCAATTTTTAGAAGACGAGGCTGTCGATCTCAAAGCATTGCGCGCTGTCCTAGACGCCACAAGCTCGTGCAAGAATGGTCCGCCTTCTGCATCCGGACGGACATACCCAATCCACTTTGAGGCGAAGGATGAGTTCACGTTCAACGACTATCTATCCGGACATTTCCGACCTTCTGG
>DASXCX010000018.1:0-3018 GCA_036490955.1 Allostellaceae bacterium | reverse complement strand
GCGACCTGACGGACGCCGTCGAGCCGCTCTTCATCCTGGGCGGAGAAGAATTCGTCTCCAAGCGCCTCGAAGCGCGCTTCCCGCAAATCAGCTCGCGCATCTCGGCCGATGTGACCTTCGAGCGTGCCACGCTCACCGATGTCCGCACCTGCTGCGACGATCTCTCCGAGGTCACGATCGGCGACGACGTGATCCCGCGCATTCATGAAGAGAGCCGCGGCTATTACCGCGAGGTGAAGAACGCGATCGCGACGGCCGAAGCGATCGGCAAGCGCAAAGGCGGCAAGGTCAAGGCTGACGATCTGAAGGGCATTCCGCTGTGTCACACCCGCGGCGATCGCCGCGGTGCGGAGGTCCGTTAGATGGCATGGCCTGGGGAGAAGGTCCTAACGGCGTTGCCGGCGAAGGGTGAATGTATCCGCATCACCGAACTCGCGAAGCAGACGGGCATTCCGAAGCGGCGGCTCGTCAAGCTGGTGGCGACGCTTGAGCGCCGCGGCCTGGCGACGGCGCCGAAGATCGGCTGCTATCGACGCACGCCGCGCGGCGACAAGGTGATCGCCGAGACGACGCCGCTCCGAAGCGGCCCGACGAAAGCGACCGGGCCGCGAGCTCCCAGCGACGGGCTTCGCGCCCGCGCCTGGCGCGCGCTCCGCATGCGCGGGAAAGCGACGATCCCCGAGATCCTTGAGATCGCCGACGCCGGCGAGAGCAAATCGCCGACGACGAATCTCTACCGCTACTTTGGATCGCTCTGTCGAGCCGGGGTCGTGGTGAAGCTCGATAAGCGAGAGCGCGGCGCCGCGGTGACATCGAACGGCTTCATTCGTTGGTCGCTCATCCGCGATCTAGGGCCAATCGCTCCGCTCATGCGCAACAATGGCGTCTACGACCCGAACAGCAAGGCGATGATCGCGCCCGAGGCGGCGCGATGAGCGAGGTGACGCGTAATTGGGTCGACTTGCTCCGCGACGAAGTTGCCGCGCGCGGCAGCATAGCCGTGACGGCGCGCTTTATCGGCGTGAGCTCCGCCGCCGTCTCGACAGCCCTCGCCGGTAAATATCCCGGAGGGACCGACAAGCTTGAGGCCAAGGTTCTGAAGAGCCTCCGCGGCGCCGTCACGTGTCCGCATCTCGGCGAGACGATCCACTTCGAGGACTGCTCTTTCAATCGCACGCGGGGCATTCCCGGCACGCGCGAGAAAATCGACCACTGGCTTGCTTGCCAGGAATGTCCGATCGGCGATCGCCTCTGCCTTCCGCAAGGTCGCAATTATCAGAGGGCCTCACATGCTCAGCGATGATTTAGAGGGCCTCGCGGCGGACGTGATCGGCGTGCTCGGCAAGACGCTCGTGGCCGGTGCGATCGTGCGCAAGCTCAGGCGCTATGCCGGCGACGCGCGCAAGCTGGAGCAATGCGGCCGCGTCACGCTCTTCGATGAAGAGGTCGATCGGACGAACGTCGAGAGCATCGATCACGCGCGCCGCCAGAAGCAGCTCGCGAATTTAGCGACGCATGCCGCCGACAAAACGGAGGAAGAAAATGAAAGCGGGCATTGACGAGCGCCGGCATTTCCGCGCCGGCGATCGCGTCGAGTTCAGCCACGAAAAGAAGCTATTGACCGGCGAAGTGCAGACCTTCCGCTTCCGCCTCGTCGATGGCGGCGAAGAGCAGTACCTCAACATCTGGACGGCCGATGGCGTGGGCATCGGCAATATCGCTGCCGCGGGCTGCCGCCTCATCGGCCGCGCCGAGCCGGCGCCGCCAGCGCCGTCGCCCGGCGGCAAATCCGTCGACGTGCTCGCGATCGCGATAAAGGCGCTCAGCACCCGCGGCGCGACCTTGGTCGCGATCGGCGAGCTCAAGGCGCTCGCCGAAGACTACATCTCGCTTCGCAACGCGATCGCCAATGCAACGGCGTCCGATCGCACGGCGCCCTATCGCGAGGGCGAGCCGCGCGCCGGCGACGGCAAAACGCCGCCGCAATTCGCGCGCTGGCTCACGCCGCGTGAGCTGGGCCAGATGATCACCGAGGGGAAGCTGCCGACATGAAGCTACTCGATGCCCTCCGCGCGTGCTTCTGCCGGCGCAGCTTTCACTGGGAGCGCTGGGCGGCAGCGACGCCATTCCAGCGCTTGCTCGCCCTTCACATCGCCATGACGACGCGGAGCGCGCGCCATGGCTAGGGCAAAAACCAAAACCGCCGCAGCGACCGTGCCCGTGCCTCAGAGCTTTGACGAGGCGCGCGATTTCATCCTTGAGATCGGCAAGCAACAGCGCGTCCGCACGCTCCTCGAGACCGAGATGAACAATCAGCTCGAAGACCTGCGCCGGCGCTTCGAGCGCGACGCGGGTGTCTATTCGGCGAAGATCAAGCAGCTCAGCGAAGGGCTCGCGATCTGGGCCGCGGCGAACCGCGCTGTCCTTACCAAGGACGGCAAGACGAAGACGGCCGTCCTCGCTACCGGCGAGCTGCGGTGGCGCATGACGCCGCCGGCGGTGACGATCCGCGGCGTCAAGGACGTGATCGCTGCACTCGCCACGCGCTTCATCCGCACGAAGGAAGAGGTCGACAAGGAAGCCATCCTCAAAGAACCCGACGCGGTCAAAGGCATCCCCGGCATCACGATTACGCAGCGCGAGGAGTTCGTGATCGTGCCGAACGAGACGAAGCTCGAAGAGGTCGCGTGATGGCCGGCGACAGCGGCTTTCCGCGCTATCGCGCCTTCCGGCACACGCTGGGGAAGCGCAACGCCGATTTCGACAAGGCGCTCAACAGCGCGGCGATGCTCTTCGTCGCCGGCGCCGATCATCGCGATCAGCTTTCCTTCAACGTCGAGCTCGGCGACGGGATCAATGTCGCCGTGACCATGGAGCGCCGCTAATGCGCCACCCCTCGCGCCAGCCGACGCCGCGCATGCGGGTTTGCATGATCGCCGTCCAACGGCTTGTCGCCGAGCTCGGCCGCACGCCTTACGGCCGCGAGATCGGCGACGCGATCGGCATCAAGGGCCGCGG
>DASXCX010000017.1:0-8647 GCA_036490955.1 Allostellaceae bacterium | reverse complement strand
AGAACCTTCGCAGGTCTGGCACGGTACCACCATCATCGCCGTGCGGAAAGATGGCCGTGTCACGCTGGCCGGTGATGGTCAGGTGTCGATGGGCAACACCGTCGTCAAGTCCAATGCCAAGAAATTGCGCCGCCTCGCGGGTGGGACGGTCCTTGCCGGCTTCGCCGGCGCCACCGCCGACGCGTTCGCCCTGTTCGACCGGCTCGAAGGCAAGCTCGAGCAATATCCCGGGCAACTCACCCGCGCCTGTGTCGAGCTCGCGAAGGATTGGCGCACGGACCGCTATCTGCGCCGGCTCGAAGCCATCATGGCGGTGGCGGATAAATCGGTCTCGCTGGTCGTCTCCGGCACCGGCGACGTGCTCGAGCCCGAGGATGGGCTTATCGGCATCGGCTCGGGCGGCAACTACGCGCTCGCCGCGGCGCGCGCGTTGGTCGATATTCCGGGCCTCGATTCCGAAGCCATTGCCCGCAAGGCGATGGCAATCGCCGCCTCGATCTGCGTTTTCACCAACGAAAAAGTCACCGTCGAAACCCTATGAGCGCATCTTTCTCACCGCGTGAAATCGTCTCCGAACTCGATCGTCATATCGTCGGCCAGGGCGATGCCAAGCGCGCCGTCGCGATCGCGTTGCGCAATCGCTGGCGGCGTCAGCAGCTTCCTGAAGAGCTACGCGAGGAAGTTCTGCCGAAGAACATCCTGATGATCGGCCCGACCGGCATCGGCAAGACCGAGATCGCGCGTAGGCTCGCTAAATTGGCGCAAGCGCCCTTCATCAAAGTGGAGGCCACGAAGTTCACCGAGGTCGGCTATGTCGGCCGCGATGTCGATCAGATCGTGCGCGATCTGATCGAGGTCTCGCTGGCGATGACGCGCGAGCGGCTGCGCAAGGACGTCGAGAGCAAAGCCGAGCTTGCCGCCGAAGAGCGCGTGCTCGACGCGCTGACGGGTCAAGGCGCGGGTCCCGAGACGCGCGCGAAATTCCGCAAGATGCTGCGCAACAACGAGCTCAACGACAAAGAGATCGAGATTCAGGTGCCCGACACCGGCGGCGGCATGCCGACGGTCGAGATTCCCGGCATGCCCGGCGCGCAGATGGGCATGGTCAATCTCGGCGATATCTTCGGCAAGGCTTTCGGCGGCCGCACCAAATCGCGCAAGATGACCGTCGCCGAGAGCCACAAGGTGTTGATGGCCGAGGAGAGCGACAAGCTTCTCGACCAGGAGAAAGTCGTCAAGGAAGCGATCTTCGCCGCCGAGCAGAACGGCATCGTTTTCCTCGACGAGATCGACAAGATCGCCGGCCGCAGCGAGAACCGCATGGGCGCCGATGTCAGCCGCGAAGGCGTGCAGCGCGATCTGCTCCCGCTGATCGAAGGCACGACGGTCGCCACCAAACATGGGGCCGTGAAAACGGATCATATCCTGTTCATCGCCTCGGGTGCGTTCCACTTGAACAAGCCCTCGGATTTGCTGCCCGAGTTGCAAGGCCGCTTGCCGATCCGCGTCGAGTTGAAGCCGCTCACGCGCGAGGATTTCCGCCGCATCTTGACCGAGCCCGAGGCGAGCCTCATCAAGCAATACAAGGCGCTGATGGCGACCGAGAATCTAAAGCTCGACTTCACCGAGGATGCGATCGACGAGCTTGCCGCGCTTGCAGAAGACATCAACACGTCGGTCGAGAATATCGGCGCGCGCCGGCTGCACACGGTGATGGAGCGGCTGCTCGAGGAAGCGAGCTTCACCGCTTCCGATCAGCCACCCGATGCTGCACTGACGATCGACCGCGATTATGTCCGCACGCGCGTCGGCGCATTGGCGAAGAACGCGGACCTATCGAAGTTTATTCTGTGAGATGGGAGGCGGGCCTATGGCCCGCCGCCCGTTCAATCGGCGGAAGCGAGATTCTGCGCGGCCGGTTTGCCGCGATCCATCGCCACATCGTATTTGAGCTTCTGGCCTTCGGCCAGTCCGCCCATGCCTGCGCGCTCCACCGCTGAGATGTGCACGAACACATCTTTTCCGCCATCATCGGGATGGATGAAGCCGTAGCCTTTTTGGGCGTTGAACCATTTGACGGTGCCGTTAGCCAAGAGAGATCTCCGTTCAAGAACACGACGCAGACGGATCCCTAAGGCATCCGTCCAGGGGGATCGGCAGGGTGTTTCCAATCCGGCCTATAGGCAACAGGTTTTTTGTGGCGACATTGTGGTTAAGATACGGCAAGACCGCGCGCCACGGTCGAGATTGCGCGCGATTGAGCTAAAGTCGCGATAAAGAATTTGCGAGGAGGATACGGGATGGACGCTATCGAGCAATCATCGAAGCAACGCGGCGCGCCGCTCAATCGCCCGAAACTTTTTTCGCACGGCACGCTCGAATGCAAGAGCCTCGCGGAGTCGCGTCCCTTCTACGAGGAATTTCTCGGCCTCGATTGCGTGCGTCATGCGAAGAAGGCGATGATGATTCGCAAAGGCGGTTATTTCGGTCTCGTCTGTCTCGAGAAAGGCGCGCGCGTCCGGCCGGTCGGTGTCGGCAATCATTGGGGCATCGATCTTGCGACCAAGGAAGAAGTCGATCGCGCGCGCGAGCTGGCGCTGCAATACAAAGAGAAATACGGCATCCAGAAAGTGATGCGCATCACCGAGATGCACGGCACTTACGCCTTCTATTTCCAGGATCGCGACGGCAATTGGTGGGAGTTCCAATATGTCGGCGACGGCCAGGAGAGCGGCACCGGCCGCTACGACAAGCATTACGCCCGCGGCGATGTCGTCGACATGTCGGTCGACACCTCGATGGAAGAGCCCGAGCCCGATCTGGAAGAGTAAAGAGTAAGCAGTTCCACGACGCCCGCGCGCGGCACAAGCGAGCGTTGAATCTTTCAGGCGCGAGCCGTCGCGCAGAGTCTCGTCTTAAAAAATTATTTTACGCCGCGGTCAGGAGGCACGAGCTCGCCTCCGCCGCGCCGGGACGGCCGGCACAGATTTGATGATGTCGAGAATCCGCGCTGTGCGATCGGGCGGCAGGTTGCGGATGCGTTCCGCCAAAAGATTGGCGAGCTCCGTCGCAGCCGGCGAAAGACCCGCCGTGTCGACGGTGACGCGCGGATGCGAGAGGCGTGCGAGCCGCATCAACTCGTCCGCTTCGTCCCAAATGATGTTGAGCTGCGCACAGATCGCGACCACCATCGCATGCGTCGGCCGCCCGCGCCGGCCATGCTCGAGCGCCGAGAGATAAGCCGCCGAGACGCCTAGCGCCTCGGCCATGTCCTTGAGCGCGATGCCGCGCTCGGCACGCAACTGCCTGAGCTTCACGCCGAAGGGCGTCATCGCGCGCGCCGCAGCATCAGATAGAGCGCACCGTCGCCGCCGTGCTGCGCATGGGCGCGGCGGATCGCGAGGATGCGGCTGCGATTCTCGCCCTCACTGAGCCAGCGCGGCACCGCACCATGCAGCACGCCGGATTTGCCGGTGATCACCAGCACCGCGCGGCTGCCATGTTTTTGCGCGCGGGCGATGAAACGTGCCAGCGCATCATGTGCTTCGGCTTGCGTCATACCGTGCAGATCGAGCCGGGCCTCGATCGCGAGCGTGCCGCGCTTCAGCCGCGCCGCAGTTCGGCGGTCGAGCACATCGATGCTTTTTGCCGTCCGCGCCGGGGGCGCGGGCTGTTTCGATGCTGGCGCGCGGCGCGATTTGGTCTCGCGCGCCGGGGGCGTCGCGACGGTCTCGGCCGGAGGCGCGGGGCGCAACGGCTTCACGCCGCGTGTCGTCTCACGCCAGAGCGCGCGTTCGTCGCTTTTAACCGCCCGCATCGTCGATCAACACGATGTGCAGCCGCCGCGGGCCATGCGCGCCGAGCACGAGACGCTGCTCGATATCCCCGGTGCGCGAGGGCCCGGTGATGAAATTGACGGTGCGCGGCATGGCGCCGGCGGCGCGCAGCCGGTCCCAGCCATCCTCGTAGCAGGCGACGACCTCGCTGGCGCGCAACACCACGATATGGGTATCCGGAAGGAAGTTGTTGCGCGTAGGCGTCGCGGCACCGGAGATCAACATCAGCGTGCCGGTTTCGGCGATCGCCGCAAAGGCGCCGGTGATGCCGGCAGCGTCGCCATCGTCGGCGACACCGCGCCGCAGCTCCAGCATCGGCCGCGTATCCCACGGAATCGCCTCGAGCTTGGGATCGGGCGTCATCACCAGCCGCGCGGGCAGATTCTGCCCGGAAAGGAAATCGGCGACGGCGCCAGGGACATCGGCGGCGCGCGCGACGCGCGCGATGGTCGCGTCGACGGCTTGCGCCTCCGACATGAAGAGGGCAATTTGGCCAGCGTGATCGAGAGATGCGGCGCGCGCGGGAATGAGATTGCGGCGATGCGCCCTCACGCGCTCCGCCGCCGCGGCATTTGCCGCGTCATCAAGGCGCCCGCGGCCGAGCCGCGCGCGAATGTCGCCAAAAATCTGATCGCGCGCTTCGCTCATCTCGCGGGACGCGCCTTGCGCTGACGCTCGGCCCACAGCGTCATGAAGCTTTTGCCTTCGGGCGCCGGCATGTCGCGCATATCGGTCCAGCCCCCGGCTAGGGGCAGCGACCGGAAGCGGCCGCGCCCGCGGCCGAAGAAGCCGAGCACGCGCGCCGCGAGCGCGCTCGCTTGCCGGTAAAGCGCGGGACGTCGTGCGGCAAATGCCCAAAGCGCGAGGCCCCAACGTTGCGTCGCCGGTGTGAGACGCTTGGAAAATTCGCGCTCGCGCCATTGCCGCATCATCTTCGGCAGCGGGATGCGCATCGGACAGACGCTCTCGCAGCGGCCGCAGAAGGTCGAGGCGTTCGGCAGGTCGCCGGCTTCCTCGATGCCGATCAAGACCGGCGTCAGTACCGCGCCCATCGGCCCCGAATAGACCCAGCCATAGGCGTGGCCGCCGATCGCGCCGTAGACCGGGCAGTGATTGAGGCAAGCGGCGCAGCGGATGCAGCGCAACATGTCTTGAAACTCGCTGCCGAGCAGCGCGCTGCGGCCATTGTCCACGATCACCACGTGATATTCGCCCGGCCCGTCGATATCGGCGGCGCGGCGGGGGCCGGTCGAGACGGTCGTATAGGTCGAGAATTCCTGGCCTGTCGCCGACCGCGCCAAGAGGCGCAGGAGAGTCGTTGCATCTTCGAGCGTCGGGACGACCTTTTCGAGACTGGCCAAAACGATATGCGCCTTGGGCAGGATTTGCGTCAGGTCGCCGTTGCCTTCGTTCGTGACGATGATCGACGAGCCGGTTTCGGCGATGAGGAAATTCGCGCCCGTGATGCCGACATCGGCCGCAAGAAATTTCTCGCGCAGCACGCCGCGCGCCTCATCGGTCATCACGCGCGGTTCTTCGAGGATTCGATCATGCGGCAGATGCGTGTGCGTGGCGCGGAAGCTGTCGGCGACCTGTTCCTTCACCAGATGCACCGCCGGCGCGATGATGTGGCTCGGCGGCTCATGGCGGATCTGCACGATATATTCGCCGAGATCCGTCTCGACCGGCGTGATGCCGTGCTTCTCGAGGAAATCGTTGATCGCGATCTCTTCGCCGATCATCGATTTACCCTTCGTGACGGTCTTCGCATCGAGTGCGCGGCAAAGGCCGAGCACGGTGGTGCGGGCTTCTTCGGCCGTGCGGCACCAATGCACCTTGCCGCCATTGGCGACGACATTCTGCTCGAAGCGCTCGAGATAGAAATCGAGATGCGCGATCACGTGATTCTTGATCGCGATTCCCTCGTCGCGCAGCGCTTCAAATTCCGGCAAGCGGGCGATCGCTTGCGCGCGCTTCTCCGGAAAGCCGGTGCGCATCATGGTCATCGCGCGTTGGAGATTGGTGTCGCCCAGCGCGCGATGCGCATTCGCCTTGAAAGCGTGGCTGGTCGGCTCCATCAGCTTTTATCCGGCATCCCGATGGGCGGCGTCCGGTCCGTCATATCGGCCAGCACTTCGGCGACGTGACGGACGGCGACCGGCTTGCCGAGGCGCGCAAGCTTGCCCGCCATATTGAGCAGGCAGCCCATGTCGCCGCAAAGCAGCGTATCGGCGCCGGTTGCGGCGATATCGATCGCTTTGTCCGAGACCATCTTGTCCGATATCTCGGGATATTTGACGCAGAACGTGCCGCCGAAACCGCAACACACTTCCGGCGCCGCCATCTCCTTGAGCGTCAGTCCGGCGACACTCTGCAGCAATCGACGCGGCTGATCCTTCACGCCGAGCTCGCGCAGCCCGGAACAGGCATCGTGATAGGTGACGGTACCGGCATAGTGTGCCGCGACCCGATCGCGCTTCAGCACATCGGCAAGGAAGGAGATCAGCTCGTAGGTGCGTGCGGCGAGCGCTTTCGCCTGCTCGGCCATGACCGGATCGTCGGCGAAGAGCGCCGGGTAATGCGTCTTGATCATGCCGCCGCAGGAGCCCGACGGCACGACTACATAATCGTAGCGGCTGAAAGTCGCGATCACCCGACGCGCGATCTCCTGAGCATCGGCGCGATCACCGGAATTATAGCCGGGCTGACCGCAGCAACTTTGCCCTTCCGGCACCTCGACGACGCAGCCCGCGTCCTCCAGCAGCTTCACCGCGGCAAAACCGACGCTGGGACGGAAGAGATCGACGAGGCAAGTAACAAAAAGCGCAACGCGAAACGGCTCGGCCATGAATCAAAGCATGGTCGAGCCGTTTTCCGAAAGCAACCGCAGCGACGAGTCGCCGCTCAATCCGAGACGATCAGCGATAACCCGGCGGCGGGGGTGGCGGCGGGGGCGGATAGTAGCCCGGCGGCGGGGGCGGCGGAGGTGCTCCGTAAGCCGGTCCCGGCGCGACGTAACCCGGCACCTGATTGCCGCGCGAATACATGCATTGCTGATAGGCGATATCGTAGCGTTGCTGCAGGCTATATTGCGTCGACTGCGCATTCGAGGCGCCGATCGCCGTGCCGCCGAGCGCGCCCGCGCCGGCGCCGATCGCCGCGCCCGCACCGGCGTTGCCGCCCGCTGCGCCGATCGCCGCGCCCAGACCCGCGCCGAGCAGCGTGCCAACACCGGCGCCGATCAGCGCCTGGTTGGTGCCGCTCTGGTTCGCCGCTTCCGGACCACCGACTTGCTGCTCGGCGAATTGGCGGCAGACGGCCTGATCGGTTTGGAAGACGTCGAAGGGCTTATTGGGACCTGGCATTACGGCAACCGTCGGGCCGAGCGGTGGCGCGGCGCAGCTGCTTAGAGCCGTCAGCGCGGCAAGGCTGACCAGCATTGTCGTTCTCATTCGCTTCACCGAAATTTCTCCTCGCAGGGTTTTTCAGAGTTTTTCTTCGCCGCGTACCATGAATCAGTGCGGCGGGGCGATGTTCGGTTGGGACGGCACTTGCCGCCAGCCGTTGGCGCAGGAGGCAACATAGGGATAGTAGCCGCGCGGGTTGTCACAATAGTACCAATTTTGATTGGGTTGGCTGACATAGGCGGGCTGCGGCGCCACCGCGACCGGCGGCGGTGCGTAAACGACCGGGGGCGGGGCATAAACCACCGGCGGCGGCGCGTAATACCACGGCGCCGGCACGACCGGCACCCCAAAACCGAACCCAACAACCACCCGTGCCGCGGCCGGGCCCGATATGCCAGCAGCGGCGAACGAACACGCCGCGAGGGCAAGCCCTGATCGAACAAGATTCGCTTTGCGACTCATCTGGTTCCTCCAAAAAGCGGACGCGGCAAGCACGGCGGTCCCATTTTCCGCTCAGGTTCTAAGGGATAAAACGCTCGACCATCCCTGGGGATAACGTTCCGTCCCAGCCTGCCAAGTCATCGGCAGCCGCATCTTACGACAAAGCGGGCGCTCCGGGGAGCATTACGTCTTTTGGTAAAAGCAAATAGTATTTACCCCTGGCGCGCATGGTGCCGGCGCGCGTCTCGGCATCCGAGCCAAAACCCCAGAACACATCACCGCGCACCGGTCCGTTGATCGCACCGCCCGTATCCTGTGCAACCATTAATTGTTGCAGTGGCGATGCGGCGCCGCCGTCGGCCACGAGATAAACCGGGGCGCCGAGCGGGATGAAATTGCGGTCGACCGCGAGGCTTCGCCCAGCCGTCAGTACCACGCCCTCGCTGCCAAGCGGCCCGTCGCCCGGAAGCTCGCGAAAAAAGACATAGGACGGATTTTCGTCCATCAGCGCATTCGCTTGATCGGGGTGGGCTTTGATCCAGGTGCGGATCGATTGCAGCGACACCTGATCGGCGGCAACCGCACCGCGCTCGACCAGTTTCTTGCCGATGGCGACATAAACTTGGCCGTTCTGCCCGTCATAGCCGAGCCGTATCTGCGTCCCGTTCGGCAGAGCGACACGTCCCGATCCTTGCACCTGCAGGAAGAAGGCGTCGACCGGATCATCGACCCAAAAGAGCGCGAGCCGATCGGCATCGAGCGCACCATGCTCGATCTCGGCGCGGCTGGGATACGGCACGAGACTGCCGGCAGCGACGCGGCCGGCGATGCGTTCGCCGTGCCACGCCGGACGGAAGCGGCCGAGATCGACCATCACCAGATCCGGCGGTCGCTTCAGCAGCGGCGTTTGATATTTGCCGCCGCGCTGCCGCGCACCCTGCAGCAACGGTTCGTAATAGCCGG